>NZ_CP149994.1:2528413-2844465 GCF_051307055.1 Dryocola sharpae | reverse complement strand
TTTTCTCGGTGCTTATCGGCGCACTTATCGGCACCTTCTTCGGCCTGCTGGCCGGGTATTACGAAGGCTGGTGGGATCGCATAATCATGCGCATCTGCGACGTGCTGTTTGCTTTCCCGGGCATTCTGCTTGCTATCGCCGTGGTGGCGGTGATGGGCAGCGGCATGGCAAACGTGATTATCGCGGTGGCGATTTTCAGCATCCCGGCGTTTGCTCGTCTGGTACGCGGCAATACGCTGGTGCTGAAACAGCAAACCTTTATCGAATCGGCACGCAGCATCGGCGCCTCAGACTCGACGATAATTTTCCGCCATATTTTGCCCGGCACGGTGTCGTCCATCGTGGTTTATTTCACCATGCGCATCGGCACGTCGATTATTTCGGCGGCAAGCCTGTCATTTCTGGGGTTAGGCGCCCAGCCGCCCACGCCGGAGTGGGGCGCAATGCTTAACGAAGCGCGAGCGGACATGGTGATGGCGCCGCATGTGGCGATCTTCCCAAGCCTTGCAATCTTCCTGACGGTGCTGGCGTTTAATCTGCTGGGGGACGGTTTGCGGGATGCGCTGGACCCGAAGATTAAGGGATAGTTTCGAAAAAGGTGGATGGCGCTGGCGCTTATCCACCCTACGAGAGAAGTTTATGGAGCAGAGAAGCGTCAATGCCACCCGTCGCAACGCTTTGTAGGGCAGGTAAGCGTCAATGCCACCCGCCACAACGTTTTGTCGGGCAGGTAAGTATTAACGCCATCCGTCGCAACGTTTTTGTAGGGCAGGTAAGCGTCAGCGCCACCTGCCGTCCGCGCCCGCCACAACGTTTTTGTAGGGCAGGTAAGCGTCAATGCCCCCGCCACAACGTTTTGTAGGGCAGGTAAGCGTCAGCGCCACCTGCCGTCCGCGGAATTAAACTACCGTACCCCAGAGATCGTATTCGTCCGCGTTATCTACTTTCACGCGCACCACGTCGCCCGGTTTCAGTTTGCTTTCGCCATTGAGGTAAACCGCGCCGTCGATTTCCGGCGCGTCCGCCATGCTGCGGCCAATCGCGCCTTCTTCGTCTATTTCATCAACGATCACCAGAATCTCGCGGCCTACCTTTTCCTGCAGGCGTTCGGCGGAGATCTGCTGCTGTAGCTGCATAAAGCGGTTCCAGCGTTCCTCTTTCACCTCTTCCGGCACCTGGTCCGCCAGTTCGTTGGCGGTAGCGCCTTCGACGGGGCTGTACTTGAAGCAGCCAACGCGATCGAGACGCGCCTCTTTCAGGAAGTCGAGCAGCATCTGGAAGTCCTCCTCCGTTTCGCCAGGGAAGCCGACGATGAAGGTGGAGCGCAGGGTCAGGTCCGGGCAAATCTCGCGCCATTGTTTAATGCGCGCAAGCTGCCTGTCCACGCTGCCCGGACGCTTCATCAGCTTGAGGATGCGCGGGCTGGCGTGCTGCAAAGGAATATCCAGGTACGGCAGGATTTTGCCTTCCGCCATCAGCGGGATCACATCGTCAACGTGCGGGTACGGGTAAACGTAGTGCAGGCGCGTCCAGACGCCGAGCTTAGAAAGCTGTTCGCACAGGCTGACCATGCTGGTTTTGACCGGTTCACCGTTGTAGAAGCCGGTGCGGTGCTTCACGTCCACGCCGTACGCGGAAGTATCCTGCGAGATAACCAGCAGCTCTTTCACGCCCGCATCCACCAGACGTTTCGCTTCCGCCAGCACGTCGCCCACGGGGCGGCTGTCGAGATCGCCGCGCATGGAAGGGATAATGCAGAAGGTGCAGCGGTGGTTACAGCCTTCGGAAATTTTCAGATAGGCATAATGGCGCGGCGTCAGCTTCACGCCCTGTTCCGGCACCAGGCTCAGAAACGGATTGTGCTTAGGTTTTGGCACATAGTGGTGAACGTGCTCAAGAACCTGCTCATAGCTGTGCGGCCCGGTGATTTCCAGCACCTTCGGATGCACTTCACGAATTTGATCTTCTTTGGCACCCAGGCAGCCGGTCACAATGACTTTGCCATTTTCATTCAGCGCTTCACCGATCGCTTCCAGCGACTCTTGTACCGCGCTGTCGATAAAGCCGCAGGTATTCACGATAACCATATCGGCATCGTCATAGCTGGGCACGACATCGTACCCTTCGGTGCGCAGCTCGGTGAGAATTCGTTCTGAATCGACAAGGTTTTTCGGGCAGCCGAGGGAGACAAAGCCAATACGGGGTTGATGCATGGGTGTACGCTCACAAAGTAAACAAGAAATAAAAACCGGGCGATTCTACACGGGTTTGCGGTAACCCTCTACCAGATGTTATCGCAGACAACTTTTCAGTCTTTTCCTGCCCCTTACGGCATCTCTTGTTTTGCTTGCCGCAGCGGTACGTTTTATTATCACTGCCGTTTCATCCAATGATAATGACCTCACCCACAAGGACTCCTTAATGCGCAAGATCCTCGCTTTAACCGGCATGGTTGCGGCCACGCTGTTGCTGTCTGCCTGTAACGCTATTCCTACGCCGCTCAATACGCCGTCAGAGACGGCGCAAAAATTCGTTTGCGGCGGGGAAAAACTGGCGCTGGACGGCGACTACGCCTTCTACAACGGCAGACGCTATTCCTATCAGCATATGAGCGGCGGCCAGGCGCTGTATCGCTACCACAGCAGCCAGCTTGCGGTGAAGAAAGAAGGCAATAACCGCACGCTGGTCATCGAACTGAGTTCAAAGCCCTGCGTTGCCGCAAATTAACCTCGTCTTCTTGCTAATGGGTTGCCGCTGCACGTGAACGCTAACCGGACGCTAATCCTGACGTTAAGCTGTCTGCTGGCGGGATGCGGCACGCTCTCGAACGTTGCGCCCGTGGCGGAAGTGCCGCAGCGGGCGCAGCGCGCCTGCGGCGATCCTCAGCCGCGCGATATAAATGCGTGGCTGCCGCTGATGGTTGAGCAGCACTCGCCCGGCATGGTGGTGGGCGTCATTGACGCGCAGAATCAGCGTCATTACTGGCGCTACGGCGTAACGGACCGCGAGCATCGCAATCCGGTTAATGAAAATACGCTGTTTGCGGTAGGGTCGCTCAGCAAAGGCATGACCGCAGAAGCCACGGCGGTGCTGGTGGCGCAGGGCCGCTTGCGCTGGTCTGATACGCTTGAAACGCTGCTGCCGCCCACGGTTGCGCTGAGCGATGACGCGAAGAAGATCACGCTGCTGCAGCTCGTCACCCATACTTCCGGCCTGCCGCGCCAGAATATGGATCTACCGATGCTGGCCGCGTTCATCCGCTATCTGGGGAATGGGGAAAACTTTTACGCCCACCTCGACAGCGACCGGGTCGTTGAGGATCTGGCATACTTTGTGAAGCCCGCAAGCGATGAGCCTCGCTATTCAAACCTCGGCTACGCGGTGCTGGATTATATGCTGAACTACCAGACCGGACGGCGAGCGGACCAGCTTGTGGACGCATTGCTGTTCGCCCCTCTGGGCATTCATCACGCCAGCTTTACGCCGCAGAAGTTAAAGGCTTATCCGCTTCGGGCGATCGGCCACGCCGGCAGCCAGCCAAAATTTGTCCCGGCCGGACAGGTTGTGCCGGACTGGCAGTTCACGGGCAATATGCTTGGCGCAGGCGGGTTATATGCCGATACAGCCGATTTGCTTACCTTTGCCGCAGCACACCTCGGCAGCACGGGAAACAGCCTGCTGGATAGCGCCATGCACGATGCAATGCAGGTTTATTATCCGCGTGAAAAAGAAGCCGCGAATATTGCCTGGGTAAGCGATACCTATGGCGAACAGACCATCACCTATCAGGTGGGCTATATCGGCGGCTATTCCAGCTATATTGGCATCGACCGGCAGCACCACTTCGCGGTAGTGGTTTTACAAAACAGTTTTACCTGGCAGAACAACCTTGGCCACAGCGTGCTGCGCCAGTTATGGCGCGAACAAAATATGGCATCGGCCTGCCGTAAAAACGCCGCCATCTGAAGTGCCTCTCTCCCTCAGTTTTGCGTTACGCAAGGTTATTGCGGCGGATCAAAATCTGCTGCAATAACCCCCTTACTGGCTAAAAAGTGACCATACTCTATATGAATGTTATGGGTTCACTTCATAGGGAGGATAAATGCATGTCCAGGAGTACGCTCAGGCGCGATCTTCTGCAAAAGATGATCGTTGCAAAAATAGACCTCGCAGCCTATCTCTCGTTGCGGCGGGCGAAAGGTTATATGACGGTCGTCGAGAGTGAGCATCTGCGCGATAATCTCTTCGAGCTGTGCACCGAGTATCGCCAGAACTTACCCGAGGTGAAGATAATATTCCTGCCGCAGGAAATCGCCTCCTTCGATGGAGGCATTGCGGCGGTCTCTTCCGCCGCTGTCTGTCTGATGACCGGACAGCATGACTGTCCGCACTATATTGCGATAGACGCCGATAAGCTGGAAAGCTGTCTGGAGAAGCTTTCTCATAGCCTGAACGGACTGCTCGTCAGCCGCCAGGCCATCGAGGCGTAACCACGGGGGAGGCGACTCCCCCGGCTGCATTTTAAGATTGTGTAAAAATCCTCTCCCGGTGAGCGCGGACGGCTACCCTTATGCTGTTAACGTAAAAGGAGATGCTGTATGTCCTGGCCTTCATCCCGCGCATTTATCTTCGCAGCGCTTATGCTTTCCACGGTCTGCGTTCAGGCCGCTGAGGTGAAAGTGGACGTGCTGCAAAGCAAGCTCGATCATCCCTGGTCGCTGGCATTTTTGCCGGCCAACAAAGGCATGTTGATTACGCTGCGTGACGGGCAGCTACGCCACTGGCAGCCGGGCGCCGGGCTGGGCGATCCCATTGTCGGCGTGCCGAAGGTCTGGGCGCACGGGCAGGGCGGGCTGTTCGACGTGGCGCTGGCGCCTGATTTTGAACGCAGCCGCAAAGTGTGGCTTAGCTTTGCAGAAGCTGGCGATGGCGATGGCGATGGCGATAAAGCGGGAACCGCCGTGGGCTACGGCACCCTGAGCGACAACCTTAAACGGCTGGAAGATTTTAAAGTGGTGTTCCGCCAGCAGCCCAAACTCTCCACCGGCAACCACTTTGGCGGACGCATGGTTTTCGATGGAAAAGGGCATCTGTTTATAGCGCTGGGGGAAAATAACCAGCGGCCTACGGCGCAGGATCTCGACAAGCTGCAGGGAAAAGTGGTGCGCCTTAACGAAGACGGTACGGTTCCCAAAGATAATCCATTTGCAGGCCAGCAGGGCGCGCGCGCTGAAATCTGGTCTTACGGACATCGTAATCCTCAGGGGCTGGCGATCAATCCGGCTAACGGCGAGCTGTGGCTGAACGAACACGGCCCGCGCGGCGGCGATGAAATCAATATCCCGCAGGCGGGCAAAAACTACGGCTGGCCGCTTGCGACATGGGGCATTAACTACAGCGGAATGAAGATCCCGGAAGCGAAGGGAGAGATAGTCAAAGGCACCGAGCAGCCGGTTTATTACTGGAAAGTCTCACCGGCGATAAGCGGCATGGCGTTCTATGACGCAGATAAATTTCCGCAGTGGAAAGGGAAGCTGTTTATCGGCGCGCTCAAGGAGAAAAACCTGATTGAGCTGACGCTTAAGGACGACAAGGTGACCGGGCAGCAGCGCCTGCTGGATGACAGAAAACAGCGTATTCGCGATGTTCGCGTCGGCCCGGACGGGTTTGTCTACGTCCTGACCGACGAATCTGACGGACAGTTGCTGAAGCTCAGCCCGTCAGCTTAAGGGGATCATCACGCTTTTCTGAAACGCCGGGCGCTGGGTCAACTGTTGATACCAGCGTCGCAAGTTAACGTGCGCGCCCCATTTCACCTCAAGGTTCAGCAAGGCGTAAAGCGTAGGTCCCAGCGCGATATCCGCTGTCCCAAACTCTGCGCCGCTAAACTACGGCTGCTTCGCCAGCTCCGCATCCAGAAGGGTAAACAGCTTGTCGCACTGCACAATACTTTCATCAATAAGCTTCTGGTCGCGCTGTTCCGGGGCGGTTCGCACAAGGCCCATAAAGACGCCGCGGTAGGGAATAGCCAGGGTTGTTGCCGCCCAGTCCATCCATTTTTCACCCTGCGCTCGCGCAGCCGGCTCCTCAATCCACAATGAATCCTTCCCGTACTGCGCGGCGAGATAGCGCACGATGGTATTGGATTCCCACAGCGTCAGATTTGTGGCGTCATCATGGATGCACGGCACCAGCGCGTTAGGGTTCATCGCCAGATAGTCCGCGTCGTGCGTTTTACCAAATTTGCCGCCCGCCGGAATGGAGCGGTAAGCCTGTCCCAGCTCCTCCAGGCACCACAGCACCTTCTTGACATTGGTCGAATTATCTCTGCCCCAAACGGTTATCATATTTGCTCCTGATTGATGAGTGCGTTTCATATTCAGTGTGACTATGGTTTCAGAAAACACTTTATCACCGCCGCAGGCCATAAAAAATGAGCCAGACGGCGGCGGGTACGGCAAATTTCGAATAAACTTAACAAACTTTACCAACGACTTATTTCTTTAAGTAGATTCACACGCTTTACTGACAACTTGAAATACCGTATGGCGGCGTAAGTCGTGACTTTTTTGAATGGATACTCGGGTGGTTTTATGAAGAGCTTGCTACTCCCTGCGTCGTTACGAGCCCTGCTTGCAGGGACGACCCTTCTGTTACTGGCGGCTCCGGCGGTCGCGGCTGAACAGACAACGGCAAATGCCCCACAGGTTGACGCCAGAGCCTGGATTTTAATGGATTACGCCAGCGGTAAAGTGCTGGCAGAAGGCAACGCCGATGAAAAGCTCGATCCGGCAAGCCTGACCAAATTAATGACCAGCTACGTGGTTGGCCAGGCGCTGAAAGCGGAAAAAATCCACCTTACCGATATGGTGACCATCGGCAAGGACGCATGGGCAACCGGCAACCCGGTGCTGCGCGGCTCCTCGCTGATGTTCCTGAAGCCGGGGGATTTAGTCTCGGTGGAAGACCTGAACAAAGGGGTGATTATCCAGTCGGGTAATGACGCCAGCATCGCCATCGCGGATTTTGTCGCGGGCAGCCAGGACTCTTTCGTGAGCCTGATGAATAACTACGCGCAAAAACTCAACCTCACTAACACCACCTTTAAAACGGTACACGGCCTGGACGCGCCGGGGCAGTTCAGCACCGCGCGCGATATGGCGCTGTTAGGCAAAGCCCTGATTCACGACGTGCCGGAAGAGTACGCTATCCACAA
The DNA here is from genome assembly GCF_051307055.1 of Dryocola sharpae. Lineage (GTDB taxonomy): Bacteria > Pseudomonadota > Gammaproteobacteria > Enterobacterales > Enterobacteriaceae > Dryocola. Next base: position 2,837,249 of record NZ_CP149994.1, on the reverse strand, counting down.
AGAGAAAGAGTTCACCTTCAACAAAATCAAGCAGCCAAACCGCAACCGCCTGCTGTGGAGCTCGAACCTGAACGTGGACGGCATGAAAACCGGCACGACGGCAGGGGCGGGATACAACCTGGTGGCTTCGGCGACGCAGGGCGATATGCGCCTGATTTCCGTGGTGCTGGGCACCAAAACCGACCGCATCCGCTTTAACGAAAGTGAAAAGCTGCTGACGTGGGGCTTTCGCTTCTATGAAACCGTTACGCCAATCAAGCCGGACGCCACTTTCGTGACGCAGCGCGTTTGGTTTGGGGACAGTAGCGAGGTGAAGCTCGGCGCGGGCGAAAGCGGCTCGGTCACCATCCCGCGTGGGCAGCTGAAAAACCTGAAGGCAAGCTTTACGCTGACCGAGCCACAGCTCACCGCGCCGCTGAAAAAAGGCCAGGTTGTCGGCGCCATCGACTTCCAGCTAAACGGCAAATCCATCGAACAGCGCCCGCTAATGGTGATGGAGGATGTGAAAGAAGGCGGTTTCTTCAGCCGGATGTGGGACTTCGTACTGATGAAGTTCCACAGCTGGTTCGGCAGCTGGTTCTCCTGATCACCAGAGCAGTTTGATATTCTCCGCCGTGGCGTAATCCACAAACTCCGCGGCGGGTTTTTCATTGCTGATAATGGTATGGAACGACGACAGCGGCCCCATGCAGGCCGGGCGTACTTTGCCGAACTTGCTGCCGTCCACCACCAGCACGCAAAGCTGCGACATCGACAGCGCCCAGTGTTTTACCGGCAGCTCATCAAGGTTAAAGCAGGTGGCGCCGTGACGCGTGTGCAGACCCGCCGCCGAGAAAAAGGCGATATCCGGGCAGAGATTGCTTAAACATTCCTGAAAATTAATCGGCTTGAAAATCGCGTTGCTGGCGTGGAATTCACCGCCGCTTAAGATAACGCGGCAGTTGGGCTTGTCCTGCAGGGCGAGAAAGGTGTTCAGGGAATAGCAAACGCCGGTGAACGCCAGGTCGTCGTCCAGGGCTTCGATGATGTAAGGCGTGGTGGTGCCGCAGTCAAAAAAGACCGTCTGATGCGGGCGGATCGCCGCCGCCGCCAGGCGCGCGGCCTGACGTTTTTCTTCAATATGACGCGTCTTCTGATCGCTTAGCAAATAGTGGCTGGCGGTTGAGCTGCGCGGTTCAAGCACCACATAGCCGCCCAGCAGCACCACGGGCGCGGATTCGCTGCTCAGATCGCGACGGATGGTCATCTCTGAGACGCCCAGCAGGCTGGCCGCCTCCTTGAGATGAATTTTATCGCTGCGTTTTAACGCCTGGATCAGGCGATTGATGCGTTCGTCGCGCCGGGTTTCCATCATGTAATCTGCACATTCCATTCCCTTGCCCCGCCGATAAGAGAGGGAGGGGAGTTATTCGATAACGCATATTACCTGCGCCAAAACGCTTAGTCACGCACCCAGCCCTTGCGGATAAACAGCGCGAAGCAGAAGCGGTGTGCCTGATGCAGACGCTTATACATCAGCGCTCCCCAGGCGTTCCACAGCATTTGCGCAACCCCGCAGGCACAGAGGCCCACCAGCAATCCGCCCAGCATATCCAGCGGCCAGTGCACGCCCAGATAGACCCGCGACCAGGCTATTGCGCAGGCGAGGGCGAAGATCGTCGCGCCTGACCACACGCGGTGCCAGAACCAGAAAGCCAGCGCGAAGGTGAAGATCACCGTCCCGTGGTCGCTGGGATAGGAGTCATCCGCGGCGTGATGGAGAAAGTTATAGCCAATACCGTCAACAAACGGGCGATCGTGCGGAAAAAGATGGCCGACAATCCAGGAAAGGGAAACGCTGATCATAATTGCCATCGCGGTTTTAATCACCATTTCGCGCTGGGCTGTAATCCGCTTACGCTGGCCCCACAGCCAGAGAACGGCTATCAGCAGCGGGACGATGTTTATCAGGTCTTTGGCAATAAAAATGGCCAGCCTGATTAGCCATTCCGGCGAGGCTGGCGTGGCGTTAATCAGTAAAAAGAGCGCCTGATTAAGTTGTTCCATCATAACGATTTTGGTTCCTTAACTATCAAGGTGGAGACGATGCCGTACGCCACCAGCTGCGTTAACCATACCCACCAGCCCGCCCACAGGTTGTGGCTGAAAAAGTGCGCGCCGCGCATTACCTGGCCGTAGCCCATGGTAAGCCCGAGTACGATGCCGCCTGCCAGACAGCACCATGCGAGCGCTGGACGCTCGCGGTAAAACAAAAAGAACAGCGCCATCACGGCAAAGCCGCTTGAGGCGTGTCCGCCCGGGAAGCAGCGTCCGGGTCCGCTCCCTTCCGGCGCCTGGCCGAACAGGGGATAAGAGAGCGCTTTGCCGCCGTACTCCAGCAGATCCCACGGGCAGGAGTGGTGGCTGGTAGCCTTCAGGATGCCCACGGTCAGCGCGCCCAGTCCAGACAGCACGGCGACCGTTATCAGGCGCGGCTGACGGCGAATCAGGCCATAAATCAGAGCGAGAGCGCCCCCGACGATGACAATGTCTTTCAGCAGCCGGTGGTTGAGCAGATCGAGCAGAGGATCCTTTTGCAGCGGAAAGCTACGGCTTGCTGCGTCATACCAGTAACCCGTGATCAGCCTGTCCAGCCCTTCATTGCGCGACAGCCACGTAAACAAGACGGCAAGCGCCATGAGGCTGATGAACTGGTAAAGGTAAAAGCGTACCGGCAGACGGTAAAGCGGGTTTATCTTAATTACCAAACCTTTATCTGATAAGCGGTCATTATCCTGGGCGGCCATAGCACTATTTTTCAGGGGAAAAGTTCAGCATACGCAGGCGATATTAAGAAAACCTTAAACAAAATGAAGGTTGTGCGCTATCTGCGGGTCTCGTCCATAATTCACTATCTACGGCGCGGGCAATTTATTAAACTGCGCGAGATTTTCGTTTCTTCAGGTCATTATCCTCTCGAGTAACTAATGCAAAATAATAAAAGACTGGGGCGCCAGGCACTGCTTTTCCCGCTGTGTCTGGTGCTGTATGAATTCTCAACCTATATCGGCAACGACATGATCCAGCCGGGCATGTTGGCGGTTGTCGAACAGTACAACGCGGGCATCGAATGGGTGCCGACGTCGATGACGGCCTATCTGGCAGGCGGGATGTTTTTGCAGTGGCTGTTAGGGCCGCTCTCTGACCGAATCGGCCGCCGCCCGGTGATGCTCACCGGCGTGGTGTGGTTTATCGTCGCCTGCCTTGCCACGCTGCTTGCGCAGAATATTGAGCAGTTCACCATCCTGCGTTTTTTGCAGGGCATCAGCCTGTGCTTTATCGGCGCGGTGGGGTACGCCGCGATTCAGGAATCGTTCGAAGAGGCGGTCTGTATCAAAATTACCGCGCTGATGGCGAACGTGGCGCTGATTGCGCCGCTGCTCGGGCCTCTGGTGGGCGCGGCCTGGGTGCATTACGCGCCCTGGGAGACCATGTTTATTCTGTTCGCGGTGCTGGCGGCGTTTTCTTTCTTTGGGTTGCAACGCGCAATGCCGGAAACGGCGACGCGTCTGGGGGAGAAGCTTTCATTAAAAGAACTTGGCCGCGACTACAAACTGGTGCTGAAAAATATCCGTTTTGTGGCGGGCTCGCTGGCGATAGGTTTTGTCAGCCTGCCGCTGCTGGCGTGGATTGCGCAGTCGCCGGTGATTATTATCAGCGGCGAGAAGCTAAGCACGTATGAATACGGCTTGTTGCAGGTCCCGATTTTCGGCGCGCTGATTGTGGGTAATCTCGTGCTGGCGCGCTTAACGTCGCGTCGCAGCGTTCGCTCGCTGATTATTCTTGGCGGCTGGTGGATTGTGCCGGGCCTGGCGCTGGCCGCGGCGGCGACGGTGGTTTCGTCTCACGCTTACCTGTGGATGACCGCCGGCCTGAGCCTGTACGCCTTCGGCATCGGTCTTGCCAACGCGGGCCTGGTGCGTCTGACGCTGTTCGCAAGCGAGATGAGTAAAGGCACGGTATCGGCGGCGATGGGAATGCTGCAGATGCTGATTTTTACCGTCGGCATCGAGGTCAGTAAACATGCTTACCTGCAGGGCGGCAGCGGCCTGTTCAGCCTGTTTAACCTGCTGGGCGGCGTGCTGTGGCTGGGGCTGATGTTTGTGTTTTTGCGCGATAAGCGCGTGGGGAACCAGACGGACATTTGAGTATTGCGGATGATGACAGATGGATGGCGCATACGCCGATCCAGATTCATCCGGGCGGGATAAACGTTAGCGCCATCCGACATGTAAAAAAATACCCCGGCTCGCCGGGGTATTTTAGTTGTTATTTAACAGCCATTCCTGGCTGCGCGCCGCTGTCCGGGCTTAGCAGGAAGATATCTTTTCCGCCAGGACCTGCCGCCATCACCATCCCTTCAGAGATGCCGAAGCGCATTTTACGCGGCGCAAGGTTAGCCACCATTACCGTCAGGCGGCCTTCCAGTTTCGCAGGCTCCGGATAAGCGGAACGAATGCCGGAGAATACGTTGCGTTTCTCGCCGCCCAGATCCAGCGTCAGGCGCAGCAGCTTGTCCGAGCCTTCCACGAACTCCGCTTTTTCGATCAGCGCGATACGCAAATCTACTTTGGCGAAGTCATCAAAGGCGATGGTTTCACCAATCGGATCCTCCGCCAGCGGGCCGGTAGCCGGTGGGCGTGCTGCTTTCACCTCTTCTTTCGAGGCTTCAACCAGCGCTTCAACCTGCTTCAAATCGACGCGGTTATACAGCGCTTTGAAGTTGTTCACCTTATGGTTGAGCAACGGCTGCTGGATGGCATCCCAGGTCAGCTCACAGTTCAGGAAGGCTTCAGCACGTTCGGCAAGCGTTGGCAGAACCGGCTTCAGCCAGGTCATCAGCACGCGGAACATATTGATACCCATGGTGCAGATGGACTGCAGGTCGGCATCGCGGCCTTCCTGTTTTGCCACCACCCACGGAGCCTGTTCGTCAACGTAGCGGTTTGCCACATCGGCAAGCGCCATGATTTCACGCACCGCGCGGCCAAACTCGCGGCTTTCCCACGCTTCGCCAACGCTTGCTGCGGCATCGGTAAAGGTTTTGTACAGCGCCGGGTCGGCAATTTCCGCAGACAGCTGGCCGTCAAAGCGTTTGGCGATAAAGCCCGCGTTACGGGAGGCCAGGTTCACCACTTTGTTGACGATGTCGCTGTTCACGCGCTGCACGAAATCTTCCAGATTCAGGTCGATATCGTCGATGCGGGAAGAGAGCTTCGCGGTGTAGTAGTAGCGCAGGCTGTCGGCGTCGAAGTGGTTCAGCCAGGTGCTGGCCTTAATGAAGGTGCCGCGAGATTTGGACATCTTCGCGCCGTTCACCGTCACATAGCCGTGAACAAACAGATTGGTAGGTTTGCGGAAGCCGCTGCCTTCCAGCATCGCCGGCCAGAACAGGCTGTGGAAGTAAACGATATCTTTACCGATGAAGTGGTACAGCTCGGCGGTGGAGTCTTTCTTCCAGTATTCGTCGAAGCTTGCCGTGTCGCCGCGCTTGTCGCAGAGGTTTTTAAATGAACCCATATAGCCGATTGGCGCGTCCAGCCAGACGTAGAAGTATTTGCCCGGCGCGTCCGGGATTTCAAAGCCAAAATAAGGCGCATCGCGGGAAATATCCCACTGTTGCAGGCCTGACTCGAACCACTCCTGCATTTTGTTCGCCACCTGCTCCTGCAGCGCACCGCTGCGCGTCCAGGCCTGCAGCATTTCGCTAAACGACGGCAAATCAAAGAAAAAGTGCTCGGAGTCACGCATTTCAGGCGTAGCGCCGGAGACTACGGATTTCGGATCGATAAGCTCGGTTGGGCTGTAGGTCGCGCCGCACACTTCGCAGTTATCGCCGTACTGATCCGGTGATTTACATTTCGGGCAGGTGCCTTTGACGAAACGGTCCGGCAGGAACATGCCTTTTTCCGGATCGTAAAGCTGGGAGATAGTGCGGTTTTTAATGAAGCCGTTCTCTTTCAGACGACCATAAATCACCGACGCCAGCTCGCGGTTTTCATCGCTGTGCGTGGAGTGATAGTTGTCATAGCTGATATTGAAGCCGGCGAAATCCGTCTGATGCTCCTGGCTCATTGCACCAATCATCTGCTCCGGCGTAATGCCTAACTGCTGCGCTTTCAGCATGATAGGTGTGCCGTGCGCGTCGTCCGCGCAGATGAAGTTGACCGTGTTGCCGCGCATTCGTTGGTAACGGACCCAGACATCAGCCTGAATATGCTCCAGCATGTGACCGAGGTGGATTGAGCCGTTAGCGTACGGAAGTGCGCACGTTACCAATAATTTTTTCGCGACATGAGCCATAGTAGGAATTGCATCTTCTAAAGAGAAAAGGGCTTTGATGTTAACCGAAAGCCCGCCCTGCGGTAAACCACACAAGGTGCACAAGGAAATTTTATCGCCCCTTGCGGCATCTGGTATGCTTAGCAAACTGCAATGTACGATAAAAAAACATAAGGAGTCGGGATGAACTCTCAATCCCAGGCAAGTAAATCCCCCGAGCAGTTGCGCGCGATGGTCGCCGGGACGCTGGCCAATTTTCAGCACCCAACCCTGAAGCACAATCTCACCGTGCTTAAAGGCCTGCATCACGTCGCTATGCTTGACGATACGCTGCACGTTGAGCTGTTAATGCCGTTTGTATGGAAAAGCGGCTTTGAAGCGCTGCAGGAGGAGTGCAGTTCAGATTTGCTGCGCATCACCGGCGCGAAAGCCGTGGACTGGAAGCTCAGCCATAACGTCGCCACCTTAAAACGTGTGAAAAACCATCCTGGCATCAACGGCGTAAAAAATATTATCGCCGTAAGCTCCGGTAAAGGCGGAGTAGGGAAGTCCAGCACCGCGGTGAACCTGGCGCTGGCGCTGGCTGCCGAAGGGGCGAAGGTCGGTATTCTGGACGCGGATATCTACGGCCCGTCGATTCCAAACATGCTGGGTGCCGAACATGAACGTCCTACCTCTCCGGACGGCACGCACATGACGCCAATCTCCGCGCATGGCCTTGCGACCAACTCCATTGGTTATCTGGTCACCGATGAAAACGCCATGGTGTGGCGCGGCCCAATGGCAAGCAAAGCGCTGATGCAGATGCTGCAGGAAACCATGTGGCCGGATCTGGATTATCTGGTGCTGGATATGCCGCCGGGCACCGGCGACATTCAGCTTACCCTTGCGCAAAACATCCCGGTAACGGGCGCGGTGGTTGTCACCACGCCGCAGGACATCGCGCTAATCGACGCCCGCAAGGGCATTGTGATGTTCGAAAAAGTTGATGTGCCGGTGCTGGGCATCGTTGAGAACATGAGTATGCATATCTGCAGCAACTGCGGCCACCATGAGCCAATTTTCGGCACCGGCGGCGCGCAGAAGCTGGCGGACCAGTATCATATTGCGCTGCTGGGCCAGATGCCGCTGCATATCACGCTGCGTGAGGATCTGGATGCCGGCAAGCCTACGGTCATCAGCCGGCCGGACAGCGAGTTCACCGCTATCTACCGCCAGCTGGCGGGACGCGTGGCGGCTCAGCTTTACTGGCAGGGTGAAGTGATCCCTGCGGATATTGCCTTCAGAGCCGTGTGATCCTTTGTGGCGGATGGCGCAGCTTATCCGCCCTGTCATAGTTGCTTTTTGTTACGTAGGGCGGATAAGCCTGCGCCATCCGCCGTTCACACCACAAAATGCATCAAAAAATATTCCCCGTCCGGCCCTTCGCCGCTCGCTTCAATCTTCCAGCCGTGGCGCTGATAAAACGCAACCGCGCGATGGTTCTTCTGCAGGCATTTTAGCGCGCCGGTGCTGGTGAATTCCGACTGCACTTTTTCCAGCAGGGCGAGACCTGCGCCCCGACCCTGATGCTCAGGCGCCACAAACAGGTTATGCAGGAAGTTGTCATTCACCCATACCGAGGCAAATCCCAGCCGGTGCCCGTTTTCTTCCGCCACCCAGATTTGCTCGTTTTTAATCGCTTCATCGAAATCTTCCAGCCGCCAGGCGCTGCCGTCCAGCCACGGCCAGGCTTTACGCCGGGCATGCAGATACAGGGTTCTTAAAAAAGGGCGATCGCTTTCGCTCCAGGGACGAATGACCACGGCATACTCCTTCCATTTTAAAAAAAACGCTCCTCGCTGAGAGGCGCGGGGAGCCAAAGCGGTGTAGTTTTTATTACAATATCCCCGCTTCTCTATATACTGCCCGCTTTTCGAGAGTTTGAACGAGAGATACTCACCATGATGAATAACGACGTATTACGCAGCGTGCGCTACATGCTGAACCTGAACAATAATGACATGGTGAAAATTTTCGCCCTGACAGATACCGCGGTCACCAATGAGCAAATCGTCACCTGGACCAAAAAGGAAGACGAAGAGAAGTTTCAGCTCTGTCCGGATATCCTGATGGCGCACTTCTTAAACGGCCTGATTTACTTCCGCCGTGGCAAAGACGAAAGCAAGCCGGCGCCAAAGATTGAACGCAAGATGACTAATAACATCATCCTGAAAAAGCTGCGTATCGCGTTCGATCTTAAAACTGACGACGTGCTGGAGATTCTGACTTCGCAGGAATTCCGCATCTCCATGCCGGAAATTACCGCCATGATGCGTGCGCCAGAGCATAAGAATTACCGTGAGTGCGGCGACCAGTTCCTGCGCTACTTCCTGCGTGGCTTAACCGCGCGCGTGCAGAAAAAGTAAATTTTTGCTGTTATCAGCAGCAGGGCGGGTAAGCAAAACGCCACCCGCCCCGGCAACCATCTTTACGTCAGGTTTTTATAAAGGACGATCGGTTGTCACCACCACTTCAGGCTGTGAGCGACGGCCAAACATCCCCATTGCACCGGCAAGAACCGCTTCAATAATAAACATGAAGAAGGCGAACCAGCTTGCTTTCGCTGTGGCGGCTGCTGCTTTATCTGCCGCTTCGCGAGCTTTTTGCTCGGCCTCTTTCTTCATCTCTTCATATTTAGCTCGGGCCGCCTGATAGTTTTTCTCAGTCTGGGCCACTATCTGTTCTGCTTCCGCATCCGATTTACCTGTTCTGGCGATAATGATATTTTTCAGCGCCTCGCGATCGGCTGCCTGGAAGGTGCTTTCATTTCTCTGGGCCAGGCCTTTAATAAAGCTGCTTACATCGCCGCCCTGATTTAGCTGATTCTGCGCCCGATCGCCTTCATTTTGCGCCTGGTTTTGCAGCGCCTCAGGCTGCAGTTCCGGTTTGCCCGTTTGACGCAATGTCGTTTCCAGCTCATTTTGCAGATTATCAAGATTAATATTATTTTCCTGCAGCTTCTCTTTCGTCATCTGCGTGACCGAAGGCGCAACCGCGGAAATTCCGCTGCCCAGAGCTTGCAGGCCCGCGCCAGCAACGTTTGCTGCGCCGCTCATTGCGCTGTTAGCCAGGGAAATTAAAAACCAAGTACAAATCAACGTGTTGACGCCAAACATTAACACGCCATGCAGCGCTCCTTCACGATGAGCCAGCCGCCCGCTAATATACCCACCGGCCGCAATGGCAATTAACATGCTTATACCGGTCCAGATGGCGGCGCCGGTGGCAATTCCGTCCATCGGGTGCTGCTCTTGCAAAGGATCTATCGTGGTGGTGCCAATTGCCGTGCCCAGAATAGCGAGCAGTAAATAAACCACCATAGATATAACTACGCCAGCAAAAATAGCGCTCCAGGAAATTCGTTTCAGCGGTAAATAATTACGTCTGACATAGGCAAGGTCGTAATCTCTATTATCAGGAGCTTGAGGATCTATCATGGCGGATCTCCCTATTTTCAACATTGAAAGTGAGATGAGAAAGGAACTATAAGATTAAAATCTAGCTCTTAATTTAAATTCTGTGAAGGAAGCTTGAGTAAATTAATAAAAAAAGCCGCCGGAGAAGTGCCCTGGTTTCAAAAGAGCAGTTTACCAATGCGGCTTATCGAATTAACTATAATGGCCTTGCAGGATCTGTGGGTTCAATAATCCTGTCCGGGTCTTCAGGATCGATATCATCCGGTAAAGGCTCATCGTCAGGGCTACGAGGAACAGGTTCGTCATCAGGAAGCGGATCAACAAAATCAGGGCGTTCGGACATATTAACCTCCAACTAAAACCTGCGTTAATTGGCCTAATCAAAACTCATTTCTGGTTTTGTTTAGGTTTCTTTTCATCGTTTTTAGGCGTTTTTTCCGGGTTCTTAGGCTGACTTTTCGAAACCTGTAAAATAATGTTTTTCATCATAAACTCCGGGAGAGTAAGTAGCATTTTGCTACTCTCGAAGTATAGTTATTTACTCTTGTTACCGCGAGCGAGGCGGCATATATAAAAGAAGGCGGAAGAGGAGTAACTTTAAAGGGATTTAAAATCGATGGGCTTTTCATCAGCTTATAAATAAACACTCAGGATTATATCTGCGCTGCTGGTTTAATTATTTGTTTAGCATGCACAAAGCGCCCCCGCGTTTTCTGCCCGTCGGGTGCTTAGTCGCTATGGAAAAAGCGGGCCACGGGCTGAATCTGGCCGTGACCCGGCCGGTCATTCCCTGACCGCCAGCCTGTTGGCAGGTTTTTCAAGGATCATGGTTTGCGTCTGGCTGAGGCTGATGCCCGCGGCGCGGAGCATTTTGAGGATTTCATACAGCAGATCGCTGCGCGTTGAGCTGACCATGCGCGGGCTATTCACATAGCCGGTTACGCTCAGCACAATTCCGGTTGGCCCCAGCTCTTTAAAGCTCACCGATGGCGGTGGGTTTTCCAGTATGGACTCATGCAGGGTGTAGGCCTCAAGCAGTAAATTGCGCACCTGCTCTGGATCGATATCCAGCGGGAAGGTCAGCGCGATAGTGGCTACGCCCTGCGCATTGCCCATAGTGGCGTTGCGTACGTTCTGCGAAATGAGCTGCGAGTTCGGCACTATTACCGTGGATTTATCCCCCAGCTGTATTTCAGTGGCGCGCACGTTGATGCGGCGAATATCGCCTTCCACGCCGCTGATGCTGACCAGATCGCCCACTTTTACCGGTCGTTCAGTGAGCAGAATAAGGCCGGAGATAAAGTTCTTCACAATCTCCTGTAAACCAAAACCAATACCTACCGACAGGGCGCTGACGATCCATGCCAGCTTGTTCCATTCGATACCGAGCATTGAGAGCGTCAGCATGATGATAAGCACGTAGCCTACGTTGGTGAACAGCGTCACCAGCGAGGCGCGCAGGCCCCTGTCCATCATGGTTTTCGGCAGGAAATCGTTATCCAGCCACCGGCGCGTGGAGCGCAGCATGTACCAGCCAATCCCCAGGCACATCACGGCGTTCATCGCATGCGCCGGGATGATGTTCATCCCTTCAAGGCCTTTACCGCCCCAGATATCCACGATCTTGCTCAGCAATTCCAGCGGCGTGGTGGTGCCGAATGTACCATTAAGTAGCGCAACGGCCGCCATCAGCAGCAGGGACGTTTTGCCTACTGCGGAAAATAAGGTGGAGGCGAGCGACAGATGACGATCGTTAACGCTCAGCGTGCTCTTAAGGATTTTGCCGCTGTGGGTGGTTGGGGAAAACACGCTTTCGCACAAATCCACCACGAAGTGAATAAGCAGATACAGGCAGCTGACCACCAGACCAATCCACAGCAGTTCAAAGGTCACAAAGCGCGCCAGCGGGATGTAGCCTATCAGCAACGCCAGCAGGATCACGAAAGCCGTCAGGCTGATAATCAGATGGATAATGCCGGCAAGCGTGGAGCGGGCTTCGGTTTGCTCTCCCTCTGCACGCATCTTTCGGCGCATACGGTTGACGCGAACCGGCGCAACGAGGCAGTTAAAGGCAACCAACAACGCCGCCAGACCGTTGCCGAACAGGGTGGCGTCAATGCTTGCTCCGACCAGCGCGTTCAGCTGCTCAATAATGCCGAAGAGAAAGATAAACGTCGCCAGCAGAACAGGGAAGGCGGCCAGCGTTTTAGCCAGCGGATCGGCAATGCCCGGCAGACGCCAGGAAGGATGGCGATTGGAAAGTAACGCCATCCCCAGACCGGCAATTAACGCTGAGAAGTAGGTGAGTCCAATAAGCTGATCCGCAAATTCAGCCACCTGTTCAGCGGTATCCGGCAGGCGCGTAAAAATATAGCAAATCAGCTGCATGCTGATGCCCAGCGTCAGCATGGTGCTCAGGGTGGTGAAACAGGCCAGGAAGCTGCGGCGGAAACGCCCCTGCGGCAGCCAGCGCGGCAGGATCCAGTTAATCGGCGCATCCAGCGCTCTGCGGCCGAACAGACCAACGCCCAGCGCCAGAAGCAGGTAGAATCCGGTGCCGAAACGCCACTCTTCTTCCCATGCCTGATCCCAGGCGTCGCTGACTTGAGAGCCAAAGTTATCAAAGCGGGCCGCATCTTTGGCGCTGGGATCGGTAAGCGGCGTCCAGAATTTCTCACTCAGGATGCTGCCGGTGTTCAGGGCTATCTGCGTTTTCAGCGCATCGCGGCGCAGGCCGTTAATCTGGCCCGACAGGTTTTGCGCGCCCACGGCGATGGCTTTGGTTTGCTCGATTTGCGTGGTGAGAAGCGTTTTGCTGTTATTTAACTGTTTACGCTGGCTGACGACCTGCGGGGTTTCCGCCAGCGTGCCCGGCGCGGGCGCCGGGCCAAGGACATCCAGCTGGGCCCGGACCTGCGTCAGCTGCGGCGCCAGGGCTACCGCCAGCTGTTCGGCGTCGGCTACAAGTTTTAACGCATCGTCGTTCAGGCTGGTTAACTGCTTATCAAGTTTTGCGCTCGAGGCCCGCTGCTTTAGCGAATCCAGACGTTTTTGCAGCGCCGGCAGCTCGCTGCTGGCATTCACTTTTACCGGCTGTTCAGCGTCGGACTGGCCGGTGCTTTCATCAGCCTGGGACAGAAACGGGGTGAACATCAAACAGGACAACAATGCCAGTAATAACGGCACTCTTAACATTTTTTGCATAGCAGAATGTACCCGAAGATCCGAAAAATAACGATGTGAAAGCAACCGGCTAAGGATACGCGTAATTTGCAGGAAAAATAGTTCTGTTTGTCTGACTCAGGGGAGCGATTCACTTCTGCCTGGTCTCGTGCAGGAGAGGGCTGATGGCTACATAAGCTCAGGCGGCGGTTTATTCGCCCATCACGCCGCCTGAGGCGTTCTTCAACGGGCTGGCATAACGCTTTAGTCCAGTGTTTTATGGTACATCTTTAATCCTATTCCGATAACAATAACGGCTATGGCAATCAGCGGCAGGAGCGACGGCATTAATTCAGCGGCCGTATATCCTTTCAGCATCACCCCCTTTACCAGCCGGATAAAGTAGGTCAGCGGTAAACAGGAGCCAATCGCCTGCGCCCAGCCGGGCATACTGATAAAAGGGCTGATAAAACCGGAAAGCATAATGGAGGGAATAAAATAAAATGAAGACATCTGCAGCGCCTGCAGTTGGCTTTGCGCCACGCTTGAAATGGCAATCCCTATTGAAAGACAGAGGAAGATATAGACCACCAGAATCGTAAAGAGCAGGAAAAAGTTGCCGGCCAGCGGAATGTCGAACAGAAAGACGGCGGATAGCAGGATCAGTAAAGACTGAAACATACCGATAAGTATAAAGGGCGTAATTTTGCCAACGATCACTTCCAGACTGGTCAACGGCGAAATCAGTAAATTTTCTATCGCGCCATTTTCACGTTCACGGGTGATGGATAATGCGGTCATCAAAATAAGCGTGGTGCTGAGGATGGAACCAATAATGCCGGGGATAGTGTTGTACTGAGTAATGCCTTCTGGATTAAACATGCGGTGAATAACCAGCTCAAAATTATCGCTTGCCTCCTCGGTTCTCAACGCCTGCGGGAGATCGTGCTGAAACATCGACTTAGCTGCCTGCACAATGGCGCTCAGGGCGTTGCCGATGGTCATGGGATCGATAGCATCCCCCTGAATTAAAATCTGCGGTTTTTCTCCGCGTAAAAGCTTTTCCGTAAAACCCTGCGGAATGGTAACAATAAAGATGACATCTCCTCTGACAAAAGCGTTATTCGCTTCCTCTTCAGACGCCATCTGGCGCATAGAAAAATAGCTGGTATTTTGCGCAGCGGTGACAAAAACCTGGCTCATGCGCGCATTGTCATAGTTCAATAAGGCCGTGGGAACCTGCCTTGGGTCCATCTGCACCGCATAACCCAGAATAATGAGCTGAAATATCGGCGTTAAAATCAGCATGCTGATGCTGATTTTATCTCTGCGAAGCTCATGTATCTCTTTAATCACAACGCCAATCCAGCGAGTGAAAGAAAAATTAAGCATTAATTTTTTCACCATTATTTTTCATTAACCAGGTAAACGCATCTTCAAGGTTGGTATCCACCTTAGCAATAGCGTAACTGTCATCCGTTATCGTTGAGATAAGCGCCATTAACCGCCCTTCATCCCGCGAGGTAACAAAGAGGTTATTGCCAAAAATAACCGTCTGCTCAACTTCCGGAAACGGCTGTAACCGATTTTCCAGGGCCGACAGGCCGGCGCCGGCGATTTTTATAGTGGTCAGATTCAGCGCCTGAATAATGGACGGGATAGTCCCATTAGCTAATAAATGGCCGTATGAGAGATAGGCCACTTTATGGCAGCGTTCCGCTTCATCCATATAATGCGTACTGACCAGAATAGAAACGCCTTTATCGGATAGCTGGTGCAGCGTATGCCAGAATTCCCGACGGGCTTTGGGGTCCACGCCTGCCGTCGGCTCATCAAGGAAAAGCAAAGAAGGCTGGTGCAGCATACAGGCAGCGAGCGCCATTCTCTGCTTCCACCCGCCGGAGAGTACGCCTGCCAGCTGATGCTGCCGGGATTCCAGCCCCAGCTCGGCAAGCGTTTGCTCAACTTGCTTCCTGCGCTGTTTCAGATTATGCAGTCGGGCAATAAACAGTAAATTCTCACGGATGGTCAGATTTTCCCACATGGAGAAATGCTGGGTCATATAGCCGATACGTTTTTTCAGGGCGTCCCGCTGAGTGAAGATATCCATTCCCAGACAATGACCGGTGCCTGAGTCTGGCGTAATCAGGCCGCACATCATTCGAATAGAGGTGGTTTTTCCGCTGCCGTTTGGCCCAAGAAATCCGTAAATCTCCCCGCGTGCAACCTGAAGAGAAAAATCTTTCACCGCATGATGATGGCCGAAATGTTTATTGAGATGATGAACATCAATACAAAATTCACTCATTGGTGAGGAGCTCCACATTAAAGGGCTGCCCGATTTTTATCAGGCCAGCCTGGGCAACGGCGGGAACGGCTTCGACCATGAAGAGCAGTTTTTCACGCCGCCTGGTGCTGTAAATAACGGGAGGGGTGTATTCCGCTTTAGGACTAATGTAATTAATAACGGCCAAAATATTTTCGCTGCAGTTATCACATGACAACAGCGCTTTCATGCCAACGCGCAGGGTCCCCAGCTGGCTTTCAGGGACAAAAAAACGGATTTTAATATTATCGTCTGGCAGCAAACTGATTATTGGTTTCCCACCCAGCGGGCGTTCTCCGCGGCGATAAAGAATGTCATAAACCTGCGCATCCTGGGGGGCGACCAGCGTACTTTGCTGAAAATTCCATTCGGCTTGATCCCACTGTAATTTTGCGGCAGCGACGCGTGATGCCTGATTGTTTATCTCCTCCTGGCGGGCAGGAAGTTGCCTGGCCTGCAGCTGGTAGGTCAGTTCTTTTACCTGTGCGCTCTTTTGTGCATGTTCGTCGTTGATATTTTCCCATTCGGCAGCAGAAACGACACGTGTTGCGTAAAGTTTGCGATAACGCTCAAGCTGACGCTGGGCCCGATTTGCCGCAGAGCGGGCGCGCTCAAGCTGCGAGCGGATAATGTCCAGCTCCTGAGGCCTGTAGCCAGATTCCAGGTTCGCCAGCAGGGCCTTTTCAGCCTGATAGTTTTTTTCTGCGCGCTGGCGCGCATTTGCCGCCGTAAACTTTTCCATTTCAACTAAAGCCTGCCCTGCAATGACTCTTTCTCCTTTTTTGACCAGCAGGCGTTCGATTTTTTCCGTGTCGGAAGAAGAGATATAGATGAAGTCCCCCTGGGAATAACCAGAGTAAAGTCCTGTAGCTGCTGAATCGCAGCCTCCTGTGCTCAGAGCAGAGATGAGAATAAGTATTTGCCTGTTAAAGTACTTCATTGAAATATAGATCCATATGAAAAATAACCGATCGCAGTATCTGCCATTGTTTTCCGTAAGGTAAAAGATGTATCGCCATGAGCATATTTTAAGCGTAGCTATGCTAAATAAAGTGCTATTGCTGATTTTCGTAATAATGTTTGAAGTACATTTCTTTCAGGCTGTTAATTTCGCAAAGGTTTAATCCCGCAATAGAATTAAAGCTGTCGTCTTTAGCGAATGATAAAATTTTTGAACCTCCCGGCCGATACCATTTTGCCGCTTGTTTATAGGGCCAGGGCAGCTCGCAACCCTGTGCTTTAAGACCCTCCTGCAGTCTTTTCCAGTCACCAAAAAAATCATCGCCTGAAAAGGAATGGCGCAATGCGGTTTTCTCTACCCGGTATGGGTTGACCGGCATACATATCTGCTCGTCAGTAGAAAAATAAAGCTGATAAAACGTCGTAATAAGCTGTTGAGCTTCCGCAGCACAGGAGTCAGGAATGGTCAATACGCCCAGGAAATAATTATATTCCGGGTGCCGCTTAGTAAAACAGAAAATCCCCTGCCATAAACAGTCGAGCGCATTAGTCTTCTGATGATGTGGCTGAATAAAACCTCGGCCGATTTCAAAGCTTTTTTCGAGATAGGGTAAGGCGTTATCGTGATAGTTAAAAAGGCTATTACTATACAGCCCTTTTAATCCTTCACCGGCTGGTAATTCTCCCACGGGAATAATGCGGTAGGCTCCTACGATTTCACCGTTCTGTGGATGCCATAAAATAATATGATTATAATACAGGTCATAACGATCGGTATCGCGTTTTGTTCCGCTACCGGCCCCAAGCTCACGAAAGCAAATCTCTCTTAAGCGGCCCAATTCATTAATCACAGGTGAGGCGTCCTCTCCCTGATAGCGATAAAGTAAAATAACTTTGCCATCGCTGAAGATTTTTAAAATCTCACATTGGTTTACGGCGTTAATTAATTCATGCTTATTTTCCGGCCTTGCTATGGCGGGAAGCGTAGGCAAGATGCCAGGTTCGTTATTTCCAGTCAGCAAAAGATGGTGCCGACACTGCTCGGCAAACTGGGGGAAAAGTTCTTTAGTGAAAGCGGCCGGGGGTAACTTAATCTGCTCTCCTATCTTAATTCTTAGCGTCTTTCCCCGGTGCCTCATGCTTTCCCGTACGATCATCAGGTTAGATAACTTACGCCACAGCATCGCGGTTAAATAATACCGGATGCTGTTACGGCCTTTGATATGAATGGGTATCAATGCAGTATTATTTCTTATGGCGAGCTGTACAAAGCCTACATTCCATGGCTGCTCCTGCAACCCGGAAAGGGAAATTTTTGCCAGCTTTCCAGCAGGGCAAATAATCAATACGCCGCCTTTTTTAAGATGCGAATTCATTTCTGCAAACTGGCGATGGCTCATTTTACCCGCCATGTTTTTTATGCCAATGGTAATATCTTTTACGGCCGGGCAGATCATTGGTAGTACATGGTTTGCTACTATCTTAATATCTTTCCTTACCCTGGATATGGTCGTTATCAGCGCTGCCCCATCCATTACCGTTGGATGATTAGAGATTACAATCACCGGACCCTTGCGGGGAATGTTATCATAATCCTCGCGCTGAACTTCACAGCTAAAGCGGAGTGATTCCACTAAATATTGCACCCAATCCACACCATTTTTTCCAGCGCTGCCCTGTAACTGTGACTTTCCGAACGCCAGTTTCACCAGCCATAACTGGAAGGGAGAAAGAGGTTTGTCCGGAAAGAATTCTTTGATGATGTGATTTAAAGCATTCATATTTTGCGAAACGTCCTTTACATGAACAGATAAATTTAATGCAATTTACGTTTTTAAATTAACCTGTGTCAATCAAGTTAGGGTGGTTTAAGCTTTTTTCATAATTGAATAGAAATGTTTATAGTTTTATTCGTTTATGGCTAAAAAATTCATAAAAATAAACATCAATTTTTATTTTTTATGCCTTGTTTATTAATCTTAAATAAAATTCTTTTGAATGCTTTTCAGTCAAGTTCATATAATTTCATAAGAAGGTAAATAAATTTAGCTCTCGTTCTCAATTCCTGTTTTTTTATGCTGGCGGCATAAGGGGTTCAATCCATAACGAGGAGATGCGACAAGGCTACAACCTGAGACAGCCGCAGACCGAAAGTTCGTTTACAAGGCTGCTCGCCGGTATTATCCTGAACGACGATTGACGGAGCGTTAATCGCAACTTTTTGATTTTAAATGACTCGGGGTGCCCTTCCTTGTGAAGGCTGAGAAATACCCGTACCACCTGATCTGGATAATGCCAGCGTAGGGAAGTCAGATGCCTGTCCGCATCCCTTCTTCACGCCGGACAGGAGCCTGCTATGCAACCTGACCTGCTGCCCGGCCGCCGCGCCGCGACTGCTTTGCAACATTTACGCCTTGCTTCCCCTTTAGTGCACTGCATGACGAACGATGTAGTGCAAAATTTCACCGCCAACGTTCTGCTCGCTCTTGGCGCTGCGCCAGCCATGGTGATTGAGCCAGAAGAGGCCGCGCAGTTTAGCCCTCTGGCCGACTCGCTGCTTATTAATGTGGGTACGCTCACGGCGGACCGCAGTCGCGCAATGTTTGCCGCTATTCATGCGGCAAATGCTTCTTCCACACCGTGGATATTCGATCCTGTTGCCGTTGGCGGCCTTACATTCCGCACACAGTTTGCCCATGACATTCTCGCTTTGCGTCCAGCGGCCATTCGCGGCAACGCTTCTGAAATCCTCGCGCTGGCAGGGGAAACGGCGGGCGGGCGGGGAGTGGACAGCACCGCTGATGCGTTAAGCGCTTTACCGGCCGCGCAGCATCTTGCCCAGCTTACCGGTGCGGTTGTGGCGGTTACCGGCGAACTTGATTACGTAACTGACGGCAATAAAGCGTGGGCGATCGCCGGTGGAGGCGCATTGATGACTCGTGTGGTCGGCACCGGATGCGCGCTTTCCGCTGTCGTCGCGGCTTGCTGTTCGCTGCCGGGTTCCCGCCTGGATAACGTTGCTTCCGCCTGCCGGTTTATGAAATTAGCGGGCGAGCAGGCAATCGCCGTAAGCGCTGGCCCCGGCAGTTTTAGCCCGGCCTTTCTGGATGCGCTTTACCTGATGAACGGGGAGGCGCTGGCATGAAGGGTATGAAACGAATTAACGCCTTAACCATTGCCGGGACTGACCCAGGCGGCGGCGCAGGCATCCAGGCCGATCTGAAAACTTTCTCGGCATTAGGCGCTTACGGCACCAGCGTGATTACCGCCCTGGTGGCGCAAAATACACGAGGCGTGCAGTCGGTATATCGCATCGAACCCGATTTTGTCGCCGCCCAGCTCGACTCGGTGTTAAGCGACGTGCGTATCGATACCACGAAAATCGGCATGCTGGCAGAAACGGATATCGTTGAGGCTGTGGCCGAACGTCTTGCCTTTTACAACGTGCAAAACGTGGTGCTGGACACGGTGATGCTGGCAAAAAGCGGCGATCCGCTGCTTGCCGCCTCCGCGGTGGAAAGCCTGCGCCGTCGTTTATTACCGCAGGTGACGCTGATTACGCCAAATCTTCCTGAGGCGGCAGCGCTGCTGGATGCGCCGCATGCCCGTAATGAGAGAGAAATGAAAGAACAGGGAGACGCCCTGCTGGGGATGGGATGCCAGGCCGTATTGATGAAAGGCGGGCATCTGGACGATGCCGAGAGCCCCGACTGGTTATTTACCCGTGAAGGCGCACAGCGCTTTACCACGCCGCGTGTACAGACGCGACACACTCATGGCACGGGCTGCACGCTTTCTGCGGCGCTTGCCGCGCTCCGCCCGCGTTACGCCGACTGGCCACAAACTATTCTGGCGGCGAAAAAATGGTTAACCCGGGCTTTAGAGCAGGCTGATTCGCTGGAAGTTGGGCAGGGTATCGGTCCGGTGCATCATTTTCATGAGTGGTGGTGACACGGGCCTGATACGCGGTGGCTACCCGGCGTTACAAAATCGATTAGACGAAAGTGCTCCCGCAGGTGGCGAAGGCGGCAAGTCGGGACCAGGATTATCTCTGCCCTTCGCGCCAGGTGCGGGGCCAAAATCTTATCCTCAGCGGGTAAAGACTCGCTGACCTTACGGGAGCGTATTATGACCGATATTGCACAGCTGCTTGGCAAAGATGCCGACGGCTTATTACAGCATCGTTGTATGACTATTCCTGCGGACCAGCTGCATTTGCCTGGTTCAGATTATGTCGACCGTGTGATGATAGACAATAACCGCCCGCCCGCGGTGCTACGAAATATGCAGACGCTGTATAACACCGGGCGTCTGGCAGGAACGGGTTATCTTTCTATTTTGCCGGTTGACCAGGGCGTCGAGCACTCAGCGGGTGCGTCTTTCGCCGCAAACCCCCTCTATTTCGATCCAAAAAACATCGTGGAGCTGGCTATTGAAGCGGGCTGTAACTGTGTGGCATCTACCTATGGCGTGCTGGCCTCTGTTTCGCGCCGCTATGCGCACCGTATTCCTTTCCTCGTTAAGCTTAATCATAACGAGACGCTGAGCTATCCAACCACTTACGATCAAACGCTCTATGCAAGCGTTGAGCAGGCGTTCAATATGGGCGCGGTGGCGGTAGGGGCGACCATTTACTTTGGTTCGCCTGAGTCGCGACGCCAGATTGAAGAGATCTCCAGCGCGTTTGAACGTGCCCATGAGCTGGGGATGGTCACCGTGCTGTGGGCCTATTTACGTAACCCGGACTTCAAAAAAGACGGCGTGGATTACCACCTCAGCGCCGACCTCACCGGGCAGGCAAACCATCTGGCCGCGACTATCGGCGCGGATATCGTTAAGCAGAAAATGGCTGAAAATAACGGCGGCTACAAAGCGGTTAACTTCGGCTATACCGACGACCTTGTCTACAGCAAACTGACTACCGACAACCCAATCGATCTGGTCCGTTATCAGCTGGCCAACTGCTATATGGGACGTGCCGGCCTGATCAACTCGGGGGGCGCGGCGGGCGGAGAAACAGATCTTGCCGATGCGGTGCGTACCGCGGTCATCAATAAACGCGCGGGCGGGATGGGGCTGATTCTGGGCCGTAAAGCGTTCAAAAAACCCATGCCCGAGGGCGTGAAGCTCATCAATGCCGTTCAGGATGTCTATCTGGATGCGAAGATAAGCATCGCGTAGCGATATGTTCGCCCTGCACGTCGGCTGCGATTTTGCTTAGCCCAGCAGCGGGCAATTTGGCGGTAAACGGCAGCGCAGGGCGTTTGGATGGATCTCGATGCGGAACTCGCTTCCCTTTAACGGCTCGCCGTCGAGATTAAAGGTTATCTCGTGCGGCGCGCTGATTTCAAACCACGAAGAGCGCCCGTCGATGACGTTCGGGCTTTCCTCCGGGCGGGTCAGGGTGGTAAACAAAGCCGGCAGCAGCTCTTCTCCGGTAAAAATACGCAGATCCAGCAGCCCGTCATTAATAAGCGCCTGCGGGCAAAGCTGCTGTCCGCCGCCTGCCTGACGACCGTTACCGATTCCAATCACCAGCGCGTCGCCTTCCCAGCTGAAATTTTCGCCGCGGATTTCACAGCGGTCGGGTTTTAGCGTATCGAGACGCAACAAGCCGTGGATAAAATACGAGACGCCGCCAAGCGCGGCTTTTAACTTTTCCGGCGTTTCGGTCGTGATGCGCGTACCAAACCCGCCTGTCGCCATATTCATAAAGAAAGCCGTTTTATTGACTGCCACCAGATCGACATCGAAAGCGTGGCCGACCATCGCCAGCTGCAGGGCTTTATCCAGCTCGACGGGAATGCCGATGCTGGTAGCAAAATCGTTTGCCGTTCCCAGCGGTAAAATGCCCAGCGCAGGGCGGTTAGCGGGATCGCGTTGCGCCAGCGCCGTCGCTACTTCATTAATAGTGCCGTCGCCTCCGCCGGCCACCACGGTTGCCACGCCCAGTTCAATTGCCTCGTCAACATAGCGGGCGGCATCGCCCTGTTCCCAGGTGACGCGTATATGCAGCTTGTAACCTTCTTCACGCATCACGTTGACCGCGCTGCGCAGCTCTGGAATATTGGCACCCTTGCCGTTGAGAATCACAAGCGTTACCGGAAACTTATCCATGGTTTACCTCAGGAAGATCAATGATAAGAAAGTGTATCTCATGAAAGACGCGGGCGGATAAGAACGGGACGAATTAGGGAAAAAAAGAAGGCCTGCGCAAGGGAGATTGTGCAGGCCAAGGAGGTGGTTCCTGGTACAACTAGCATTTATGGGTTATGTTTTTCAGCCCGCAAATAATAACTAATTCAGGCCAGACGGTGTGTGATCGATTTCTAAGAATCCTCTCACCGGGAAAAAATAATCCAAATTAACTAGTTAGCGTGCGGATTACGGGTGGTCTGACCTGCCAGGTTGCGCATTAGCAGTGCATAATCCAGCGACACATCCTGCGGAACAGGCAACCATACGGTGTGACCGTCGCCGGGCGCCACCTCAACAGGCTGTGCTTTGCCGTTCTCTAACATTTCCAGCGTGAAAGTCACGTTGCCCTGCGGGGTCATTAACTCAAGGCTGTCGCCGAGCAGGAATTTGTTTTTCACGGCAACGGCCGCCAGATCGCCCCGACGCTCGCCCGTGAACTCACCGACAAACTGCTGGCGCTCGGAAATAGAATGGCCGTATTCGTAATTCTGATGTCTTTCGTGCGTGTGACGACGCAGGAAACCTTCGGTATAGCCGCGATGCGCCAGTCCTTCCAGCGTTTGCAGAAGCGTTGGATCGAAAGGTTTGCCTGCCGCAGCGTCATCAATCGCACGGCGATAAACCTGGGCGGTACGCGCGCAGTAGTAATAGGATTTGGTGCGGCCTTCGATTTTTAACGAGTGCACGCCCATTTTCGTCAGGCGCTCCACGTGTTCGATGGCCCGCAGATCTTTGGAGTTCATGATGTAGGTGCCGTGTTCGTCTTCAAACGCGGTCATATACTCGCCGGGGCGTTTAGCCTCTTCCATCATAAAGACTTTATCGGTTGGCGCGCCCACGCCGAGCGTTGGCTCGATATTCTGTACCGGAATAGGCTCATGAACGTGGACGATGTTGCCCACGTCATCTTCTTTACCTTCTTCAACTTTGTATTCCCAGCGGCAGGCGTTGGTGCAGGTGCCCTGGTTTGGATCGCGCTTGTTGATATACCCCGACAGCAGGCAGCGGCCGGAGTAGGCCATGCACAGCGCGCCGTGAACGAAGATCTCCAGCTCCATTTCCGGCACCTGCTCGCGGATTTCTGCGATTTCGTCTAAGGAGAGCTCGCGCGAAAGAATAACGCGGGTCAGGCCCATCTGCTTCCAGAACTTCACCGTCGCCCAGTTAACGGCGTTGGCCTGTACCGACAGATGAATGTCCATCTCAGGGAAGGCTTCACGTACCAGCATGATCAGACCCGGATCGGACATAATCAGCGCGTCCGGCCCCATCCCGACGACCGGCTTCAGATCGCGAATAAAGGTTTTCAGCTTGGCGTTGTGCGGGGCGATATTAACCACGACGTAGAATTTTTTACCCAGCTCGTGGGCTTCGTTGATACCGAGCTGCAGGTTTTCGTGGTTGAACTCGTTATTACGCACGCGCAGGCTGTAGCGTGGCTGGCCTGCGTAAACGGCGTCTGCGCCATAGGCGAAAGCGTAACGCATATTTTTCAGCGTTCCCGCTGGCGATAAAAGTTCTGGTTTAAACATGATGTTCCCGGTCTGATATCAGGTCAGAACCGCTTCACCTGATGAAGCGGTGATAAAGGCTTTGGGATTACCCCAATTTTAGGGCGGGAATTGTAGCGCTTATTAACGCCAGAAACCACCTCAGACGCAGGGGGATTAAACGCGCAACGTAATTACCCGATGGGCCGAAGCGATGGTGGAAGGGCGATGGGCAACAAGGACTCGCGTCATGCCAAGCCCGGCGATGGCCTCATTGATCAGCCGCTCGTTCTCTTCATCTAAGTGGCTGGTGGCTTCGTCCATAAAAAGAATACCGGGGCGGCTATAGAGCGCACGGGCGATAAACAAACGCTGTTTTTGCCCGCCTGAAAGCCCTTCTCCCAGCTCGCCAACCAGCGTGTCATATCCCATCGGCAGCGCTAAAATGTCGTCGTGGATATTGCTGAGCTTTGCGCATTCAACCATCCATGCTTCATCGACGTTTTGGCTGAATGCGGAAATATTGCTGCGCAGTGACCCGGAAAGCAGCTTGTCATCCTGAAGGATGCTGGCGATGGCGCGGCGGTAATTATTCACGCCTGCCTGATGAACATCCCGACCATCAACCATAATCCTGCCGCTCTCCGGCGCCGTCAGGCCGCAAAGCAGCTTCATCAGCGTGCTCTTCCCGCAGCCGGAGGGGCCGGTGATGGCCACGCTTTCACCCGCATTAATGGATAAATTCAGCTCGTTTATCACCGACGGAGCGTATTTGTCATAGCGAAAGGTCAGCTTCTGCGTGGCAAGACTCAGCGCCTTTCCTGCCGGAAAAAGCTGCCGCACGGGCGTTTCAGGTTCAGTGGGCGATAAGGCGATGTCTGATACCCGCTCGTTGTGTAAAGCGAGCATTCGTAGCTGGAGCAACGTATCGGTGAAGGCCAGCGCGCGGTCGGAAAACAGCGCGCGGAAGGTCCCAAAAGCTATCCAGGCCCCTGCCGTCATCTGATTGTCCAGCACGCGTGTAACGCCAAACCAGAGGATCAGAATATATTCGCAGGTGCCAATCAGCGTCCCTATCAGGATGAAAGTCATGTCGAATTTCGCCAGCATGATGGCGGAGTTGGCCGTGTTGACGTTCAGATTCATCATATTGCGGCAGCGGCGCTCTTCCAGGCCCTGAGAACGGATAGTCGCGACGCTAAAAAGCGTCTCGGTCAGATACGAGTTTGCGCTGGCGTCTTTGACAAGCTGTTCTTCCGACATTTGCCGGTAAACCGGCCAGGTCATCAGCCGAATGAGGATATAAATTAGCGTAAAGGCGATGGCGATAAAGCTTAATGCGCCGCCATAAAAGAATAAAAGCGAAAGCGAACCGCTGACGATAAGAAAGCTCACCATGCCGTCGGTGATTTCGGTGATGAACGTTTCGCGAATGGTATCGATGGAAAAATAACGTGACTGGATGTCGCCAAGCTTGCGTTTTTCAAACCAGGCTAACGGAAGACTCACCAGGTGACGGAAAAGCCCATCCTTCCACTGTAAATCCGTTGTGGCACCGATCATAACGACCGCCCAGTGGCGCCATAAACTGATGGCGGTTTGCAGCAGAGTCATCAGCATCAGTCCAGAGCAGATGACCACCAGCAGGCTTCGATCGTTTTCAGGAATGACGTGATCCATGATGAGCTGGGTGCCAACGGGAAGCAGCAGGCCAATAAACTCAATCATCAGCGACAGTAAAAAAAGCTTGCCGAGTACGCCTTTCAATCCGCTGACGTTGCGTAGCAAATCGAGCATTTTCATGCTTCGCGGTTTAACCTGCCGGGTAAAGGCAACCTTTGGCCACAGTTCAAAAGCGACGCCGGTAAAGCTTTTTGAGAGTTCGTCTGATTTCAGCGTCTTCACGCCTACGGCGGGATCGTGCAGGGTAATTTTATTGCCTTTGATGCGGGTGAGCACGACAAAATGGTTGAACTCCCAGTGCAAAATGCAGGGAAGCGAAAGCTTATGGAGTTCATCGATCTCAACGAAAAGCGCTCTGGAGGCCATTTCCAGCTCCCCGGAAATTTGCGCCAGCGTATCGAGCGTACAGCCATGCAGGGAAATGCCGTATTCCTGCCTGAGAGAGAGTATGTTTGTCTGTTTACCATGCCACGAGGCCACCATCGCCAGGCAGGCCAGCCCGCACTCGCTCGACTCGCTTTGCAGCATAACCGGCACTTTGCGGCGCAGCTTTACATTCAGCCCTCCGATACCGGAAAGAGGGGTTTTATTTTTCATCTACGGGCCCCGAAGTATCGTTCCTGATGCGGGTAAGCGGGGAGAGCACCCACTCGATAAGGCTTCTTTTTTCCAGAAACAAAACGCCGCTGGCGCGCATGCCGTTTTGCGGCAGGAAGGTTTTATCGCGGTAACGGAAGAGGGCGTTCTGCGGTTTCACGATGAGCCTGAACCAGGTCTCAGAGGGATCGGCCATCTTTTCTTTGGCGGACGGCCAGTTTGCCATTTCCTGTACCGGCGTGGGAAGTTCAGAAACTGACTCAATAGTGCTAAAAAACTGGCCAAACTTTTCGGCCGGGAAGGCAGCGTAGCGAACGTTCATGGTATCTCCCGGTGAAATGTAAGGTACGGCGTAGGCAGGAACCCAGAACACCAGCGCGTAATAGCTGACGTTGCCTGGAATAATCTGCGCCAGGCTGTCGCCATTGTTAATCGTCTGTCCAACGATAACGCCTGTCGTTTCAATTTTGCCCTCAACGGGTGAGGTGATAACCACAGTGCCGTTCGCTTCGACGCTGGCGCGCTGGCTTAACAACTCACTCCTTTGGATTTCAAGCTCAAAAAGCTGGTTGTCAAAGTCGGCCGCCTGTGTCTGCAGGGTGCTGGTCAGCAGCATATTTTGCAGATTATTTTGCTCATGCTGGGTGCTGATATTTAACAGGTTAATTTGTTGCTGCTGATGCAGTGAAACCTGGTTGGTCAGCTGATCTTTGGTTATCAGGCCTCTTTGCAGGTGTCGCTGATAGCTCTCCATATTAGCCTGCGTGTTTTTAAGTCCGGCTCGGGCGCTGGCTAAGATCTTTTGCGAATGTGCCAGAGCGGATTCATAACTGGCTTTTTGTTTTTTCAGCGTGTCGAGAGTGACAAGCTTATTTTGCTTAACCCGCAAAATGATGCTGTCTAACGCCGAAACCTGTTTTTCAATATTCTCTTTTTGTATGGCGCTAAACACGCCCGCGGTGATGGTGCGGTCGATATTAATTTCATAGAGCGGCGTACCCTTTTTGACGACCGTGCCGGGCAGCACAAAGCTGCGTTCGATAATGCCCTGCCAACTGGAGAATAGCGTGATAGCGCGCGGCACCGAAACCAGTTCCCCGGTGACCACGACCCGGCGGTGCCAGGAGCCAAAGGTAAGAAATGCCGCTATCAGCGTGAAAAAAGCAAAGGTAATAATGGCAAGCAGCCAGGCGGGAAAACCGCCGCGCATAACGGCTTTGCCGCGCCATGATGTTGCACGATGTTCTAGCGCTTCCTTTCTGAATATCATTATATAGCGAGGCCGTTTTCGGTTTCGTGTCTTTGTATATACATTGCCATTTCAGCCAGTATATTTTTATAACTATCGGGGTTTGATTTCTCGCTCAGATATTCATCAACTTGCAGATGCTCTGTCTCATGTAAAAGGTCGAGGCTTGTCTGGGTCGCCATAAGAAAAATGCTCCGTGCCTGTAGATAATTAGCCAGAAGATACAGAAAACAGGTGTTTTTATCTTTGTAATGTTTATAAAGCGCCGTTGCGTGTTGCCAGGCATGTTTATAGTTTTGTTTCTCCAGTAAATACATAATGAGTTTTGACTTAACATTGAAGGCATAAACTTCCCAGCTATCAGCATACGGCAAAGGAAGCGCCCCAAATTGTTGAAGGATCGCTTCATACTCTGGTTCACAAGGTGCTAAGTAACGCAAAGCAAAATATTTCCATCTTAAGTTATCTGGCTCTGACTGGATTTGCTCGGCGAGTAACTTTTTGTTTCTTAAATACTTGTTCTTTTCCTCCCAGGCATTGTTAATGTAGCCATAGTGAAGAATTTTAATCTCAGGAAGACGGATTAGTTTGCTATTTTCTTCTGCGAGATATTCATGAACCTTGCCGTGATAGCGAAGAGACGATCTTTTTCTGAAGATTCTGGCGTTATTGATAAGTTTGCTGCCGTCGAGGTTGTCGATTAATGGCGCATAAAGCGCGTTTATGTCTTCCCGGCTAATCTTATGCATCGTATTTCTGAAAGTGTGTCTCGTTTCTTTAGCGATACATTCATCAGCATCAATCACCAGACACCAGGCGCTGCTGGCCTGCGAAATAGCAAAATTTCGCATTGCTGAAAAATCATTATTCCAGGCGCGGAAATAAAGCTTAACCCGGGCCCGATGTTGGGATATCAGCTTCACCGTATTATCGGTAGAACCGGTATCAATAATGATTATTTCATCAACCAGGCCCTGTAGGGAATCAAGAGCGGAAGTAATGGTTTTTTGCTCGTTGAAACAAAGCATTATCGCGCTGATGCTTTCGTTTTTTAATGTCACTTCATCCATGAGGAAACTAAGCCTGCCGGTGTGTGTAGCGTATGGTCGAAAAAAGCGATGCCGTAACGATCGTTTTGCATGAAAACAGACAGAAAGTCGGGTGGAATATCTTCATTAAGTTTCAGTACGTGGTAACACAACCCTAATAATACTTCGACAATGAGGCCCGGACCGGTTAAAGCAAGCGTCACTTCCCCGCAGCCTGCGAGGCTTTCATGCCGATAGGTTAATAAGCGCGCAAGGTAGTGATGTGGGCGAGGTTCCTGAGTCAAAATAAAAATGGCATCATTCTTTTCCAGGAAACGATATCTTTTGCTTATGCTGCGTAACAATATAGATATGGTTTTGGAATAGGGGCATGCGCCAAGCACATTACTGAAGTAAACACCAACCAGTGAAGGAGTTGCACTTTGCACAAGAAAATTCGTATAGCAGAATACGTTTCCCAACGGTTGAAGAGATGCGAGGTTAATTTTTTCTGCTTCTTCCGTGATGCTGGAGTAAAGAGCCTGCCTTACAGGTGAAGAAATGCCAGAGATTTTATTGAGGTAGTGGTAAAAATCATTTTTAATGCCGGCGTTATTCCTCGTTTTTTGCAGAACGGCTTCTGCCATGGCTGCGGTGGCATATTGATCGTTATTAGCGCCACAGCGCTTAAGGAATGCTTTTGTTTTTGGAAAATAAGAATCCATTGCAGGTAGCGTATCTGTATCGATATAGATGCCGCCGTGATAATAAAGTATCAGCAGCCTTGCAATATCGCTGGCGCAGGCAAAATTACCCCGAAGTATAACCTCGTAGTAATAATATTTTTTTAATGCGGCGAATTTTCCTGAAAAAAGCGGAGGGATGCTTTGTAACGTTACCTGCTCGGATAGCGCAGTGAGCAAGCTGGAGGCAGGTGGCAAATCTGCCATTTCGATATCCAGACGTTGTAAAAACTGTATGGCTAACTTATTAAAATTGTGGCCTTTATCTAACCTTGCATAAATATAGTGAAATGCCTCGTTTTGCAAGTCGATTAACCGTTGATGCGTGCTATGTGGCGCGACTGTTTTTGCATACTGAACAAGCAAATGATGAAAACGATGGCTCAGTGAGCAATCCTCGTCGTGCCAAAGGTTAATTCTGCTCCCTTTGTTGACACGCTGCCAGAGATTAATATATTCGCAATCCAAAGCTCGCAGATCGCCAACCCAGACAAAGTGAAGCACATTTGGCAGCGGTTGTTTTAAAGCAGCCAGCTTTTGCAGAGCTTCGGCATTTCTGTCGCAGGGCAGTTTGGTCGTGCCATCCTTTACCTGATTTCTCCAGGCTTCTTTCAACGCGGATCGCATAAGGAGCAGTGTCTCTTTCATGAACAGTAGATCAGGCTGAAGATAGTCGCCGGTATGCAGTAATCTTTGGTAAATTCTTCCAGCGCGGCGCTATTTTCCCTGAAATGCTCCAGCATTATATCGATGGCGGCCGCTTCGCTTAAAGCCTTTGTTTCAAAAGGCATTTTTTGAAAACCCTCGCTTTTTAACTGCTTTTTATCTTCAGCAGTCAGCTTGTCTTTCTCGTAGACATTAACGGCAATATCACTGGAATAGAAAACATAAACTTTCACGGCAGATTCCTTTCATCGTTAAACCGAACAGAATAATTTCTGTTCGGTAAGACCAGATAAAAATTAGCGGCTGGAGCCAACTTCTCTTTTTCCGCCCGTACAGCCGCGGGAGCCAGCGCTTGATGCACCCGGATTGTTTGAGAAGAAGCCGCCGGCCAGCACTCCGCTTCCTGCTTTGCCTTTGCCGTTAGTAATTTGCGGGGCTCGGTTTCCCGCGCTTCCACCTCTGGACCCGGAAGAGCCTCCCGATGAGCATCCATTTGAGCTGGCGCTTGACGGGCCGCGGCCGCATTGTTCCCCATAGCCCCCTGCAACCGTATGGTACTGACGTGTTTCTATCTCTTTCATCCCTTTCTCCTTTTTAAAGTATGGCTTCCTGACCGTGCCGGATTTGGTGAAAAATCGAGCACGGCTTATTTTTAATGGAATTTTTTGGAAATAAAAAGAGGCTGGGTTAAAAAACGTACAGTTATGTGATTTGCTTCATTTAATGAGGGAAAATAGCCGTAAAAAGTGCGTACAGGGTCGAGTTTTTGCGTTTTTCTGGCGCGGGGTTCCAATAAAATGCCTCAGCCAGAGGCATTCCCGAAGTTTAAGCCATGCGGCAGGCGTCCGCCTCCCAGCGATACCCCACGCCATACACCGCGCGGATAAACGATTGCTCTTCGTCAAGCGCTTCGAGCTTGCGGCGCAGATTTTTAATATGGCTGTCGATGGTTCTGTCCGTCACCACGCGGTAATCGTCGTAAAGGTGGTTCAGGAGCATTTCGCGTGAAAATACCTTACCCGGCTCGTGAGAGAGGGTTTTCAGCAGGCGAAACTCCGCCGGCGTTAAATCCAGCGCTTTGTCGCGCCAGCTTGCCTGGAAGCGGCCTTCGTCGATAATCAGCGGGCTTTCTTCGCCCTGCGCGGCGGAGTCCTTTTGACGCCTGCAGCGGCGTAAAATGGTTTTAACGCGAGCAACCACTTCCCGTGGGCTGTAAGGCTTGCAGATATAGTCGTCAGCGCCAATTTCCAGCCCCAGCAGGCGGTCTATCTCCTCGATTTTGGCGGTGACCATCACGATGGGCAGCTCCGAGAAACGCCGGATTTCGCGGCACAGGGTCAGGCCGTCAGTGCCGGGCAGCATTAAATCCAGCAGAATTAAATCAGGCGGCGTCTGGCGGACATAAGGCAGCACCTGGTCGCCGTGGCTAATCAGCGTCGGGGCGTAGCTTGCGGCCTTCAGATAATCGATAAGCAGCTGCCCCAGTTTCGGCTCATCTTCAACAATCAAAATACGCGGGGCATTTTCATCAATCGGAAAATCGGTCATACGTTTCTCATTGATTCTGAATCCAACGGTAATTCTACTGTAATGCTAACGCCGCCGAAAGGCGAATGGCCGGCTTTCAGGGTGCCGCCGTGGGCGCTGACGATGTTCTGGCAGATGGATAACCCAAGACCGGAACCGCCGCTTGCGCGGTTTCGCGAGCCTTCCGTGCGGTAAAAGCGATCGAAAAGCATAGGCAGCTGCTCGTCGTTGACGCCGGGCGCGCTGTCGGCAAACGTCATGACGAAGCGCTGCTGTATTATCTCGCCTGAAATCAATAGCTGACCGCCCGCGTCGGTATAGCGCAGGCTGTTTTCCAGCAGGTTGTTAAACAACTGCATCAGCCTGTCGCTGTCGCCAAAAATGGTGACGCGATCGGGTAAAGCGAGGCGAATGGAGAGCCCGCGGGAATCAAAGCGCTGACGAAAGGCGCCTGCAACCACTTCCAGCAGGGTGATGATATCGAGGGGTTTTTTCTGGTAGGCCAGCGCGCCCTCATCCGAGAGCGACAGCTGGTGCAAATCGTCCACCAGCTTGGTGAGCGTGGCGACCTCCATCTGCAATGAAGCCACCGATTCCGGCGTAAACTGGCGTACGCCGTCCTGAATCGCCTCCAGCTCGCCGCGCAAAATCGCCAGCGGAGTGCGCAGTTCGTGGGAGATATCGGCCATATAGGCGCGGCGCATGTTGTGATTTTTTTCGAGCGTGCTCGCAAGCTGGTTAAAATCCTGCGCCAGCTTGCCCAGCTCATCCTGGCTTGTGGAGTCGACGCGAGCGGTGAAGTCGCCCGCGGCCAGCCGGTGCGTGCCTTCAACCAGCCGTTTAACCGGCGCAAGGAGGCCACGCGCCAGAAAGAAAGTTGCCGCCGCGGCCAGCAGGGTGGAGAGCGCGACGATAATCCAGCTGGTGCGCCGCTGCTGGCGGTCAAAATTAATATCCGTATTGCGCGTCAGCCGCTCAACGGGGGAGGCGATAACCCAGCCCACGTCGCGTCCGTTAACCTTAATGGCGCGACGAGTTCCATCCGGCGGCACCGGCGCGCGTGGGCCAACCAGCGCCTTGTCATTCTGATCCACTACCCAGAACTGCGTGCGCCAGCCGTGCGGCGGCATGTTCGGGTTGCGTCCATCCTCATCGTGCTCAAACGATTTGAGGATCTGGAACATAAAGCGGTCGTTATGGCGTAAAAACTGCCAGTTTCCATGCAGCGCGTACTGTTCGCCCAGCGCATCTCCCAGCATTTCAAGACGCTGTTCGTTGCCGTGTTTGATGTAGTCGATAAACCCGCGCTCGAAGCTCAGCCGCACGCCCCAGTGCATGATAGCCAGCACCAGCAGGCAGGTGGAAAAGATGGCGAGAAACAGCTTGCCGGTAATGCCCGGCCGCCAGAATGTCATGATTAGCTCCTTTTACGCCGCGAGATGATGACGTTTTTTGTGGTGTCCCTGGGTACGCGGGTGAAGACCAGCGCGGGTAGGGCGATAATCACCGCCATACTCAGATAGGTATAAAGAAAGACGCTGTGCACCACCGGGCTGTCCGGGGCTATCTGGTGATGGCCATACATGCCAAGCAGCATCCCGGCGACGGTAACGCCAATGCTCATGGAAAGCTGCATTACCATCGACAGCAGGCTGTTGCCGGAGCTTGCCATGTCGTCCGGCAGATCTTTTAGCGTCAGGGTGTTCATGGAAGAAAAGCGTACCGAGTTGACCATCCCCTGGATAACCAGCACCACCGGCAGCAGGTAGTACCAGCCGAGCAGAGCGGTTGCCATAAACAGCAGGCTAATCAGCGCCAGCCCAAGCGTTGAGGCGACCAGCACCCGGCGATAGCCGAAGCGGTTGACGACCTGCACCACGATGCGCTTCATCCCCATGCTGCCCAGCACCATCGGGATCATCATCAGACCGGCGTGGAAGGGCGAAAAACCGAGGCCGATTTGCAGGAAGACCGGCGTCATAAAGGGCAGCATGCCGCTGCCGACACGTCCGCAGAAGCTGCCGAACAGGCCGAGTGAAAAGGTGCGCGTCTTAAAGAGGCCAGGTTTGAACAACGCTCTGTCGTTGCCGCGGGCGTGCCACAGATAGAGCATAATTGCCAGCGCGCCGGCGCTCACCAGCAGGCCGAGGGCGAGAGAAGAAATTCCCAGCCCTTTTTGCCCGTCGAGGGCGATAGTCAGCGCTGCCATACCAAACGCCAGCAGCAAAAAGCCCGGCACGTCAAAGCGGCGGGTTTGCATGGTGTAATTCGGCATCAGCCAGAGCGTGGCGACAGCGCCGATAATTCCCACGGGCAGGTTTATCAGGAAGATCCAGTGCCAGGAAGCATACTCCACCAGTATGCCGCCCAGCGCCGGGCCAAGCAGCGGCCCAACCTGGCCGGGGAGGGCGACAAAAGTCATCGCCGCCATGTACTGTTCGCGCGGCACAATTTTCATCACCGTTAGCCTGCCTACCGGTACCATCATCGCTCCTCCGATGCCTTGCACCACGCGGGCCATAACTAACCCGTCGAGCGTCGAAGCGTGGGCGCAAAGCAGGGAGCCTGCGGTAAACAGCACAATGGCGGTGAAGAAAATATTGCGCACCCCGACCCGATCCGCGAGCCAGCCGCTGGCGGGCAGCATGACCGCCACGGTCAGCACATAGGAGACGATGACCGAATGCATATGCAGCGGGCTCTCCCCCAGGCTTGCCGCCATTGCGGGCAGGGCGGTATTAACAATGGTAGTGTCCAGCGACTGCATAAAGAAGCCGAAAGCCACGATCCACAGTTGCCAGCGAACGGCTGCGGGCAGGTCGGTCATTTAGCTCAGCACCTCATCTTCACGATTTTTTCGGGCAAAACGTAAACGTAGACTCTCAAAGAACAAATAGACAACCGGCGTGGTATACAACGTCAGCAGCTGGCTGACGATCAGACCGCCGACGATGGTGATGCCCAGCGGCTGGCGCAGCTCGGCGCCGTCTCCGCTGGTCAGCACCAGCGGCAGAGCGCCGAACAGGGCGGCCAGCGTCGTCATCATAATCGGGCGGAAGCGCAGCAGGCACGCCTGGAAGATGGCATCGACCGGCGACAGATTGCCGTTACGCTGCGCGTCTATCGCAAAGTCCACCATCATGATGGCGTTTTTCTTCACGATGCCAATCAGCAGCATAATGCCGATCAGCGCGATCAGGCTGAAAGGCGCGCCGAACAGCTCCAGCGCCAGCAGCGCCCCGACGCCCGCCGAAGGCAGCGTTGAGAGAATGGTCAGCGGGTGAACGTAGCTTTCATAGAGAATGCCCAGCACGATGTAGACGGTGGCAATGGCCGTCAGAATCAGCATCAGCTGCGATTTCATCGTATCCTGGAACACCTGCGCCGTACCCGCATAGCTGCCGCGCACCGTCGACGGCACGCCCAGAGACGTTATGGTGCGGTCAATAGCTTCGCTGGCCTCGCTTAGCGAAACGCCAGTTGGCAGGTTAAAGGAAACCGTCGAGGCTGCCGACAGGCCCTGATGGTTTACCGAAAGCGGCGCGTTTGCCGGCTGCCACTTCGCGAACCAGGAGAGCGGGATGGGCTTACCCTCGCTGTTGATGACGAACATCTGATCCAGCGCGCTGATATCCTGGGTATAGCGCGGATCGACTTCCATCACCACTTTGTACTGATTAAGCGGCTGATAGATCGTTGAAATCTGCCGCTGCCCGAAGGCGTTATTCAGCAGGCTGTTGGCATCGTTTACGCTGATACCCAGCCGCGACATAGTTTCGCGGTCGTAGATGAGATCCATTTCCGCGCCGTTGTTCTGGCTGTCCGAGTTGACATCGGCAAGCTGCGGCAGCTTTGCCAGCGCCTGGCGGATTTTCGGTTCCCACTCGCGCAGATCGGCGAGGTTGTCGGACAGCAGCGTGTACTGATAGCTGGCGTTGGCAGAACGACCGCCGACGCGAATATCCTGCACGGCCATCAGAAACAGGCTGGCGCCCGGCTCTTTTGCCAGCGCTTTGCGTAACCGGTCGATGACCTGCTGCGCCGTCTCTTTACGTTCGCTAAGCGGCTTGAGGGAGATAAACATCATCCCGCTGTTCACCCGCGAGCCGCCGGTAAAGCCGGTGACATTATCCACCGCCGGGTCTTCGCGAATGATCTTCATGAAGTCCTGTAGTTTGCCGCGCATGGCCTGGAAAGAGATGCTCTGGTCGGCCTGAATATTGCCCATCAGCCGCCCGGTGTCCTGCTCCGGGAAGAAGGTTTTCGGGATGGCGATATACAGCCAGACGTTGAGCGCAATGGTGGCGAGCAGCACCAGTCCTGTCAGCTTCGCGTGGTTCAGCACCCACTTAAGCGAACGGCCGTATCCCTGCTGCATCGCCACCAGCATGCGGCCAAAACCACGGCTGCGGTTCGGCTTATGCTGCGGTTTGTTCTTCAGCAGCCAGCCGCACATCATCGGCGTTAAGGTCAGGGAAACCGCCAGCGAAATACCGATAGCCGCCGAAAGCGTGACGGCAAACTCTTTAAATAAACGGCCAGGCAAGCCGTCCATCAGCAGCAGCGGCAGAAAGACGGCGACCAGCGAGAGGCTCATGGAAAGGACGGTGAACCCGACTTCGCGCACGCCCTGCAGCGCCGCCTGAAGCGGTTTCACGCCGGCCTCAAGGTGGCGAGAGATGTTCTCCAGCACCACAATTGCATCGTCCACCACAAAACCCGTGGCGATGGTAAGCGCCATCAGCGAGAGGTTATTGAGGCTAAATCCGCACAGGTACATGGCGATAAAGGTGCCGATCAGGGAGACCGGCACGGCGACGGCGGGAATAAGCGTGGCGCGGCCGGAACGCAGGAACAGGAAGACCACCAGAATGACCAGCGCGACGGAAATGACCAGCGATTGCTCAACTTCGGCAAGCGAGGCGCGAATGGTCGGCGAGCGATCCTGCGCGATCTGCAAATCAATGGAGGAGGGAATGGTTTCCCGCAATTGCGGAACTTTAGCCCGAATCCTGTCGACCGTCTCGATGATGTTCGCCTCCTGCGATTTGCGGATCATCAGCAAAATAGCGGGCTTAGCGTTGGTCATCCCGGCGTTTCGCACATCCTGCACCGAGTCGGTGACGTTTGCCACATCGCGCAGCTGCACCGCGCCGCCGTTGTTGTAGTGGACGATCAGCGGCTGATATTCCGCTGCGGTTTTCAGCTCGTCGTTGGTCTGTAGCTGCCAGCGCCGGGAGTGCTCTTCCACCGCGCCTTGCGGGCGACGCACGTTGGCGTTGCTTATCGCCGTGCGCACCGCATCCAGCGAAACGCCCTGGTTAAACAGCGCCTGCGGATTGAGATCGACGCGCACTGCCGGTAATGAGCTGCCGCCGACGTCGACATCGCCCACGCCGTCAATTTGCGCGACGGTCTGCGCCAGCTGCGTGGAGGCGAAATCGTAAAGCTGCCCCTGCGAAAGCGTATCCGACGTCAGCGTCAGAATGATTATCGGCGCGTCGGACGGGTTGGCTTTGCGATAGGTGGGGCGGCTCGGCATTCCGCTTGGCAGCAGGCTTTGCGCCGCGTTGATCGCGGCCTGCACGTCGCGCGCCGCGCCGTTGATATCGCGGTCGAAATTAAACTCCAGAATGATGCGCGTGCTGCCCAGCGAGCTGGACGACGTCATTTCGTTAACGCCCGCGATTCGCCCCAGCGCACGCTCCAGCGGGGTGGCAACCGAGGAGGCCATGGTTTCCGGGGAGGCCCCCGGCAGCGAAGCGCTGACCATGATCACCGGAAAATCCACCTCCGGCAGCGGGGCGACCGGCAGCAGACGGAAGCCCAGCACGCCGCACAGCGTAATGGCGAGGGTCAGCAGGATCGTCGCGACGGGCCGGTAGATGAACAGAGCGAAGAATTTCACTGAGCTTCTTCCTCACGCTTGCCAAATCGCTGGCGGGTATAGTGCGACAGACGATCGAACAGCAGGTAGATAACCGGCGTGGTAAACAGCGTTAACACCTGGCTGACCAGCAGCCCGCCGACCATGCCGATCCCCAGCGGGCGCCGCAGCTCGGCGCCAACGCCGGTAGACAGCATCAGCGGCAACGCGCCGAGCAGGGCGGCCAGCGTGGTCATCAGAATCGGACGGAAGCGCAGCAGGCACGCCTGATAGATAGCTTCATACGGCGCCATCCCCTGTTCGCGCTCCGCCGCCAGGGCGAAGTCGATCATCATGATGGCGTTTTTCTTCACGATGCCGATAAGCAGGATGATGCCGATAATCGCGATCACGTCCAGCTCCGCCCCGGCCAGCATCAGCGCAAGCAGTGCCCCGACGCCCGCGGTGGGCAGCGTCGAAAGGATAGTAATGGGGTGGATAAAGCTTTCATACAGCACGCCCAGCACGATGTACATCGCCACCACGGAGGCGACTATCAGCCAGATAGTGCTGCCGAGCGCCGCCTGGAAGGCGAGGGTGCTGCCCTGGAACTGGGTGGTGATATCCGTCGGGAACGAGAGCTCTTTTTCCGTATCGGTAATCGCCTGTACGGCTTCGCCTAACGAGTAATTATCCGGGACGTTAAAAGAGATCGTCGTCGACGGGAACTGATCGAGATGATTCACCGAAAGCGGCGCAAAACGCTGTTCGACTTTGGCGATAGCGTTGAGCGGCACGGTGCCGCCGGAGGTCGCGGTCAGGCGAATATTATCCAGCGCGCTCAGGCCCGGCGTGGCGCTGGTATCGTGCTCAAGGACCACGCGATACTGATTGGCCTGCGTGTAAATGGTGGAAATCAGACGCTGGCCGAACGCGTTGTAGAGCGCATTGTCGACGTCTGCCATAGAAATGCCCAGGCGGCTGGCGCTGGCGCGGTCGACGTTAACGTACGCCACCAGCCCACGATCCTGCCAGTCGCTGCTGACGTCGGAAAGCTGCGGCAGCGTTTGCAGCTTGTTCATCAGCTGCGGCACCCAGGTGCTCAGCGCCTCCAGCGAGGTGGCCTGCAGCGTGAACTGATACTGCGTGCGGCTGACCGTGGTATCGATGGTGAGATCCTGAACCGGCTGCAGATAAAGCTGTACGCCCGGGACTTTTGCCACATTCGTTTGCAGGCGTTCAATGACGGCTTTGATGCGGTCATCGCGGTCGGCAAGGGGTTTAAGATTAATTTGCA
Source organism: Dryocola sharpae (assembly GCF_051307055.1). Classification (GTDB taxonomy): domain Bacteria; phylum Pseudomonadota; class Gammaproteobacteria; order Enterobacterales; family Enterobacteriaceae; genus Dryocola. The sequence continues at coordinate 2,798,678 of NZ_CP149994.1, read as the reverse complement.
AACGAGCGCTGTTCAGCGAGGGGTTCGTACCGTCGACGCCGATAAACGACGTCAGGCTTTCCACCGCCGGATCTTGCATTATCGCGTCGGCAACCTGCCGCTGGCGCTGGGACATGCTGGCAAACGAGACGGACTGCGGGGCCTGAAGCGTGCCCTGGATTATGCCGTTGTCCTGAATCGGGAAGAAGCCTTTCGGAATGAATATCCACAGCATGACGGTAAGGGCAAGCGTGCCGAGCGCCACGCCAAGCGTGAGCCAAGGATGATGCAGTACCTTAGTTAACATGCGCCCGTAAGCGGCGATAACGCGTTCAAAAAAGCGTTCGCTTGCGCGCGAGAAGCGGTTCTGTTTGCGTAACGATTCATGGCTTAATATGCGCGCGCACATCATTGGCGTGAGCGTGAGCGAGACAACGGCGGAAATTAAAATCGCCACGGCAAGCGTCACGGCAAACTCGCGGAACAGACGGCCGACAATATCTCCCATAAACAAAAGCGGGATAAGAACCGCGATAAGCGAGAAGGTCAGCGAGATAATCGTAAAGCCGATTTCACCCGCGCCTTTGAGCGCTGCGGCCAACGGCTTTTCGCCTTTTTCGATATAGCGCGAGATGTTCTCGATAACCACAATCGCGTCGTCCACCACAAAGCCGGTGGCGATGGTGAGCGCCATCAGCGTCAGGTTGTTAATCGAAAAATCGAGGAAAACCATTACCGCAAAGGTGCCGACCAGCGACAGCGGCACCGCTACGGCGGGAATTATTGTCGCGGGCACGTTGCGCAGGAATACGTAGATGATCATGACTACCAGCGCGATGGCGAGCATCAGCTCATGCTGCGTATCCGTTACGGAGGCGCTGATGTTGGTCGTGCGGTCGCTCAGCAGCTTTACTTCAACCGATTTCGGCAGGCTTTGGGTAAGCGTCGGCAGCAGCCGGCGAATGCTGTCGGCGGTGTCGATGATATTTGCGCCGGGCTGGCGCTGCACGTTCATCACTATCGCCTGTTGCTTATTGGCCCAGGCGCCGAGCCAGGTATTTTCGGCGCCCTGTTCCACCGTTGCCACATCGCCAAGGCGAACCGGCGCGCCGTTCTGATAAGCAATAATCAGGTTGCGGTACTCTTCTGCAGACTGCATCTGATCGTTGGCGGAAAGCGTTACGGCGCGCTCGGGGCCATCGAGGCTCCCTTTTGCGGAGTTGACGTTTGCGCTGGTAATGGCGGTGCGGACCGTTTCGCTGGTTAATCCAAGCGCTGCAAGGGCGGGGGCGTTCAGCTTCACGCGTACCGCAGGGCGTTGCCCGCCGGAAAGGGTGACGAGGCCGACGCCGGACACCTGAGAAATCTTCTGCGCCACACGTGTTTCCACCATGTCTTCAACCTGGGTCATCGGCATGGCGGTGGAGGTGACGGCGAGCGTCATGATGGGCGGATCCGCCGGATTCACTTTGCTGTAGACCGGCGGGTTTGGCAGGTCGGATGGCAGCAGGTTAGTGGCGGCGTTAATCGCGGCCTGTACCTCCTGCTCGGCCACATCCAGCGGTAAAGTGAGCTGGAACTGGAGCGTGACCACGGAGGCGCCGCCCGCGCTTTGCGAGGACATCTGTTTTAAGCCGGACATCTGCCCAAACTGGCGCTCCAGCGGAGCGGTAACCGCGGAGGTCACAACGTCCGGGCTGGCGCCTGGATAAAGGGTGACCACCTGAATGGTTGGGTAGTCCACTTCCGGCAGCGCGGAAACCGGCAGGAAGCGATACCCGATAACTCCCGCCAGCAGAATAGCCAGCATAAGCAGCATGGTGGCGACCGGACGCAGAATAAACAGGCGGGATGGCCCGCCCGTTGCGCTGGGAGGTAAAACCTGCATCAGGAGTTTGCTCCGTTACGTTTGTGCGCAGGCTTCTCGTCCGCTTTGCTTTCCGCTGTGCTGCCTGTAGCCGAATGGGCTTCTACCACTTCCACTTTCGCCCCTTCGGTGAGGCGGTCTATTCCGTCAGTGACTACGCGATCGCCTGCGGAAAGCCCGGCGGAAATCACCACTTTCTGGCTGTCCTGAATGCCGGTGGTGACCAGATGCTTGCTGACTTTGTTATCGGCATTCAATACCCAGACGAAGTTGCCTTCGTTACCCATCTGCAGCGCGCTCGTCGGGATAACTACCGCGTTTTGCTGGGTATCGACCAGCATGCGGGCGTTGACGAACTGATTCGGGAACAGCGCGTCATCTTCGTTATTAAAGCGGGCTTTAAGTTTGATGGTGCCGGTGGTGGCGTCTATCTGGTTATCTAAGCTCAGCAGGCTGCCGACGCTGAGCTTCCGCTTGTTGGTGCGATCCCAGGCTTCAACGCTCAGGGCGTTGCCCGCTTTTTGCGCTTTCACCACGGTGGCGATATCGCTTTCCGGCAGCGTGAAGATCAGATCGATAGGATGTGTTTGGGTCAGTACCACAATGCCTGTGGTATCGCCGCTGGAAATCTGGTTGCCGACATCGACCTGCTTCAGGCCGACACGACCGTCAACCGGCGCGGTAATGCGGCTCCAGTCGAGCTGTAGCTGCGCGCTGGCAACGGCGGCTTCATCCGCTTTTAACGTGCCTGCGGATTCACTCACCAGCGCCTGCTGCGCGTCCAGCTCCTGACGGGAAACGAGGTTGGTTTTCACCAGTTGCTGGTAGCGGGCCAGATCGCGCTGGGCATTGGCAAGCGTTGCCCGATCTTTTGCCAGCTGCCCCTGCGCCTGCGCGAGCGCGACTTTGAACTGGCTTGGATCGATCTCAGCCAGCAAATCGCCGGCTTTTACCTGCCCTCCTTCCTGGAAATGAATCGCCAGCAGTTGTCCATCCACGCGGCTTCGCACGGTAACCGTATTCGCCGCGGTAATGGTGCCAAGGCCGGTAAGATAACGTGGTACGGATTCGCTGGTCGCCGTGGCTGCCTGAACGGGAGCAAGGGCGCCGCGACGCCCGCCGCCGGGAGCCTGCTGCCGGGCAGATTGCTGCGCTTGAGATCCGCCAGACTCGCCACTGCGCCAGAAATAAACGGCCGCGGCGGCAACGATAATAATCCCCGCAATTAACAACCAACGGATGTTGTGCGTACCTTTCATAGTTATACGTCTTCTCTTCCTGAAACGATTAGCCCTAATGATACTAGTGTAGAGACCCGCGGGCGCTGAAAAATGAAGGAAATATGAAGTACTGTAGGGATAAATCTGATTGGGCGCTTTTTTTCGGGGCGCTTCGCATAACCATCGGCGAGCGGTATCCAGCTTAAAAAATCATCAATAAACTGTGGCTTCGGCTCCCCTTTCACCAATATGAAAGATTGAAGCGCCTGACGGCGCGCTCTCGTTGCAAATTGAGTTTCCGGAAGGCGTAAAGCGCTTAGAGGTGAAATAGCCGTGAGTTTCCCCACGGCTTATCGCTTAGCTTCGAAACACCACTTCGGCCCAGCGGGCAAGGCCGGCGGTTACCGAGCCGAAATCATTGCCCCCGGCAAGCGCTATGCCCGGCAGCAGCTGCGCCAGAGCATGTTTGATCATCGGCGATCGGGCGCTGCCGCCGGTGAGATAGATCACCTCCGGTTTCACATCGCTGGTTTCCAGCGCCAGCATAACCTGCTCCAGAATGCGCTGTAGCGGCTGGCTGATAGCGACTGAAAGCTCTGCCTGCGTGATGTCGCAGCCCAGCTCTTTGGCGATAAACGGCAGCATCGTGGCAACCTGCTTGCTGTCGGAAAGGGCTATTTTGCTCTCTTCCGCCGCCCGCACCAGGCGATAGCTCAGGCGCTGACGCCAGACCTTTTGCAGATACGCTACCTTGTCCGGTTCGCGCGCGTCGCGCACCAGCTCGCCCAGCATTCTTCCGTTAGCGGTACTGTAAAATTCGTTCTGCGCCGGAACATCGTTGATGGCCACGGCGTTCCACCATGGCAATACGGGAAGGGCGATCCCCTTTTCCGTTTGCCCGCCCATGCCAAGCAGCGGCGAAAGCTGCTTGTATGCCAGCATTATGTCGAGATCGTTTCCGCCAACGCGGCAGCCGCTGTGGCCGAGCAAGCTCTGCTCGCGATCGCGGCGGGTGCGCCATTGCGGCCCCATCAGCAGAACAGAGCAGTCCGTGGTGCCGCCGCCGATATCAACGACCAGGACCCGTTTCTCTTCGCTGAGCGAGGCCTCAAAATCAAGCCCTGCGGCAACGGGTTCAAACTGAAACACCACCTCCTGGAACCCGGCGCGATGCGCCGCACGTTCAAGGATGCCCTGCGCCTGCCGGTTAGCCTCTTCACCGCCCAGACCCTGGAAATTAACCGGACGGCCAATCACCGCCTGGTTAATGGGCTCCGCTATCTGCGTTTGCGCCTGCTGGCGAATATGCACCATCATGGCGCAGACTAAATCTTCGAATAACGCCACCTGCTGTGGTTTCAGCCCGCTGGCGCCGAGAAATGATTTCGGCGACTTTACGAAGTAAACCTCTTCAGGATCTTCCATATACTGACGCAGCGAACTCAGACCAAACTGCACGCTGCCTGGCAGGACGTCGATATCTTCTTCGCGGTTAAATGACACGGCGCGGCGCAGCAGCGCCTGCGTTTCATCGCCATTCGCCGGAACCTGATGGTGGCGATAAAGCCATTCGCTGACCGCTTCGCGCGTGGGGGCGCACAGCATGGAGGGAAGCAGGGAAGAACCATTTTCCATTTCCAGAAGCTGTGGTGCGCCATCGCGCATCACCGCAACTGAACAGTTTGCCGTACCATAATCAAAGCCGATAAATTGCATAATATCCCCATGCCGGTGAGAAGGGGGGCGACTTTAGCGGAATGCGTCGTCGCGGGCAACTGAATATCAAAGCAAGGCAATATCCGGCATTTACTATTATGCTAACCCCATAAAATTACACGGGAACAGACTATGTTTGAGCTTGGCTATCACCCGCCTTATGACTGGGACTGGATGTTCAGTTTTCTGGCCGCGCGTGCGATTTCCGGCATTGAAACCGTGACGCCGACGCGCTATTGCCGCAGCTTTGCCCTGGGCCAGCATCAGGGGCTGATTGCGCTCGAACCTGATGAAAAGCGCCGCGTGCTGAAGATAACGTTATCCGCCGGATTGCTGCCGGTAGCGGAAGAGGTGCTGGTAAGAATAAGGCAGCTGCTCGATCTGGATCGCAGGCCCCAGCTGCTGCTGGAAAGCCTGGGCGAACTGGCCCAGGCGCGCCCCGGGCTGCGACTGCCGGGCTGCATGGAGGCTTTTGAACAGGCGATTCGGGCCATTCTGGGACAGCTGGTGAGCGTGGCGATGGCGGCGAAACTCGCGGGGAAAGTAGCGCAGAGCTTTGGGGAACCGCTGGCAGGCTTCCCGCAATGGCGCCTTTTTCCCACGGCCTGCAGGCTTGCGGCACTGGAGCCTGAGCAGCTAAAGCCGTTAGGGATGCCGTTAAAACGGGCAGCGTCGATCGTTAATCTGGCACGGCTGGTAGACGCCGGAGCGTTTCCGCTGACGGCTCCGGCGGACGTTGAGCTGGGGGTGAAGCAACTGATCGCCCTGCCTGGTATAGGACGCTGGACGGCAAACTATTTTGCGTTACGCGGCTGGCAGGCAAGCGACGTATTTTTACCCGACGATTACCTGATTAAACAGCGCTTTGCTGGTATGACGCCCGCCGGGATCCGTCGCTACGCGGAGCGCTGGCAGCCCTGGCGCTCTTACGCCCTGCTGCATATCTGGTACAGCGACGGCTGGCTGCCGAAAAACTAAACTATAAAGATGAAATTGGATTAAAAAAACAGGATTACAACTTGTAACTCAATTCGGTAAGTATGAAAATCTTGCGTTGTAATTCCTATAAAACCTTAAACAAACTTTAGTTCTGCTTATGTCCGGCCTTTAAAGCGCTTAACTTAGAAAGGGTAAACTATGAAAATTTTGGTGACAGGGGCGACGGGTTTTGTCGGTAGCAAACTAATGACAGCACTCAAAGTCAAAAATTATGAGGTTACAGGGACGTCACGACGTTCGCTACAGTCAATGCCTGAACTGATCAATATCGGAGAGATTTCAGAGCAAACGGATTGGTCTGAAGCCCTCCATGGGGTTGATGTTGTTATACATACAGCCGGGCGCGCTCATATGATGAACGATCAGGCTGATGATAAATTGACTGAATTTCGTCGGGTAAATCGCGATGCCACGCTTAAGCTTGCCCATGACGCAAAGGCTGCTGGTGTTACGCACTTTATTTTTATTAGTTCGATTGGTGTTAATGGGAATGCCACTTCAGGCGAATCTTTTAGCGAAATATCTAAACCCGTAACCACCTCTGATTATGCCATTTCAAAATTAGAGGCTGAGCTAGCTTTAAAAGAACAATTTGCTGATACCTCAATGGCTATTACCATCATTCGCCCTGCGCTTATCTGTGGAGAGAATGCTCCAGGCAATATTTTACGTTTACTCAAACTGGTTGAAAGCGGTGTTCCGCTTCCTTTCAAAGGGGTTAAAAATAAACGCGGTATGGTCTCATTAGATAACGTTGTTAGTTTTATTATTACATGCATTGAAAATCCTCTGGCAAAAAATGAATTATTTGTGCTTGCAGATAAAGAAAAACCGACAACCGAAGATATTATCCGCGCTTTTGCTAACGGCATGAACAAACCAGCCAGAATTATCTGGTTCCCATCTCCGATTATAAAATTTGGGTTGAAGGCGATTGGCAAAGAGAATATCTATGAACAACTTTTTGGTTCATTAGAAATTGACTCAACCAAAGCCGCTCGGCTTCTTAACTGGCAGGCTCCAGTAACTCTTTATGAAACAATGGAAAAAACTGCAGCGTTTTATTCTAAGGAAAATAAATAATGTTGGAGTTCGTTGGAGCAGTTGCTGTATTCATTTTTGCTTTTGTGCTTACATGGGGTTTACGTGTTTACGCATTAAAAAATAACGTGATAGATGTACCAAATCAACGAAGCTCTCATTCGGTTCCCACGCCACGAGGCGGCGGGGTGGCGATAGTTGTTGGTTTCCTGGTCGGCATCGTTTTATTTTACATAATCGGCATTGTGCCTCTTTTCCAGATGCTTTCGTTATTTATTGCAGGCATATTTACCGCCATAGTTGGTTTCCTTGACGATCATGGCCATATTGCTGCCCGCTGGCGCTTATTGATGCACTTTCTTGCCGCCGCCATAGGTTTATATTTTCTTGGGCAATTCCCAGTAATTGATCTTTTTGGCTATCAATTCTCTGCTGGGTGGCTGGGGATGCTTTTCGGTCTGGTATATCTGGCGTGGATGCTTAATCTTTATAATTTCATGGATGGCATTAACGGCCTGGCAAGTATGGAAGCTATTATGTTTGCCTTGATGTCCGGCGTTGTGATGGTATGCAGTGTGCCGAATACCATGGAAACCAGCCAGGTTGCTATACTTTTATTGTTGGGATGTGCCGCTCTGGGATTTATCTTCTGGAATTTTCCAACCGCGAAAATTTTTATGGGTGATGCAGGAAGTGGGTTTCTTGGCATAACAATTGGTTTGATTGTTCTGCATATAGCCTTACTCGATAGCAAACTATTCCTGGCCGAAATTTGCCTGCTGGGGATCTTTATCGTCGATGCTACGATGACTCTTTTACGCAGGCTAATAGGGGGGAAAAAAGTATACGAAGCTCATGCCAGCCATACCTATCAAATACTTGCCCGTAAATATGGATCACATAAACCTGTCACCATTGGGGCTTTCATTATTAACGTCGTATGGTTGCTGCCTTTCGCGTTGCTGATAGCCAATGGGAAGGTGACAGGCGTGGTAGGTGTATTGATTGCCTGGCTGCCATTAATAGCAACAGCATATTATTATGGTGCCGGTGTTAAAGATAAGGGGCAGGAATAAGCATGAACAAGAGCCTGTTAATTTTGGGGGCGGGTGGTCATGGTCGGTGTATCGCCGAACTGGCTATTCTGTCAGGTCAATATAGTCAAATTGCTTATTTGGATGACGCCTGGCAGAAGGAAAAAAATCTGAACGCTATGATACTTGGACCTATTGACAGCCTTAAAAGCCATAAAAATTTTACTCATGTTGTTATTGGTATTGGTAATAACAGGGTAAGAAGGAATTTACAATTACACGCTTTGGCAGGAGGTTTTGAACTCGAAACGCTGGTTCATCCGGGTTCATGGATAAGTCCTTCAGCGCAACTTGGCAAAGGATGCGTTGTGTTTGCTGGTGTGGTTATCGGTTCGCAGACCCAAATTGGTGATGGGGTGATTATCAATTCTAACTCAACGGTGGATCACAACGGTGTGGTAGAGGAATTTGCTCATCTGGGTGTGGGAGTACAACTGGCGGGCGGATGTCATATTGGTAAAGGCGCTTTTGTACAGGCTGGTTCATGCGGAGGCTTTGGGGCTCTTGCCGAGTCTCACGTTACTTATGCTGCTGGATCAACTTTGAAATCGCGAGCATGATGCTCGCAATGAATTGGTTAAAAATATGCTAACTTTTTTACTGACGTTACCCAGACCATTAAAAAGAATCATTACTCTGGCTATTGATGTTGTCCTTTTGCTTTGTGCTTTTTGGTTTGCATTTTGGGTGCGTATAGATTCTATGACCCCGCTAAACAGCCTGCCGCATTGGGAATTGATTTTATCTATTATATTGATTACTTTGGTTTTTTTTGTTAAGTTGGGGTTGTATCGTGCCGTTATACGATATATCACAGCTAAAGTCTTAGTTGCAGTAAGTGTCGGTATGGTGGCTTCAGCGATCTTGCTTATTGTTACGGCGTTTTACACTAACGTTTACCTGCCACGTACTATTCCTTTCATCTATTTCTCCTTTGGTATGTTAATGATTGCGGGTTCGCGACTTGCACTCAGAATGATTATCAGCCGAGGCCTGCGATTAGGTACCAAAGTGATTATCTATGGTGCTGGCGCATCGGGTCGGCAACTGCTGCCAGCCTTGAGTCAAGCTGCTGAATATTATCCGGTTGCTTTTGTTGATGACAATCCACTTCTACAAGGCAGCGTCATGCACGGTGTGACGGTATATGCACCGGAAAAACTGATTTGGTTGGTTGAAAAATACGAGGTGAAAAAGATCCTTCTTGCGATGCCAAGCGCCAGCCGTTCGCGGAAAAATGAAGTCATCAAAATGCTTGAAGGCCTGCCTTGTGAAGTCTTATCCATTCCGGGCATGGTTGAGCTTGTAGAAGGCAAAGCCAGAATAGATAGTTTGAAAAAAGTATCCATTACCGATCTACTTGGCAGAGATCCTGTCGATCCTGTACCTGAGCTAATAGCCAAAAATATACACGCAAAAGTTGTCATGGTTACAGGAGCTGGCGGTTCAATTGGTTCCGAATTATGTCGTCAAATTCTGCGTAACGCCCCACAAGCGTTAGTGTTGTATGAGATGTCTGAATTTGCTTTGTATGCTATTGAACGTGAGCTTGCAGCCTATATCGCAGAGCATAAACTTACTATTATGCTTTATCCGGTTCTGGGAAATGTCCAGAACCAGGCGCATATCGAAAAAGTTTTGCAACGCCTTCACGTAGCAACAATTTACCATGCTGCTGCCTACAAGCATGTGCCATTAGTTGAATACAACGTGGCTGATGGTGTGCGCAACAATGTATTCGGAACTTTAGCTTGTGCCCAGGCCGCAATTCAGTGCCAGGTAGCTAACTTTGTTCTCATTTCAACTGACAAAGCTGTTCGTCCGACTAATACAATGGGCGCGACAAAACGCATGGCGGAACTCGTTCTGCAAGCCTTGTCTGCACAGCATTCAGCAACCACGTTCAGTATGGTTCGCTTTGGTAATGTGCTCGGTTCTTCCGGTTCTGTTGTACCTCTGTTTGAAAAGCAAATTGATGCGGGAGGCCCGATAACTCTGACGCATCCAGATATCATTCGCTACTTTATGACAATACCTGAAGCTGCCCAGTTGGTCATTCAAGCGGGCGCCATGGGCAATGGTGGGGATGTATTTGTGCTTGATATGGGCGAGCCCGTAAAAATAATCGACCTGGCACACAGAATGGTAACACTCAGTGGGCTAACGATTCGTGACGCGTCCAATGTAGATGGTGATATTGAGATCAAAACGACCGGCTTACGGCCGGGTGAGAAACTCTTTGAAGAGCTATTAATTGGTGAAAATGTTTCGGTTACACAACATCCACGCATCATGACTGCAAATGAAGTGATGTTGTCATGGCCAGAACTTGCTAAGTACCTGGATGAGTTAAATATCGCGTGTACTCATTTTGATCAAGAGCGCATCAGGGAGTTATTACTCAAGGCGCCAACTGGTTTTAAACCAACTGATGAAATTTGCGATGTTATCTGGAAAGCACGCGAAGTATAAAATCTGAGATGCAATTTAAAAACGGCGCTGGAAAAGCGCCGTTTTTTATGCAGTTTCTGAGGCGGTTTATTTCCGGTTACCTTATCAGTTAATCGCAAAATAACCGGTATTCAGCAGCATGGTCAACGGCTGCGGCGCGCTGATGGTTTCGCCATAAATCAACTCTATGCCGATACCGGAAAGGGTATCCATCACCATCGGCGAATCCGCCGGACCTGCTATGGCCTGCAGCGTCAGGCGTTGCGCATGGCCGTGAATAATGGTCACCATCATTTCGTCCATCAGGTTGCAGTGCACGTTCTGGATGAGCTCGCTATCGATAATGAGGTAGCTGAAAGCCTGGCGGCCGATGCGTTCAAAAATGTCCAGATCCCGGCCTGTGTGGGACAAAATCATCTGGCAGCCCCGGTCGCGCAGACGCTGCAGATTTTTTTGCATATGTTCGTATTCGGTCAGCAAAGATTCGCTGCTGATTTGCAGGTGCAGCAGACGAGCCGGAAGCGGGCTGCCATCCAGCATGGCAAGCAGTTCATCGATAAAAGCGTCGCTTGCAAGCCCGGCAGGAGAGAGTGGAAGCGCAATGCCGAAACCTTTCTGCGCGAACTGCGCCGCAAACTGAAGGAAGAATTCGTTGAACACCCGACGGTCAAGGGCGTGCTGCAGCTCGCTTTCGATAAGCCCGTTGCGGAAGCTTTGTTCTTCTATAGCTTCTCCTTCGCTGCTCCACAACTTGAGCGACAGCAGATAAAAGCTGGTGGACTCAGGCACGCGCGGCGGCGCGGCGGCCTGGGCAAGCATCAGAATCGGGTTTTCATTAATGATGCGCCACTGTTCATCTATAGCCAGCGCGCTGCGGCTTTTATGCAGGTAATGCTGCTGTACTTCGAAGACGGTAACGCGTCCGCGGCCGCTGTTTTTCGAGGCATAGCAGGCGATATCCGCCTGGGACAAGACTTCCGAGGCCACTTTGTTGTCGGCGTCAATCTGGGTGATCCCGGCGCTGGCGCCGATACGATGCAGGCGGTCATCCCAGACGAAGTGATAGTCGTTAATGCTGTTGATAATACGCTCAGAAATATAGCGGGCATTATCCGTTGAGCAATCCGGCAGCAGCAGGCCGAACTCATCGCCGCCGAGCCTTGCAAGGAAATCGCCGGTGCGCAGCATGCTCAGCATCAGGGAAGAGAGTTCACGCAGCAGCGCGTCACCGGCGGCGTGCCCGGCGGTATCGTTAACCGCTTTGAACCTGTCGAGATCGATAAATACCAGCGCATGGCGCTGTCGATTTTCGCCTGCGCTTTGTAACAGGCGCTTGAGATGTTTTTCAAAGCTTACGCGGTTGGCAAGGTGCGTCAGGCTGTCGTGCGAGGCGCTGTAGCTAAGCTGTTTGAGCATCTTACGCGACTCGGTAACGTCCTGGATAACGAGCACCGAACCGATACTTTGTCCATCTAACGTCGTCAGCGGCGTAACGTTGTAATGAATATCATGGTTGCCGCCGTTACGGCAGTGGAGCACCACATCCTGTTCAATGGCCATGCGCGAATAATCGCCGCTGTGGATGTTTCCCAGCGCCGGGCCGGTATCGCCAAAGGTGATGCGTAAAATCGTAAGGATATGCTGGCCAATCGCTTCGTCCTGCGGCCAGCCGCTGAGTTTCTCCGCTATCGGGTTCATAAAGGTGACGTTCATGTCGATATCGGTACAAATCACCGCCTCGCCGATGGAATCCAGCGTGATGTGCAGGCGCTCTTTTTCCTGATACAGGGCTTCGTTAAGCTGCTTGACCTCGGTCATATCAATGTTGATGCCGAGCAGGCGTTCCACATCACCGTTTTTATTCAGCACCCGGTTGGCCAGAGAGCGTATATGACGAATGCCGTCCGCAACTTTTATGCGGTATTCCAGCTTGAACGGCATGCGCGCCCGCAAAGACTCATGCACAATTTTTTCAGCCTGCGGCAGATCTTCAGCGATGATGCACTCCGACCAGAGCTTATAGCTGGGCTTCACGTGCGGCTGCACTTCGTAGAGATCGAACATGCGTTTGTCCCAGCTAATCACGTCGCTTGCCAGATCCCATTCCCAGATCCCGATACCGCCGGCTTCGTTTGCAAGCGTAATGCGTTCCATCAGGCGTTTATTGATCCACTCGGTGTGCTTAAGATCGTTGATATCTTCAATCTGGGCTATCAAATAAAGGGGAGAGCCATCGGTGTCGCGGACCACGGAAACAGCCAGCAGGGCCCACACAACGTCTCCTTCGCTGGTGTAATAGCGCTTCTCCATCGAATAGCTGTTGATATCTCCGGCAAGCAGCATCTCAAGCTGGTAAAGATCGGCATGCAGGTCTTCCGGATAGGTGATCTGCTGGAAGGTCAGCGCGCGTAGCTGATCTGTCGTATAGCCCAGAAAATTGCTCAGCGATTTATTAACCTGAATCCACTGGCCTTCAATGGACACCAGCGCCATGCCGATGGCGGAATATTCCATCGCATTACGAAAACGTGCCTCGCTCTCGGTGATGTGTTTACGCTCTTCGCGAAAGGAATACATCAACATCGTCATCACGTTGAGCGGGAACAAAATCATCAGGAAGGGGAGCCACTGGGAGTTATCCACCATCTTCAGATGCGGTATCTCCATCGCAATGCCCCTGGCGGACATCATTAAAGAGACGCCCATCAGCGTGGCGAGGAAAATGGTAAAGGCTTCCAGACGCGGCAGCCGGATGGCGCTCCACATCAAAAGAACGATAATAAAGGTGAAGGGCCAGGGGACAAAGCGTATAACGAGATAGCTCAGCGCAAGGGTGACAGCAAAGGTAATCAACGCTTCGAATAGCAGCTTCGGATTATAAGATCGCCAGAAATAACGAGGCTTGATGAGCAGGCCCGCCGGGAGCAGCGCCAGCGCCCCGACGGCTTCGGAAAGTACCCAGACGAAGAGCATTTTTGCCGCACCGCCGTCTTCAGGGCCCGCCAGCCAGACGGCGAGCAGGCCGCTCAAAATGGGCGGTACTATCGCGCTACAAAAAGTAAGGCGAATCCAGCCGTTGAGGTTCTGCAAGGGATGATGCAGGGGCAAAAAGCGGCGCATCAGCACCGCCGTTATCAGAGCCTGAATAACATTGATAACGGTAAAAATCAGGTTTATTTCCTTCAGCGGCAGCAAAAATGCCGTAGCACTCACGCTGCCCGCCGAGCAAAAAACGGCTATCACAGGCCACAGACGCGGTGGATTGCGGAAAAAGGCGACTGCCATCACCGAGGTTGGGAACCATAACGGTGCCAGCAGGGCGCCGGCGGGAGTTAACTTGAGCGAGTAAAAAGTAAAAATAAAGCTCAGTAATCCCAGGCACAGCAGGAGCAACTTGTGTGGAATAGTGCCCTGCTGATGGATATTATTTTTGGTCATTCCAGCAAAATCCGTTAAGGCAGTGCCGCCAGGTGCATGCCCGGATGCAAAAATAGGATAGGTTCGGTTTATGCTAGTACAAACAATTTACAATTCCTATGGCGTCTGCTCATAATTTAACATCAAGGTGTTATAAAAAATGCGGCCGCTCCGGGCTTATTTTCATTTGCTGCCGTCGGCACGCTATCGTCCCGGTGAAGCCGTGCTGCAAATTATCGTTATCAGAGCTCGCTGCTTGCGCAAAATCTTCCGCGGATAACCATTATTCTGGTATCACCCGGCGGTTATCCCTATAATTGCCGCGTTTGACGCTACTTGCGTCGCCCTTCCTTAACATTAAGTCTACAAGGCTCGTTAACAACATGACTGACAAGTCCCATCAATGCGTCATCATCGGGATAGCCGGCGCATCGGCTTCAGGTAAAAGTCTCATTGCCAGCACACTGTATCGCGAACTGCGCGACCAGGTCGGTGACGAACACATTGGTGTAATTCCAGAAGATAGCTACTACAAAGATCAAAGCCATCTGTCGATGGAAGAGCGCGTTAAAACCAACTATGACCACCCCAGCGCGATGGACCATAATCTGCTGTTTCAGCATCTGCAGATGCTGAAAGCCGGCAAAGCCATTGAGCTGCCGGTATACAGTTATGTGGAACATACCCGCACCGCTAACACCATTCACCTGGTGCCGAAAAAAGTCATTATTCTGGAAGGGATTTTGTTACTGACGGATGCCCGGCTGCGAGAAGAGATGAACTTCTCTATTTTTGTCGATACGCCGTTAGATATCTGCCTGATGCGCCGCATGAAGCGCGATGTCAACGAGCGTGGCCGGTCGATGGACTCGGTGATGGCTCAGTATCAGAAGACCGTCCGCCCAATGTTTTTGCAGTTTATCGATCCCTCAAAACAGTACGCCGATATCATCGTCCCTCGCGGAGGTAAAAACCGCATTGCTATCGATATTCTGAAAGCTAAAATTAGCCAATTCTTTGAATAATCTCACCGCCTGATGGCCCGTTGCGGGCGTGCTTTGATGAATAAGAGTTCGAAACACGCTCGCAAAATGCAATGAATTCCCTGTAATTATCTGTCGTTCCGTGGATATCTAACGCCCGGTGTGGCAGGGTAAACATAACTGTGCCTGATAAGGAGAATCCGCGATGCGTTTGTGTGACCGAGATATTGAAGCCTGGCTTGACGACGGGCGTTTAACGATTACACCGCGTCCGCCGGTTGAGCGCATTAACGGCGCGACCGTCGATGTACGCCTGGGAAATAAATTCCGCACCTTCAGCGGGCATACAGCGGCATTCATCGACCTTAGCGGTCCAAAAGATGAGGTTACCGAGGCGCTGGAACGCGTGATGAGTGACGAAATTGTGCTTGACGAGGGCGAAGCCTTCTTCCTGCATCCGGGTGAGCTGGCGCTGGCGGTTACGCTTGAGTCGGTCACGATACCTGCCGATCTGGTGGGCTGGCTGGATGGCCGCTCCTCGCTGGCTCGCTTAGGACTGATGGTTCACGTTACCGCGCATCGTATCGATCCGGGCTGGCATGGCTGCATTGTGCTCGAGTTCTATAATTCCGGTAAATTACCTCTGGCTTTACGCCCGGGCATGATGATCGGCGCGCTCAGCTTCGAACCTCTTTCTGGGCCCGCCGCGCGTCCTTATAATCGCCGCCAGGATGCGAAGTACCGCGATCAGCAAGGTGCGGTAGCCAGTCGTATTGATAAAGACTGAGTTAACGCCCGTAAGAGGATGCTATGAGACGATTATTAACCGCGCTGATGATTTTGCTGGTAGTGATACTAGCCGGTCTTTCTGCGTTGGTCCTGTTGGTCAACCCCAACGATTTTCGCGCTTATATGGTGCGTCAGGTGGAACAGCGTAGCGGGTACCAGCTTACATTAGACGGTCCCTTGCGCTGGCATGTCTGGCCGCAGCTCAGCATTTTGTCCGGCCGCATGTCGCTTACGGCCCCCGGCGCAAGCCAGCCCCTTGTCAGTTCAGATAACATGCGCCTTGATGTGGCGCTCTGGCCTTTGCTTTCCCATCAGCTTCAGGTTCGCCAGGTCATGCTCAAGGGAGCGGTCATTCAGCTCACCCCGCTTAGCGAAGAGCGTAAGCCTGAAGATGCTCCGGTAGGCCCCTCGGGAAAGAATGCGCCCGTTCCTGAAAACGAACCCGGCTGGTCTTTTGATATCGCCAGGCTCAAAGTCGTCGACAGCGTGCTGGTCTTCCAGCATGACGATGACGAACAGATCGCCGTGCGTAATATCAATCTGCAAATGGAGCAGGATGATAAAAAGCGGGCTCATGTAGAATTCAGTAGCCGCATCAACCGCGACCAGCGCGATCTGAATCTGTCGCTGGTTGCCGATCTCGACGCCAGCGCTTTCCCGCAGAAACTCAACGCCACGATTTCTCAGCTTAATTATCAGCTTCAGGGCGCCGATTTACCCAAAGCGGGCATTAAAGGCGGCATTACGTTACAGGCGAGCTGGGATCGGGCAGAGAAAAAACTCGATCTGAACAATCTACAGCTCACCGCTAACGATAGCGACCTGCAGGGCAGGGCGAGCGTTGCTCTGGGCGAGAAGCCGCGGTGGGCGGCAGAGCTGAAGGCGGCTAACCTGAATCTGGATAAGCTGGCGGCGGCAGCGGCGGCAACAAACGCCACGGTGGCGCAGCGCGGCCAGCAGCAGAATACGTTGCCGCGTCCGGTTATTGCCTCCGCCGGGGAAGAGACCTCCTACCGCACGCTACGCGACTTTAGCGCCCAAGTTTCCGTTGCGGCGAAAAGCGTGCACTGGCGTGGGCTTGAGTTCAGCGACGTTCGCTCTACCGTCAGCAATGATGAGGGCCTGCTTAAGATTACCGAACTGGCGGGACAATTTGGCAAAGGCAGCATGTCCTTACCGGGCGAGCTTGATGCGCGCGATGATGTACCGCGCCTGACCTTCCACCCGCAGATAAGCAATATTGAAATTGCCCCTGTGCTAACCGCTTTTGACTATCCGATAGCCTTATCGGGCCAGCTTTCAATGCAGGGCGAATTCAGCGGAGACAGGCTGGATGCCGAAGCGTTCCGTCGCTCATGGCAGGGGGAGGCGACTATTACGATGACCAACTCTCGTCTGCAGGGAATGAACTTCCAGCAGCTGATTCAGCAGGCCGTTGAACGCAGCAATAGCGAGGTGAAGGCGCAGCAGAGCTACGAGAATGCGACCATACTGGATCATTTTACCGCTGAGGCTACGCTGGATAACGGCCAGCTGGCCCTGAAGAAAATGAACGGCAGCTCTTCGCTGCTATCGCTGGCAGGCGAAGGGACTATGGATCTCGTAAAAGAGACGTGTGATACCCGTTTTGCTGTGAAGGTGACTGAAGGCTGGGAAGGCGACAGCAAGCTTATCGCCATGCTAAAAGAGACGCCGATCCCGCTGCGGGTTTATGGTCCGTGGGCGAAGCTGAACTACAGTCTGCAGGTCGACCAGCTGCTGCGTAAGCAGCTTCAGGAAGAGGCGAAGAGCCGTCTGCAACAGTGGGTGGATCGCAATAAGGACAGCAGTAAGGCGAAAGATTTGAAGGCGTTGCTGGATAAGCTTTAGATCAGGAAAACGGTGGATGGCGCTTTCGCTTATCCACCCTACGTATACCTGATAATGCCGCAGGTCGGGTGGGACTAACGCCTGCCTAACTACCAATGCCTGATAATATCGTAGGTCGGGTAAGCGCCAGCGCCACCCGACGCCACCCAAACTACACCTCGTAATCCATCTCCTCCACCAGCGGCACAATCTGTACCTTTTGCACGCGGTGGCTTTCAACCTGCAACGTTTTTAACTGATAGTCGCAGGTCAGTACTAACGCCTGCCTAACTACCTATGCCTGATAATATCGTAGGTCGGGTAAGCGCCAGCGCCACCCGACGCTACCCAAACTACACCTCGTAATCCATCTCCTCCACCAGCGGCATAATCTGCACCTTTTGCACGCGGTGGCTTTCAACCTGCAATATTTTTAACTGATAGTCGCAGGTCGGGTAGCATCAACGCCTGCCTAACTACCTATGCCTGATAATATCGTAGGTCGGGTAAGCGCCAGCGCCACCCGACGCCACCCAAACTACACCTCGTAACCCATCTCCTCCACCAGCGGCACAATCTGCACCTTTTGCACGCGGTGGCTTTCAACCTGCAATGTTTTTAACTGATAGTTACCCACCTGCACGGCTTCCCCGGCGGCAGGCACCCGCTGGAAATATTCCATCAGCAGGCCGGCGATAGTGTGATAGTTACGCTTATCATCAAGCGGCAGCGGAATGCATAATCAAATCGCGTGCGCTGAAGCTAAAATCCCCGACCTTAAAGAGGGGGTTGTGAGTGTCACCAGCCAGGAGACAGACGCCAGCAGAAGCAGGCGCATAAGCATGGCAAGAATAAGCCCGGTGAGGCGGGCGCGGTCACGTTGCGCAGGCGGAAGTTTCTCGGCAAGGATGGCGATAAACACCAGGTTATCGATGCCCAGCACTAACTCGATAACAACCAGCGTGACCAGCCCGGCCCAGATTGACGGATCGGCAATCCGTTCCATATAGCTTTATGAACCTTCTTTTATTTGCAGAGCGTTAAATAACAAATGTCACACTGAAATGATGGGTAACCCTCCGCTAAATTGCCATGACTCCCTGAGACTAATCTTAACTAATATCCGCGATTAATGTTTTTTGCGTTATATATCCATCAAGTAACCAGGGGTAATAATTAAAAAAGAAACAAATAAGGCAGCGATATGTATTTATTATGACAGAATATATATGAGATATATCTGTATATTTTTGCGCTACTACTCTGAATTAACTTTTTGTCAATATAAAGAAAATCCTAAAGCCTGAATTTTGCGGCATTAATATTATTCTTAAAAGTATTGGTATTCCTGGCCAGCGCCTTGCCTGCGTTTGGGTTAGCTGTAACAATCAATCGCAGTGTCTGGCTATGGATGTATTTTTATAATTAGTTAGTGTGGCACTTTAGCGCTTCATTACTCGTAACTGTGCCTTATGGATAAATAGATCAGATTTATCTCAGGAGCGGTTTCCTCTTATTGTCTGCTGTTGTTTCAGTGGGTTGGTGCCTGTAAGCCAAGGGCGGTAGCATGCCTGAAGGCAAGAGTTTAAGCCTCAATTATTCTGTCAATAGGATGTCAGGAAATAAGCAAATTTTAGGATTGATGCCAGTTATTAACGCAAGCCAGGATGCGCAATTTTCTGCTGCGGCCATTCGGTAATTGGCCGCTTATTTTATTCGCACAGGATAATTACTCTGCCATAGTGATAAATACTCAATGATAAAATACAAACTTAAATTGATGCCTTTATTGGTATCGGTAACCCTGATGAGCGGTTGCACAGTACTTCCCGGTAGCAATATGTCGACGATGGGAAAAGATGTTATCAAGCAGCAGGATGCGGATTTCGATCTGGATCGCATGGTTAACGTCTATCCGTTAACGCCGCGGCTGGTTGAACAATTACGCGTGCGTCCCGCCGTTGCGCAGCCAAATATGTCTCTGGACCAGGAGATAGCCGCTTACCAGTACCGTGTCGGGCCGGGAGACGTGCTTAACGTCACCGTCTGGGATCACCCCGAGTTGACCACCCCGGCCGGCCAGTATCGTAGCTCAAGCGATGCCGGCAACTGGGTGCAGTCCGACGGCACCATGTTCTATCCCTATGTGGGCAAAGTAAAAGTGACCGGCAAAACCCTTGCCGAAATCCGTAGTGATATTACCGGCCGCCTTGCGCAGTACATCGCTGACCCGCAGGTGGACGTTAATATCGCCGCCTTCCGCTCGCAAAAAGCCTATGTTTCCGGCCAGGTGAATAAATCCGGCCAGCAGGCGATTACCAACGTGCCGCTGACGATCCTCGACGCCATTAACGCCGCGGGCGGCCTGACCGACGCTGCCGACTGGCGCAACGTGGTGCTGACGCACAACGGCCAGGAGAAGCACATCTCCCTGCAGGCGCTGATGCAGAACGGCGATCTGAGCCAGAACCATCTGCTGTATCCGGGCGATATCCTGTTTGTGCCGCGCAACGACGACCTGAAAGTCTTTGTCATGGGCGAAGTGAAGAAACAGACCACCCTGAAAATGGACTTCAGCGGCATGACGCTGACCGAAGCGCTCGGCCAGGCGGAAGGGCTGGATATGACCTCGTCCAACGCCAGCGGCATCTTCGTGATCCGTCCGTTGAAAGGGCAGCAGGGCGGCAAAATCGCCAACATTTACCAGCTCGATATGTCCGATGCGACCTCGCTGGTGATGGGCACGGAATTCCATCTGCAGCCTTACGACGTGGTGTATGTCACAACCGCACCGGTAACGCGCTGGAACCGCCTGATCAACCAGCTGCTGCCAACCATCAGCGGTGTTCGTTATATGACGGATACGGCCAAAGATATCCATACATGGTAACGCCCTATGTTTAATAAAATTCTTGTGGTGTGCGTGGGGAATATTTGCCGCTCGCCGACCGGCGAACGCCTGCTCAAAACTTACCAGCCCGCCCTCACCGTGAACTCCGCGGGACTCGGGGCATTAGTGGGGAAGGGGGCCGATGCCAGCGCTGTTCGCGTGGCGCAGGAGCACAACCTTTCCCTTGACGGCCATTGCGCGCAGCAGGTTTCAGGCCGGATGTGCCGCGATTACGATCTGATCCTCACGATGGAAAAACGCCATATCTCCGCTATCTGCGAAATGGCGCCTGAGATGCGCGGCAAAGTGATGCTCTTCGGTCACTGGGATGCGGAGCGGGAAATTCCCGATCCTTATCGCAAAAGTCGCGACGCTTTCGAAGCGGTCTTCGACCTTCTCGATCTTTCCGCCCAAAAGTGGGCTAACGCACTCAACGCTCATCAGGGATAACAATGACTGACAAAGTACATCGTTCGGGCGCCCCGACCGAGGGCAATGACGAAATCGATATCGGCCGTCTGTTTGGCACCGTTCTTGAAGCCCGCTGGTGGGTGCTTGGCATCACGGCGGTCTTCGCGCTGCTGGCCGTGGTTTACGTTCTGTTTGCCACGCCGATCTATAAAGCCGATGCGCTGGTGCAAATCGAGCAAAACGCGGGCAATTCGCTGGTTAACGACATCAGCTCTGCGCTGTCCAGTAAGCCGCCGGCTTCTGCCGCTGAGATGCAGTTGATCCAGTCTCGCCTGGTGCTGGGGAAAACCGTTGACGATCTCAATCTCGATATTGCCGTAGCCAAAAACACCTTCTGGCTGTTTGGCGCAGGCTGGGACCGGCTGCATGGCCGCCAGAATGACACGGTAAAAGTCACCGACTTCAACCTGCCTGCGGGCGCGGGAAAAGACACTTTTACCGTTGAAGTGCTGAGCCCAACCCGGTATCAACTGACCAGCGACAACGGTTTTAGCGCTAAAGGACAGGTTGGACAGACGCTCAGCAAAGACGGCGTCACCATGAAAGTGGACAGCATTAAGGCCCAGCCCGGCGACACCTTTACCGTCACCAAATATTCCACGCTCGGCATGATTAATCAGCTGCAGGGCAACCTGACCGTGGCTGAAAACGGGAAAGATACCGGCGTGCTGAGCCTCTCTTATACCGGTGAAGATAAAGACAGGATCCGCGTCATCCTCGACAGCATCACCCGTAACTATCTGGAACAGAACATTCAGCGTAAATCGGAAGAGGCGGCGAAGAGCCTTAAATTCCTCGCCGAACAGCTACCGGAAGTACGCAGCCGTCTGGATGCGGCTGAAAACAAACTGAACGCCTATCGTCAGCAGCAGGACTCGGTGGATTTATCGCTGGAAGCGAAATCTGTTCTCGACACCATGGTTAACATTGATGCGCAGCTTAATGAGCTGACCTTTAAAGAAGCCGAAATCTCCAAGCTCTACACCAAAGCTCACCCGGCTTACCGCACGCTGCTGGAAAAACGTCAGACGCTGGAAGATGAAAAAGCACGTCTGAACGGCCGCGTTACCGCCATGCCGAAAACGCAGCAGGAGATCGTGCGTTTAACCCGCGACGTGGAGTCCGGCCAGCAGGTTTACATGCAGCTGTTGAATAAACAGCAGGAGCTGAAAATTACCGAGGCCAGCACCGTGGGCGACGTGCGCATCGTTGATTCGGCAATCACCCAGCCTGGCATCGTTAAGCCGCAGAAGGCCCTGATTGTGCTGGGGGCCATTATTCTTGGCCTGATGCTCTCCATTGTCGGCGTGCTGCTGCGCTCCCTGTTCAATCGCGGCATCGAAAGCCCGGCGGTTCTGGAAGATGCAGGGCTTAACGTTTACGCCAGCATTCCGCTGTCCGAATGGCAGAAATCCCGCGACAGCGCCACCGCGCGTAACGTCAAAGGGGCGAAACGCAATAAGCAAAGCCAGCTGCTCGCGGTGGGGAATCCAACGGATCTGGCGATTGAGGCCATCCGCAGCCTGCGTACCAGCCTGCACTTTGCCATGATGCAGGCGCCCAACAATGTTCTGATGCTGACCGGGGTAAGCCCGTCAATCGGTAAAACCTTCGTCTGCGCCAACCTTGCCGCGGTAATTAGCCAGACCAACAAGCGCGTGCTGCTTATCGACTGCGACATGCGCAAAGGCTACACCCACGAGCTGCTGGGCACCACCAACGTGAACGGGCTTTCCGATGTGCTGTCCGGCCAGGGCGATATCACGCGCTGCGCGCAGAAAACCTCGGTGCCTGATTTCGACCTCGTCCCGCGTGGGCAGGTGCCGCCGAACCCTTCCGAACTGCTGATGAGCGAGCGTTTTGGCGAACTGGTGAAGTGGGCAAGCGCGCACTACGACCTGGTGCTGATCGATACCCCGCCAATTCTTGCCGTTACCGATGCCGCCATCGTTGGCCGTCACGCAGGCACCACGCTGATGGTTGCGCGTTATGCGGTGAATACGTTGAAGGAGGTGGAAACCAGCCTCAACCGCTTTGAGCAGAACGGTATCCATGTGCGCGGCGTGATCCTTAACTCCATCTTCCGTCGTGCGGCGGGATACGAGGATTACGGCTATTACGAGTACGAATATAAATCTGACTCTAAATAAATATCTCCTCACCCTGGCCTCTGACGCTGCGAGGAAGCTGGATCGAGTTAATTTCCTTCCTCGCGCTTTTAGACAGAGGCGGGGGTGAGGGTAAAAGTGCATCAACGAGAATTTTTGGGGAATGTCATGAACAGCACTACATCGCACCCGCTGATTTCTATTTATATGCCTACCTGGAATCGTCAGCAGCTGGCCATTCGCGCCATTAAATCCGTGCTGCGCCAGGATTTTGCAAACTGGGAAATGATCATCGTTGATGACTGCTCCTCCTCTTTTGAACAGCTTCAGCTTTTTGTTGAAGAGCTTAACGACAAGCGCGTGCGCTATACCCGCAACGACTATAACTCCGGCGCCTGCGCGGTGCGTAACCAGGCCATTCGCCAGGCTAAAGGAGAGTTTATTACGGGTATTGATGATGATGACGAATGGACGCCGAATCGGCTGTCGGTTTTCCTGGAACATAAGCATCAACTGGTGACACATGCTTTTCTGTATGCGAACGACTACGTCTGCGAAGGCCAGGTTTATTCGCAGCCTGCAAGCCTGCCGCTCTATCCAAAATCGCCGTACTCGCTGAAGTTGTTCTATAAGCGCAACATCATCGGCAATCAGATTTTCACTTATACAAAACGTTTTCAGCTTTGCCTGTTTGATGTCGAACTGCCTGCCGCACAAGACTATGACGTCTTTCTTCGCATGGTAGTGGCGAACGGGGAACCATGGAAAGTGGATGAAGCCACTCAGGTGCTGCACGTTAATCATGGTGGAATCAAAATCGGCCAATCGGCGAAAAAATTCGCGGGTTACTTTAATTTTTATAGAAAACATAAAGATAAATTTGACCGTACCAGCAGAAAGTATCAGCTCTTTACGCTTTATAAGATTCGTAACAAACGCATGTCCATGCGTACCTTTATGGCTCTACTGACGCTGCGAAATACCAAACGCCTGGCTCACGGCTTACTGGGGAAATAATCGTGCTGGAAGATTTACGTGCTAACTCCTGGAACCCTCGACCTTGCTTTATGGTGCTGGCCTATCGTGTTGCTCATTTCTGCTCGGTATGGCGTAAGAAAAACGTCCTTAATAATCTGTGGGCCGCGCCGGTACTGATTATTTACCGCATTGTAACTGAATGCCTGATGGGCTACGAAATACAGGCAGCAGCCACCATTGGCCGACGTTTTACCATTCATCACGGTTACGGCGTGGTGATCAGCAAATTCGCGATCGTCGGCGATGATTTCGCTATTCGTCATGGGGTGACGATAGGGGGACGCGGCGGCATAGGCGGCCGCGATAAAAGTCAGGCTCGCCCGGTGATTGGCAACGGCGTTGAAGTAGGTGCCAACGTGATGATCATCGGCCCTGTCACCATTGGTAATAACGTTGTTATTGGGGCAGGCAGCCTTGTGCTGGACAGCGTCCCGGATAATGCGGTGGTGATGGGCGACAAGGCGCGAGTGAAGGTAATTAAATGAACATCATGCAATTTAATGTGCGTCTTGCTGAAGGAGGCGCGGCGGGAGTAGCGCTTGACCTGCACCAGCGCGCCCGCGAAGCCGGACTCTCTTCGCGTTTTATCTACGGTTACGGAAAGGGCGGGAAGAAAAGCGCCAGCCATGACAAGTTTGCCGACGTGGAAAAACATACCCCGCGTCTGACTTCAATTGCCAACATCGTTCTGTTCCGCTTCTTTAACCGCGACCCGTTCGGCAACCTGAATAAGCTTTATCGCAAAGTTACCCGCGCAAGCGGCCCGGTCGTACTGCATTTCCATGTGGTGCACAGCTACTGGCTGAATCTTGAAGAGATGGTGACGTTTTGCCAGCGCGTCAAATCCCACAAGCCGGACGTGACCTTCGTCTGGACGCTGCACGACCACTGGAGCATTACCGGACGCTGCGCTTTTCTCGACGGCTGCGAAGGCTGGAAAAGCGGCTGCGCAAAATGCCCGACGCTGAACAACTACCCGCCGGTTAAGGTCGATCGCGCTCATCTTTTGGTGGATACCAAACGCCAGCTGTTCCGAGAAATGCTCGCGCTGGGCTGCCATTTTATCTCGCCAAGCCAGCACGTGGCCGACGCCTTTAACCAGATCTACGGGGCAGGGCGCTGCAACATCATCAATAACGGCATTGATGTGGCAACCGAGGCGATTCTCGCCGAGCTGCCGTTAACCGAAGCAAGCCGCGAGAAACCAAAAGTGGCCGTTGTTGCCCACGATTTGCGCTACGACGGCAAAACGAATCAGAGGCTGGTTCAGGCGATGATGGCGCTGGGGGACGATATCGAACTGCACACCTTCGGCAAGTTCTCGCCGTTTAACGGCCCGAACGTGGTGAACCACGGCTATATGACCGATAAAAAAGCGCTGATGAGCGAGCTTAACGAAATGGATTCGCTGGTGTTCAGCTCAAAAGTGGATAACTACCCGCTGATCCTGTGCGAAGCGTTATCCATCGGCGTGCCGGTGATTGCGACAACAAGCGAAGCTGCGGATGAAGTGCTGCGCAAGGTGGGCGGCAAAACGTTCAGCGAGGCTAAGGTGCTGGAACTGGTGAAGCTGCCGAAAGCCGAGCTTGCTCAGCAGGTGTTCGGCATGGATTTGCCGGGCTTTAAAACCACGAGCCGCAGGTCTTACAGCGGTCAACAGATGCTGGAGGAGTATGTCTCGTTCTATCAGAATCTGTAGCTATCTGCTGTTACCGTTCATCTATCTGGTGGTCAACGTTAAGCTGGCTTCGCTGGGCGAAAGTTTTCCGATAACGGTTGTGACCTTCTTGCCCGCCATCCTCTTTTTGTTCATTGAACGTATCAGCATCAAAAAACTGATGATTGCGCTGGGCATAGGCGCAGGGTTAACCGCCTTTAACTATATCTTCGGCCAGTCGCTGAATGCCGGTAAGTATGTCACCTCGACATTATTGTTTGTTTACATCGTGCTCATCCTGGCGATGACCTGGAGCTGCCGCTTTAAAACTATCTCGCCGCGCAATCACCGGAAAATATTGCGGTTATTTTATATTGTCGTTGGCATTATTGTGACGCTGGCGGCGGCGGAAATGGCGCAGATTATTCTTACCGGCGGCAGTAGCCTGATTGAGAAAATTTCGAAGTTTCTTATTTACAGTAACAGCTATGTCCTGAACTTTATTAGCTTTGGCGGACGGCGTACTACGGCCCTTTATTTCGAACCCGCCTTTTTCGCTCTGGCGTTAATCTCAATTTGGCTCAGCATCAAACAGTTTGGTATCAAAACCCCAAAAACTGATGGTATGATCCTTTTAGGGATTATTCTTTCAGGATCGTTCTCAGGAGTGATGACTATCATTCTGTTTTACTCTCTTGAATGGGCGTTTCAATACCTTAATAAAAGTGCCATAAAGAAGAAGTTGCCGCTGGCGATTATTTCTTTAGCAGTGTTTTCAGTAGGGTTAATATTTGCTTTTCCGTATATCGCCACGCGTCTTGGCGACTTAGGTACCGAAGGATCGTCTTCCTATTATCGTATTATTGGGCCGCTGGCCATGGTTGGATATTCTCTGACGAATATTGATGGCGTAGTCCGTTTTGGTTCTTTATATGAATATGTCGCATCATTCGGAATCTTTAACGGTGCGGATGTCGGTAAAACAGTGGACAATGGCCTGTATCTGCTGATTATTTATTTTTCCTGGTTCGCAGTACTGTTGACGATTTGGTACATGTGGAAAGTCGTTAAAATGATGCGCACGGCGTTTGGCAATAATGAGAATTTCCGCGTGCAGCTATGGCTTTTTACACCCGTGTCACTGTTTTTTACCGGTTCAATTTTTAGTCCGGAATATGCTTTCTTGATTGTTTGTCCGTTTATTTTACGTAAGGCACTCAAGATAACGAACCGCTGATGAGGCCCGCAATCATGTTATTAAGTGTAATCACCGTTGCCTGGAAAAATTTAGCCGGGGTGGAAAAAACCTGGCGGTCGCTGGCTCATCTGGCGCAGGCATCCGATATCGCCTTTGAGTGGATTGTGGTTGACGGCAACTCGCAGGACGGGACGGCGGAATTTCTGCAAAATCTCAACGGACAGTACAACTTACGCTTCGTCAGCGAAAAAGATAACGGCATTTATGATGCGATGAACAAAGGCATTGAGATGGCCCGCGGCCGTTACGCTTTGTTCCTTAATTCCGGCGATATTTTCCACCCGCAGATTGCGCAGGTTGCGCATCAGCTCGCCGCTATGCCCGCCAAAGATAACGCGATGATCATTGGCGACGCCTTATTAGATTTTGGTGACGGCACGAAAATGCAGCGCCGGGCGAAACCAGGCTGCTATATTTATCACAGCCTGCCTGCCAGCCATCAGGCGATATTCTTTCCGCTGGCGGGCCTGCGTAAACATCCCTACGATCTGCAATATAAAGTCTCTTCTGATTATGCGCTGGCGGCCAAAATGTATAAAAATGGCTACGCCTTTAAGCGCATCAAAGGCCTGGTTTCCGAGTTTTCGATGGGCGGCGTTTCGACGTCCAATAATATTGAATTGTGCCGCGATGCAAAAAATGTTCAGCGCAAAATATTAGGCGTGCCCGGTTTTATCGCTGAACTGTCATTTAAATTTCGCCTGCGCACAACCGGCAAAGCAAAAGCGCTCTACAACAAAGCGTAATTGCCATAAGGAAATATTATGCAGGAATTAAGCGGCTTCACCGTACCAAAAGGGTTTCGCGGCGGCAACGGCGTTAAGGTTCAGCTGTGGTGGACGGTACAGGCGACATTATTTGCCTGGTCGCCGCAGGTCTTATACCGCTGGCGCGCATTTTTATTGCGCCTGTTTGGCGCAAAGGTTGGCAAAGGCGTAGTTATTCGCCCGTCCGTAAAAATTACCTATCCGTGGAAATTAACGCTCGGCGATTACGCCTGGGTTGGCGATGACGCCGTTTTATATACCCTGGGCGATATCTCCATCGGCGCAAATTCCGTGGTGTCGCAAAAATGTTATTTATGCACCGGCAGCCACGATTATATGAGTCAGCATTTTGATATTACCGCCACCCCCATCGTGATTGGCGAAAAATGCTGGCTGGCAACGGATGTTTTTGTTTCACCTGGCGTCACGATTGGCGACGGCACCGTCGTCGGCGCCCGCAGCAGCGTTTATAAATCATTACCGGCGAATGCCGTTTGCCGGGGTAACCCAGCAGTAAAAATACGCGATCGAGCGTGAGCGCTTTTTATTTAAAGCAAGGCTCTTAATTTCATCTTCAATCATAGGAATTATTATGACTAAAGTAGCTCTCATCACGGGTGTAACCGGACAAGACGGCTCCTATCTGGCAGAACTGCTGCTGGAAAAAGGTTACGAAGTACATGGCATTAAGCGCCGCGCCTCCTCTTTTAATACCGAACGTGTCGACCACATTTATCAGGATCCGCATACCAGCAACCCTAAATTCCATCTGCACTACGGCGATCTGACGGACAGCTCCAACCTGACCCGTATCCTGTCCGAAGTGCAGCCGGACGAGGTGTATAACCTGGGCGCGATGAGCCACGTGGCGGTTTCCTTCGAGTCCCCTGAATACACCGCCGATGTGGATGCCATGGGTACGCTGCGTCTGCTGGAAGCTATCCGCTTCCTGGGCCTTGAGAAGAAAACCCGTTTCTATCAGGCTTCCACTTCCGAGCTGTACGGCCTGGTGCAGGAAACCCCGCAGAAAGAGACCACGCCTTTCTATCCGCGCTCCCCGTACGCGGTAGCCAAACTGTACGCTTACTGGATCACCGTCAACTACCGTGAATCCTACGGCATGTACGCCTGTAACGGTATTCTGTTCAACCACGAATCTCCACGCCGCGGCGAAACCTTCGTTACCCGCAAAATCACCCGCGCGATCGCCAATATCGCTCAGGGCCTGGAGAAGTGCCTCTATCTGGGCAACATGGACTCCCTGCGTGACTGGGGCCATGCCAAAGACTACGTGAAAATGCAGTGGATGATGCTGCAGCAGGAAACGCCGGACGATTTCGTGATCGCCACAGGCGTGCAGTATTCCGTGCGTCAGTTCGTGGAAATGGCCGCGGCTCAGCTGGGCATCAAGCTGCGCTTTGAAGGCACCGGCGTGGACGAAAAGGGCATCGTGGTTTCCGTAACCGGTCATGACGCGCCGGGCGTGAAGCCGGGCGACGTGATTGTCTCCGTTGATCCGCGCTACTTCCGTCCTGCTGAAGTGGAAACCCTGCTGGGCGATCCGACTAAAGCGCACGAAAAACTGGGCTGGAAACCAGAAATCACGCTGCAGGAGATGGTTGGCGAGATGGTGGCGAAAGACCTGGAAGCAGCGAAGAAGCACTCCCTGCTTAAGTCACACGGTTACGAGGTTGCCATCGCGCTGGAGTCCTGAGCATGAACAAGAAACGTATCTTTGTTGCCGGCCACCGCGGGATGGTCGGATCGGCCATCGTCCGCCAGCTTGAGCAGCGTGATGACGTCGAACTCGTGCTGCGCGGCCGCGATGAACTGAATCTGCTGGATGCCGCTGCGGTGAACGCCTTCTTTGCGGAAGCGCGTATCGACCAGGTTTATCTGGCCGCCGCAAAAGTAGGCGGTATTGTGGCGAACAATACTTACCCGGCGGACTTCATTTACGAAAACATGATGATCGAGAGCAACATCATTCACGCCGCGCACGCGCACAGCGTGAACAAGCTGCTGTTCCTCGGCTCATCCTGTATTTATCCGAAAATGGCCAGCCAGCCGATTGCGGAAAGCGAGCTGCTGCAGGGCACGCTTGAAGCCACCAACGAGCCGTACGCGATTGCCAAGATTGCCGGGATCAAACTGTGCGAATCCTATAACCGCCAGTACGGTCGCGATTACCGCTCGGTGATGCCGACCAATCTGTACGGGCCGAACGACAACTTCCACCCGAGCAACTCTCACGTTATTCCGGCTCTGCTGCGCCGCTTCCATGAAGCGACAGAGCAGAACACGCCTGATGTGGTGGTGTGGGGCAGCGGCACGCCGATGCGCGAGTTCCTGCATGTGGACGATATGGCGGCAGCCAGCATTCACGTGATGGAGCTGGACCCGGAAGTGTGGGCGGAAAACACCGAGCCGATGCTTTCGCACATCAACGTCGGCACCGGCGTGGACTGCACCATCCGCGAGCTGGCGCAGACCATCGCGAAGGTGACGGGCTACCGTGGCCGCGTGGTGTTCGACGCCACAAAACCGGACGGTACGCCGCGCAAGCTGCTGGACGTTACCCGTCTGCGCCGTCTTGGCTGGTATCACGAGATTACCCTGGAACCGGGACTGGCCAGCACCTACCAGTGGTTCCTCGAAAACCAGTCCCGGTTCCGGGGGTAAGCATGTTTCTGAGTCAGGAAGATTTCGCCACCGTAGTCCGCGCTACGCCGCTGATCTCCATCGATCTCGTCGTTGAAAACCTGGCAGGTGAATACCTGCTGGGCCAGCGCACCAATCGCCCGGCCCAGGGCTTCTGGTTCGTGCCGGGCGGGCGCGTGCAGAAGGATGAAACCCTGGCCGACGCTTTTGCCCGTTTAACCGAAGCAGAGCTGGGCCAGCGCTTTACGCTTGAAGAGGGGGAGTTTTACGGCGTATGGCAGCACTTTTATGAAGACAATTTCTCCGGACAGGATTTTTCCACCCACTATGTTGTGCTCGGGTTCCGCCTGCGGGTGGACGATAAGCGGCTCCGGCTGCCGACCGAACAGCACAACGATTACTGCTGGCTGACGCCGGAAGCGTTACTGCGTCGCGATGACGTGCACGACAACAGCCGTGCCTACTTCATCCGTCAGGGCAAAGGGAAGGTACCAGGTTTATGAAAATTCTGGTCTACGGCATTAACTACTCACCGGAGCTGACCGGTATCGGTAAATACACCGGGGAAATGGTGGAGTGGATGACCAGCCAGGGCCATGAGGTGCGCGTTATCACCGCGCCTCCTTACTATCCGGACTGGGAAGTACGCCCGGACTATTCGGCATGGACCTATAAAAAAGAGCAGGGCGCGGCGACCGTCTGGCGCTGCCCGTTATACGTGCCGAAACAGCCTTCCACCTTAAAGCGGCTGCTTCATCTGGGCAGCTTTGCGGTGAGTTCTTTTTTCCCGCTGCTGGCGCAACGTCGCTGGAAGCCGGATCGCATTATCGGCGTGGTGCCGACTCTCTTTTGCGTACCGGGCATGCGCCTGCTGGCAAAACTGAGCGGGGCGCGCACCCTGCTGCATATTCAGGATTACGAAGTGGACGCGATGCTCGGCCTGGGCATGGCGGGCGGCGGCAAAGGTAAGGTTGCGAAGCTTGCTCAGCGCTTCGAGCGAAGCTGCCTGCATAACGTCGACAATGTTTCGACCATTTCTCGCTCCATGATGAACAAAGCAATCGAGAAGGGCGTCGATCCGAAGCGCGTGATCTTCTTCCCCAACTGGTCGGAAGTGGAGCGTTTTCGCGATGTTTCTGCGCAGGACGTGCAGGCGTTACGTGAAAGCCTGCGGCTGCCTGCGGATAAAAAAATCCTGCTCTATTCCGGCAACATCGGGGAAAAGCAGGGGCTGGAGACGGTCATTGACGTGGCCGCGCGTTTTGCTGACCAGCCATATCTGTTCGTGATTGTCGGCCAGGGCGGCGGAAAAGCGCGCCTGGAAAAGCTGGTGGCGGAAAGGGGCCTGCATAACGTGGCTTTTCACCCGCTGCAGCCTTACGACGCGCTGCCTGCGCTATTGCGCCTTGCTGACTGCCATCTGGTTATCCAGCGCCGCGGCGCCGCAGACGCCGTGCTGCCGTCCAAGCTGACCAATATTCTCGCCGTTGGCGGCAACGCGGTGATTACCGCCGAGCCGGAAACGGAGCTCGGTCAGCTTTGCGAACTCTATTCCGGCATTGCCGTTTGCGTGGAGCCAGAATCCGCCGACGCGCTGGCAGCCGGGATCGAACGCTGCCTGCAGCTGCCGGCACGCAACACGGTGGCACGTGACTATGCCGAACGCACGCTCGAAAAAGAGAACGTGCTGGGTCAATTTATTGCTGATATTCGGGGTTAAATCATGAGTCATTCGCAGCTTTATCCGGTCATTATGGCTGGGGGAAACGGCAGCCGTTTATGGCCGCTCTCCCGCGTGCTCTACCCGAAACAGTTCCTCTGCCTGAAAGGGGAGCTGACGATGTTGCAAACTACCATCTGCCGTTTAAACGGCGTGCAGTGCGAAAGCCCGGTGGTCATTTGCAACGAAGAGCACCGTTTTATCGTCGCAGAACAGCTTCGCCAGCTTGACAAGCTGACGGAAAATATCGTGCTGGAGCCTGCCGGACGCAACACCGCACCGGCCATCGCGCTGGCAGCCCTGGCGGCAATTCGCCACCAGCCGGATAACGATCCGCTGATGCTGATCCTCGCCGCCGATCACGTGATTCAGAACGAAGACGCTTTCCGCGAAGCGGTGCGTAATGCGCTGCCGTATGCCGAAGCGGGCAAGCTGGTGACCTTCGGCATCGTGCCGGATCTGCCGGAGACGGGTTACGGCTACATTCGCCGTGGGCAGCCGGAAGCCGCAGGCGTAGACGCCGTGGCGTTTAGCGTGGCGCAGTTTGTCGAGAAGCCCGATATGGAAACCGCCCAGGCTTATGTCGCCTGCGGGGAATATTACTGGAACAGCGGCATGTTCCTGTTCCGCGCCGGGCGCTACCTCGAAGAGCTGAAAAAATTCCGTCCGGATATTCTGAGCGCCTGCGAAAAAGCGATGGCGAACGTCGATCCGGATCTGGATTTTGTGCGCGTGGACGAGGCGGCCTTCCTGGCCTGCCCGGACGAGTCAATCGACTACGCGGTGATGGAAAAAACCGCCGACGCGGTGGTGGTGCCGATGGACGCGGGCTGGAGCGACGTGGGCTCCTGGTCCTCCCTGTGGGAAATCAGCGCCAAGAGCCCGGAAGGGAATGTGCATCACGGCGATGTCATCAGCCATGAAACCGAAAACAGCTATATCTATGCGGAGTCCGGCCTGGTCACCACGGTTGGGGTCAAAGATTTAGTTGTGGTGCAAACCAAAGACGCCGTGCTGATTGCCGATCGCGACCACGTGCAGAGCGTGAAAAAGGTGGTTGAGCAGATTAAGCACGACGGCCGCCATGAGCATCACAACCACCGCGAAGTTTACCGCCCGTGGGGCAAATATGACTCCATCGATTCCGGCGAGCGCTATCAGGTCAAACGCATCACCGTGAAGCCGGGCGAAGGCCTCTCTTTGCAGATGCACCACCATCGCGCCGAACACTGGATTGTGGTGGCGGGCACGGCAAAGGTGACGCTGGGCGACGAGGTGAAGCTGCTGGGCGAAAACGAGTCCATCTACATTCCGCTGGGCATGACGCACTGCCTGGAAAACCCCGGCAAAATTCCGCTCGACCTGATTGAAGTGCGGTCCGGCACTTATCTCGAAGAAGACGACATCGTCCGTTTTCAGGACCGTTACGGGCGCATTTAACGCGTAAATATTCATTGTTCCCCGCAGCCCGGCGCTGCGGGTTGGGTAACTGTTGCCCGAAGGAGCGAAAACGATGCAAAAACTGACCTGTTTTAAAGCCTATGACATTCGTGGCAGGCTGGGCGAAGAGCTGAACGAAGATATCGCCTGGCGCATTGGCCGCGCCTACGGCGAGTACCTGAAGCCGAAAACTATCGTGCTGGGCGGCGACGTGCGTCTGACAAGCGAAACCCTGAAGCTGGCGCTTGCGCGCGGCCTGCAGGATGCGGGCGTGGACGTGCTGGATATCGGCCTGTCCGGCACCGAAGAGATCTACTTCGCTACCTTCCACCTGGGCGTGGACGGCGGCATTGAAGTGACCGCCAGCCACAACCCGATGGACTACAACGGCATGAAGCTGGTGCGCCAGGGCGCGCGCCCTATCAGCGGCGACACCGGCCTGCGCGACGTGCAGCGTCTGGCGGAAGCGAACGATTTCCCGCCGGTAGACGAAGCCAAACGCGGCAGCTACAAGCAGATTTCCGTGGTTGAGGCATATATCGACCACCTGTTCTCCTACATCAACGTGGAGAACATTAAGCCGCTGAAGCTGGTGATTAACTCCGGCAACGGCGCGGCGGGCCCGATTATCGACGCCATCGAAGCGCGCTTTAAGTCCCTGAACGTGCCGCTGACCTTTGTCAAAGTGCATAACACGCCTGACGGCAGTTTCCCGAACGGTATTCCTAATCCGCTGCTGCCGGAGTGCCGCGACGATACCCGCAACGCGGTTATCGAACACGGGGCGGACATGGGCATTGCGTTTGACGGTGATTTCGACCGCTGTTTCCTGTTCGACGAGAAAGGGCAGTTTATTGAGGGCTACTACATCGTTGGCCTGCTGGCGGCGGCGTTCCTTGAAAAACAGCCCGGCGCGAAAATTATTCATGACCCGCGCCTTTCCTGGAACACGGTGGACATCGTTGAGCGCGCGGGCGGTAAGCCGGTGATGTCGAAAACCGGTCACGCGTTTATTAAAGAGCGGATGCGCGAAGAAGACGCCATCTACGGCGGTGAAATGAGCGCCCACCACTATTTCCGTGATTTTGCCTACTGCGACAGCGGGATGATCCCGTGGCTGCTGGTGACCGAGCTGCTGTGCCTGAAAGGCAAAACGCTTGGCGAGCTGGTGTGCGACCGCATGGCGGCGTGGCCGGCGAGCGGCGAAATCAACAGCAAGCTTGCCGATCCGAAAATCGCTATTGAGCGCGTGCATCAGCACTTTGCGCCACACGCAGAGGAAATCGACAACACCGACGGCGTAAGCATGGCGTTCGGCGACTGGCGCTTCAACCTGCGCAGCTCTAACACCGAGCCGGTAGTTCGCCTGAACGTGGAGTCGCGCAGTAACGAACAGCTGATGCAGGCGCGAACGCAGGAAATTATGGCGTTGCTGAATCAGTAATTTGTGGGTACGGGATCTCCTGACATTTGT
The DNA here is from genome assembly GCF_051307055.1 of Dryocola sharpae. Taxonomy (GTDB): domain Bacteria; phylum Pseudomonadota; class Gammaproteobacteria; order Enterobacterales; family Enterobacteriaceae; genus Dryocola. The sequence continues at coordinate 2,763,790 of NZ_CP149994.1, read as the reverse complement.
AGGGCGGCTAAGCTTGCGCCAGCCGCCGCTAACCGGTGGATGGCACTTCGTTTATCCACCCTACAAAAGCAGAGAAGGGAATTTCCGTTACCCTTTGATAAAGGTAAAACGATGACAAATCTAAAAAAGCGAGAGCTGCCAAAAACGAACGCATCGTTAATCTCCATGGTGCAACGTTTCTCAGATATAACCATTATGTTCGTCGGGTTATGGGTGGTTTGTAAGGTCAACGCGTTGCCGTTTATGTACATGCATCTGCTGATGGCCCTGCTGACCCTCGTTGTATTCCAGATGATTGGCGGCATTACCGATTTTTACCGCTCCTGGCGCGGCGTGAAAATTTCCAGCGAACTGCTTTTGCTGCTGCAGAACTGGACCCTGAGCCTGATCTTTAGCGCCGGGCTGCTGGCCTTTAATCCTGATTTTGACGGCTCTTTCTGGGTCTATTTCGCCTGGTATGTGTTAACCAGCTTCGGCATGGTTGTCTGCCGCTCGTTTATCCGCTTTGGCGCGGGCTGGCTGCGCAATATGGGCTATAACACCCGCCGTATCGCTATCGCCGGCTCCCTGCCCGTTGGTCGCACGCTTGCCAGCAGCTTCCGTAACGAACCCTGGTTAGGCTTTGACGTGACGGGGGTTTATGACGATATACAGCCTGCCACCGGCCTTGGCGACTATGCCGGCAGCTTCGCGGACCTGGTTGAAGAGGCGCGATCGGGCCGCATTGATAATGTCTACATCGCGATGGCGATGAGCGAGGAGGCGCGCATTAAGGATCTGGTGCGTGAGCTGACGGATACCACCTGTTCGGTGCTGCTTATCCCTGATGTGTTCACGTTCAATATCCTTAACGCACGTACCGAAGAGGTGAACGGCGTGCCGGTTGTGCCGCTGTTCGATACGCCGCTCAACGGCGTCAACCGGGTGCTGAAGCGCCTGGAAGATATCGTCCTCGCCTCGATGATACTGCTGCTGATTTCCCCGGTGCTGCTGTGCATCAGCGTGGCGGTGAAAGCCACCTCTCCCGGGCCGGTTATCTTCCGTCAGACCCGTTACGGGATGGACGGCAAGCCGATTAAGGTGTGGAAATTTCGCTCTATGAAGGTGATGGAGAATGACGCGGTAGTGGTGCAGGCTACGAAAGGGGACAAGCGTATTACGCCGGTCGGTAACTTCCTGCGCCGCACTTCGCTTGACGAGCTGCCGCAGTTTATCAACGTGCTGCTGGGCGGCATGTCGATTGTCGGCCCGCGCCCTCATGCCGTGGCGCATAACGAGCAGTATCGTTCCCTGATTGAAGGCTACATGCTGCGCCATAAGGTGAAGCCGGGCATTACGGGCTGGGCGCAGATCAACGGCTGGCGCGGCGAAACGGACACGCTGGAGAAAATGGAGAAGCGCGTGGAGTTCGACCTGGAGTATATCCGCGAGTGGAGCCTGTGGTTCGACATCAAAATTGTCTTCCTGACCATTTTCAAAGGCTTTGTTAACAAAGCCGCGTACTGAATGAGACGTTCATGAGCCTGAGAGAAAAAACCATCAGCGGCGCCAAATGGTCAGCCCTTGCGACGATCGTTATTATCGGCCTGGGGCTGGCGCAGATGACCGTGCTGGCGCGCATCGTCGATAATAGCGAGTTTGGACTGTTAACCGTTTCGCTGGTGATTATCGCGCTGGCGGACACGCTGTCTGATTTTGGCATCGCCAACTCCATTATTCAGCGTAAAGAGATAAGCCATCTTGAACTGACCACGCTCTACTGGCTGAACGTGGGGCTGGGCCTTGTGGTGTTTGCGGTGGTCTTTTTACTGAGCGATTTTATCGCCGGCGTGCTGCATACCCCGGCGCTGTCACCGCTGATTAAAACGCTCTCTTTCGCGTTTATCGTTATTCCCCACGGCCAGCAGTTCCGCGCCCTGATGCAAAAGGAGCTGGAATTCTCGAAAATTGGATCGATCGAGACGGTTTCCGTGCTGGCGGGCTTTACGGTAACGGTAAGTACCGCGATGTACTATCCGTTCGCCATGACCGCCATCGTCGGCTACCTGGTGAATACCCTGGTGCGCACCGCTTTGTTTAGCTTCTTCGGCCGCAAAATTTACCGCCCCGGCTTCCATTTTTCGCTCAACTCCGTGAGCTCAAACCTTAAGTTTGGCGCCTGGCTGACGGCGGACAGCATTATTAACTATGTAAACACCAACCTGTCGACGCTGGTGCTGGCGCGCATCCTCGGCGCGAGCGTAGCGGGCGGATATAACCTCGCCTACAACGTGGCCGTGGTACCGCCGATGAAGCTGAACCCGATTATTACCCGCGTGCTGTTTCCGGCGTTTGCCAAAATTCAGGATGATACCGACAAGCTGCGCGTGAACTTTTACAAGCTGCTGTCCGTTGTCGGCATCATTAACTTCCCGGCGCTGCTTGGCCTGCTGGTGGTCTCGAACAACTTCGTGCCGCTGGTGTTTGGCGAAAAGTGGGCCTTTATTACCCCGATTCTGCAACTGCTGTGCGTGGTTGGCCTGCTGCGCTCCATCGGCAACCCGATTGGGTCGCTGCTGATGGCGAAAGCGCGCGTGGACATCAGCTTCAAATTCAACGTCTTTAAAACCTGCCTGTTCATCCCGGCGATTATCGTTGGCGGACATCTGGGCGGCGCGCTCGGCGTCACGCTTGGTTTTCTGTTGGTGCAGGTGGTGAATACGGTGCTGAGCTATTTCATCATGATTAAACCGGTGCTGGGGTCGAGCTACCGGGAGTACATCTTAAGTCTCTGGCTGCCGTTCTACCTTTCCATTCCGACGCTTGTGGTGAGTTACGCGCTGGGCGTGCTGCTTGCGGGGCAGATGTCTCTGGCGCTGCTGCTCGGCGTGCAGATCGCTGCGGGCGTGCTCACTTTTGTCGTTACGCTGGCGGCTTCCCGCAATGCCCTGGTGGTGGAAATGAAACGCCAGTTTTGTCGCAACGATCGTTTAAAAGCGCTGCTTCGCGCAAGCTAAGAACCCCAAAGAGGTCCTGACATTATGAAATTACTGATTCTTGGCAACCACACCTGCGGCAACCGCGGTGACAGCGCCATTTTGCGCGGATTAATTGACGCCATTACCACGATTGATGATGCCGTGCAGGTCGACGTGATGAGCCGTTATCCCGTCAGCTCTGCCTGGCTGCTGGGCCGCCCGGTGCTGGGCGACGGCCTGTATAAACAAAGAAAGCAGCATAACAATGCCGTAGGGCTAATGGGGCGAGTGAAAAAAGTGCTGCGCCGTAAATATCAGCATCAGGTGCTGATGGCTAAGGCAACGGAAAGCGGCCGCTTGCGCAATATCGCCATCCCGCAGGGCTTTATCGATTTTGTGAAATCGCTGCAGCAATACGATGCGATTATTCAGGTTGGCGGGTCGTTCTTCGTCGATCTGTATGGCGTTTCGCAGTTTGAACATGCGCTGTGCAGCTTTATGGCGAAAAAGCCGGTGTATATGATCGGCCACAGCGTCGGGCCGTTCCAGGAGCCGCAGTTTAATCAACTGGCGAGCTATGCGTTTGGCAATGCGAAGGCGCTGATCCTGCGCGAGTCCGTCAGCCTTGATTTAATGAAGCAAAGCAATATCGACACCAGCAAGGTCGAGCAGGGCGTGGATACCGCCTGGCTTGTGGATCATCACCACGAAAGCTTTGTTCCAGGCTACGCGGTGCAGCACTGGCTGGAGACTATCAGGCGTAAGAAAACGGTTGCCATCACGCTGCGCGAGCTGGCGCCGTTTGATAAACGTCTTGACACCACGCAGAAGGCCTATGAGCAGGCATTTGCCGCCGTGGTCAATCGCGTGATTGAACAGGGTTACCAGGTGCTGGCGCTCTCCACCTGTACGGGGATCGACAGCTACAACAAAGATGACCGCATGATTGCGCTCAACCTGAAGCAGTACGTGAATCAGCCGGACCAGTACCACGTGGTAATGGACGAGCTCAACGACCTGGAGATGGGCAAAATCCTCGGCGAATGTGAGCTGACCGTCGGCACGCGCCTGCACTCGGCGATTATTTCGATGAACTTTGGCACGCCAGCCATCGCCATCAACTACGAACACAAATCCGCGGGCATCATGCAGCAGCTGGGCATGCCGGAAATGGCGATTGATATCCGCCAGCTTCTGGACGGCTCCTTGCAGGGCGTGGTTGCCGATGTGCTGGGCCAGCTGCCGGCTATTAACGAGCGCCTTCTTCAGGCGGTGAATGCCGAGCGTGAAACCGGCCTGCGCATGGTTGCGTCCGTGCTGGCCCGCGTGAAGGAGGCAAAATGAAGGTCGGCTTCTTCCTGCTGAAATTCCCCGTCGCCTCGGAAACCTTTGTGCTCAATCAGATCGTTGCGTTTATCGAGATGGGATATGAAGTGGAGATCGTCGCGATTCAGAAAGGCGATTTGACCAACACACATGCCGCGTTCAAAGAGTACAACCTTGCGCAAAAGACCACGTGGCTGATGGACGAACCCGAAGGTAAAGTGGCGAAGCTGCAATCCCGCGCGTTGAATACCTTGCGTGGTTCGCTTCGCATGCGCACCTGGCGTGCGCTGAACGCCTCGCGTTACGGCGACGAGGCAAGGAATCTGATCCTTTCTTCAATTTGCGGACGTAACTCGCAAACGCTGCAGGCGGATGTCTATATCGCCCACTTTGGGCCGGCAGGTGTAACCGCCGCTAAGCTGCGCGAGCTAGGCGTGCTGAAAGGGAAAATTGCTACCGTCTTCCACGGCATCGATATTTCAGGACGTGATGCGCTGGCGCACTACACGCCGGAGTATCAAAAGCTCTTTGCGCGCGGCGAACTGATGCTGCCCATCAGCAATCTCTGGGCCGGTCGCCTGGCGAAAATGGGCTGCCCTGAGGACAAAATTGCCGTCTCCCGCATGGGCGTGGACATGAATCGATTCTCGCTGCGTCCGGTGAAGGCTCCGGCAAAAACGCTGGAGATTATCTCGGTTGCCCGGCTGACCGAGAAAAAAGGGCTGCACATAGCTATTGAAGCCTGCCGCCTGCTTAAAGAGCGCGGCGTTCAGTTCCGATACAATATTCTTGGCATAGGGCAGTGGGAAACCCGATTACGCACGCTTATCGAGCAGAACCAACTGGACGACAGGGTCTTTATGCCGGGTTTTAAGCCAAACCATGAAGTGAAAGCCATGCTCGATGAAGCCGATTTGTTCTTGCTGCCGTCCGTAACGGGAGAGGACGGCGATATGGAAGGGATTCCGGTGGCGTTAATGGAAGCGATGGCGGTAGGTATTCCGGTTATCTCAACCCAGCACAGCGGCATTCCAGAGCTGATTGACGCTGGGCGTTCAGGCTGGCTGGTGCCAGAGTACGATGCCGTCGCGCTAGCCGACAGATTGCAGGCATTTGCCAGCGTCGAGGAGAGCGAGCTTAAGCCGATGCTCGCCAGGGCTCGTGAAAAGGTCGAGCGCGAGTTTAACCAAAAGGTTATCTATCAGCAGTTAGCCCAGCAGCTCCAGACGCTGTAAACCCACCGAGTGAAGCTTCACGAGGATATATGCGTAAAAGATTTGAATCCAAAACCCCGCCTTTTTCCCCCTCCCGCCGCAAGCTGCTCTGGGCCAGTTCAGCCCTGGTCGCGGTGCCTTCAGTTTTACCCCGTGCGGTTCTTGCCGCTGGCAGCAAAAGCGAGGTCAACGTTCAGGAATTCTACAGCGGTGACTGGGTTGCGGCTTTCAATAAAGCTTTGGATGCAGCGGACATCATCGTGGTGCCGGCAGACGTAATCTGCGACAAAATCAATAGCGCTATTTTTATGCCGCAGGGTAAAACGCTGCGCGTCGCGGGCGGCCTGAAGGGTAATGGCAAAGGGCGTTTTATCTTGCAGGATGGATGCAAGATCCTCGGCGCTAAGGGCGGGCGTTTCAATAATATCATCCTTGACGTTCGCGGCTCTGATTGCACCATTCAGGGCATTGATATGAGCGGTTTCGTTCCGGTGACGCAGATTTATATCGGAGGCAAAGACAAACGCATGCGCACTATGCGTAATCTGACTATCGACGATATCACTATTCATGATGCCAACTACGGCATTCTGCGCCAGGGTTTTCACAACCGTATGGAGAATGTGAAGATAACCAACGGGCGGTTTAGTCATTTACAAGGCGACGCCATTGAGTGGAACGTGGCGGTAAACGACCATAACCTGCTTATCTCCGATCATGTGATTGATAACATTGACTGCACCAACGGGAAGATAAACTGGGGTATTGGGATTGGGCTTTCCGGGAAATCTTATAACAACGACTATCCTGAAGATCAGTCGGTGAAAAATTTTGTCATCGCTAATATCACCGGGAGTAATTGCCGTCAGCTGGTGCACGTTGAGAGCGGGAAGCATTTCATTATCAGAAATGTGAAAGCGCGCAATATTAATCATACTTTTAGTCGAAAGGCCGGTATTGATAATGCCACGGTAGCAATTTATGGCTGTGATAATTTCGTGATCGATAATATCAATATGATAGATAGCGCCGGTTTCCTGATTGGGTACGGGACTAAAAAAGGCAAATATTTATCCATCCCGCAAAATTTCCGCCTAAGCGACATCACGCTTGATAACACCCACATGCAGTATAAAGCCCGGGGCATCCAGATTTCGTCCGGCAACGCCACCTCGTTTGTGGCTATTACGAACCTGACTACCAAGGGGGCGACGCTTGAGCTCAACAACAAGCCCCAGCATCTTTTCTTAAGGAATGTCAACGTGATGCAACGAGCGGCAACGGGACCTGCGCTGAAGCTGCGCTTTGATTTACGTAAGGACGTGCGGGGCCGCTTTATGGCAAAAGAGGATACGCTGCTGTCGCTTGCAAGCGTTAAGGCGGTTAACGAGAAGGGCGAGAGTTCGGTGGATATCGATAGAGTGGATCATCAGCACGTGAACACCAATAACCTTAATTTTGAGCTACCTTCGTTGCGTAAATAAACAATCAAGCGACTTTACGATTTTTCTGAGCCCTTATTGACTTTAATAAGGGCTTTTTAGTTTTGTATCCCCTGAGCCTGGAGATAAGATGAAGTACAAACTTTGGGGATCAATTCATGCTGGCATCAGAGCACGAAAAGACTATAATCCCTCAACCATTTATAGGTGGGCTGAATATGATTAATTTGAAAGCAGTTATCCCGGTAGCCGGTCTTGGCATGCATATGCTGCCCGCGACAAAAGCCATCCCGAAAGAGATGCTGCCGATTGTCGATAAGCCGATGATCCAGTACATCGTTGATGAAATTGTGGCTGCGGGTATCAAAGAAATCGTGCTGGTGACCCACTCATCCAAAAATGCGGTCGAAAACCATTTCGATACGTCCTATGAACTTGAAGCCCTGCTGGAACAGCGCGTTAAGCGCCAGCTGCTGGCAGAAGTGCAGTCTATTTGTCCGCCGGGCGTGACCATTATGAACGTCCGTCAGGCTCAGCCGCTCGGCCTTGGGCATTCCATCCTTTGCGCTCAACCTGTGGTTGGCGATAATCCGTTTGTCGTTGTACTGCCGGATGTGGTGCTGGACAACGCAAGCGCCGACCCACTGCGCTATAATCTGGCTGCTATGGTTGCGCGTTTTAACGACACAGGGCGCAGTCAGGTGCTGGCTAAGCATATGCCGAATGAAGATCTGTCAGCCTATTCCGTCATCACCACGAAAGAATCTCTGGATAATGACGGTCAGGTGAGCCGTATCGTTGACTTCGTTGAAAAACCAGATCGGCCGCAGACGCTGGATTCCGACCTGGCGGCAGTAGGGCGCTATGTTCTGTCTGCGGATATCTGGGCCGAACTGGAAAAAACCGAGCCCGGCGCCTGGGGCCGAATTCAGCTGACGGATGCCATCGCTGCGCTGAATGAAAAACAGCCGGTCGAAGCCGCGCTGATGACGGGCGACAGCTACGACTGCGGCAAGAAAATGGGTTACATGAAGGCGTTCGTTAACTACGGCCTGCGTAACCATAAAGAAGGGCAGAAGTTCCGGGAAAGCATCCAGAAGATGCTGGCACGCTGAGCGTAACCCGGTGAACATAACATGCTTATGAAAAAACGGCAGTTAAGTGGCTGTGAAGATGTTTCGGACATCTTTATGCAACTGACTGCCGTTTTTTTGCGTAAAGCCTTGATAAAGTAAGGGGCTTGCCTTGAGGCGTAATGCATTCGAACAGATATTGATCTGAGTCTCTGTTCGAATGTGTTGCCGACATCCGCTAATTTTCAGTGCACTGGTAGCTGTTGAGCCAGGGGCGGTAGCGTGCAACAAATCTTGATTCCTGACAAAGCACAGAATCAAGAACATATAATAAGTAAGTTCATATTGGCTGTCTTAACTGCCTGAAAATGATTTATGATGGGGATAGCCCTGAAGTAAAAAGCAGATTAAGAACTTGTTGACAAGCTTAAAAAAGTAACTCTTTGGAGGCATACATGCCTCATTGGTATGGCAAGAGGGACGGGGCGTTTACTTAAAAGTTCTCGCTCTTCTTACTTGGGAAACTGCTTTGTACGGCTCAGTGAAGGAGGCAAAACCTTTGCTCTTATTTGATTTCATTCAGGCAAAACGCTCGTCAGCTATAAAAATGCATAATCCAGGGCATTTATAAATAGCAAGAGGAAATAAAAGCTTATTAGTATTTAACGAATATAGCTTTTTATCGCTGCAATAAATTTATGTCTCCAGTCTAAATGTTCGTTTCTTCATATTTTTTTGAAAAACGAACAATGTACTTAATCGGAGTAATTATGACCGTAGAAAAAAAACTCAGAATCGCTGTTGTTGGATGTGGTCGCATATCTAAAAACCATTTTGGTTCTATAGCTCAATTATCAAATGAATATGAACTGGTTGCACTTTGTGATAATGACCAGGATGTTCTGGAGGCGCATCAGGCTGAATATAAAGTTCCTGGTTATTTATCAATGGATGAAATGCTGGAAAAAGAGAATTTAGATCTGGTCACTCTCTGCACCCCAAGTGGTATACATGCCAGCCAAACAATTAAAGCTGCTAAAGCCGGTGTGCATGTTATTACAGAAAAACCAATGGCAACAAAATGGGAAGATGGCTTGGCAATGGTCAGGGCTTGCGATGAAGCTGGTGTACGTCTGTTTGTTGTCAAGCAAAACCGCCGCAACTCAACATTGCAACTGCTCAAGCGAGCAGTGACAGAAAAACGTTTTGGAAAGATTCATATGGTGCATATGAATGTGTTCTGGACACGCCCACAAGAGTATTATGACCGTGCAAAATGGTCAGGTACATGGGATATGGATGGTGGCGCCTTTATGAACCAGGCAACTCACTATGTAGATCTGATGCATTGGTTGATTGGGCCAGTTGAAACGGTGCACTCAATGCTTTCTACTCACCGTGAGATCGAAGTTGAGGATACTGGGGTTGTAAACTTCAAATGGCGCAATGGTGCACTGGGTTCAATGGCTGTAACAATGTGCACATACCCTAAAAATCTAGAAGGATCTATTACTATTCTTGGTGAAAAAGGTACTGTCCGTATTGGTGGCGTTGCCGTCAATGATATCCAGCAATGGACGTTTTCTGAACCTAAAGACTATGATGCGCAAATCGAGTCGGCTAATTATGAGACCACATCTGTATATGGCTTTGGTCATCCACCATATTTCCAAAATGTGGCAGATGTTTTACGCGGTAAAGCGGAACCAGAGACTGATGGCCGTGAAGGATTAAAGTCACTTGAATTGTTGATATCTATCTATCGTTCCGCCAGGGATAGAAAAGAAGTTGGTTTACCATTAAATATATAATAGGTCATTTATGAATCTCAATGATTTGAAAATAGGTGTTGTGGGTTTAGGTTACGTCGGTCTGCCTTTAGCTGTTGAGTTTGGGAAAAAATTCCCTACAGTCGGATTTGATATCAAAAGCGCACGAGTAAGTGAGTTGCGAGAAGGTAAAGATTCAACTTTAGAATGTGAATCGAAGGAACTAGCTGAAGCTAAACATCTCGTTTTTACCGATAGTCTTGAAGGTATAAAGCATTGTAATTTTTATATCGTCACAGTTCCCACACCAATTACTGATGATAAAACCCCAGATCTTACCCCATTAGTTAAGGCTTCTGAAACGCTTGCTAAAGTTGTTAAGCGAGGGGATATAGTTGTATTTGAATCAACGGTATATCCAGGTGCTACAGAGGAAGTTTGTTTACCCATTATTGAGAAGTTCTCTGGTTTAAAGTTTAACCAGGATTTCTTTGCTGGATATAGTCCAGAGAGAATCAACCCAGGTGACAAGGTAAATCGTCTGACCACTATTGTTAAGATTACCTCTGGATCAAACACTGAAGTGGCTGATTTTGTTGATCAAGTATACCGTGAGATTATTACTGTTGGAACTCATAGAGCATCATCCATTCGTGTAGCAGAAGCTGCAAAAGTAATTGAAAATACCCAGCGCGATCTCAATATTGCCGTTATAAATGAATTTGCGAAAATATTTAATAGGCTAAGTATTGATACAGAAGAGGTCTTGAAAGCGGCGGGAACAAAATGGAATTTTTTGCCATTTAAACCCGGTTTGGTTGGTGGTCACTGCATCAGTGTCGATCCATATTATCTGACCCACAAGGCACAAGAAGCTGGCTATCGTCCAGAAGTTATATTAGCCGGGCGTCGAATCAATGATGGTATGGGCGAATACGTTGCGACACAATTAGTTAAGCACATGGCGCGTAAAAAGATAAACATTGATGAAGCAAAGGTATTAGTAATGGGCTTTACTTTCAAAGGAGATTGCCCTGACGTACGAAATACCAAGATCATTGATATTATTAAAGAGCTCAAAGAGTTTAATATGGATGTTGATGTTTATGATAGTTGGGCCTCTCCTCTTGAAGTTACTCACGAGTACGGTATTAATTTAATTGAGCAGCCGCAGCAAGGCAAATACGATGCAATCATCCTTGCAGTTGATCATAGTGATACAAAGAATATGGGAGCGGCTGCAATTCGGGCGCTAGGTAAGCAAGAACATGTGCTTTATGACGTTAAATATGTCTTACCAATCGGTGAGTCGGACATTCGTCTCTAAAAATTTGATTCGTCTTTATAACTCGAGATGGTGAAAATACCATTTCGAGTTCTTTTTATGCTCAGTTTGGAGTTATGAAATGAGTTATTATAAGCATGATTCGGCCATCGTTGATGAAGGTGCCAAAATAGGCGACGGTTCGCGCGTATGGCATTTTGCCCACGTTTGTGGTGGAGCAGAGATTGGTGCTGGAGTTTCACTTGGACAGAATGTTTTTGTCGGCAATAAAGTGAAAATTGGGGATCATTGTAAAGTCCAGAATAACGTTTCTGTTTACGATAACGTTTATTTAGCTGAGGGTGTTTTTTGTGGCCCTAGTATGGTTTTTACCAATGTATATAACCCGCGTTCATTAATTGAACGAAAGGACCAATATCGAGATACACAGGTTAATAAAGGCGCCACGTTAGGCGCCAACTGTACTATTGTTTGCGGAGTGACGATTGGCGAATATGCATTTATTGGTGCGGGTGCCGTAATTAATAAAGATGTACCGGCCTACGCCTTAATGGTTGGAGTGCCTGCAAAACAAATTGGCTGGATGAGCGAGTTTGGTGAGCAGCTTGATTTGCCCGTTGAAGGACAGGGACAAGTAACCTGCCCACATACAGGTTGTGTTTATCATCTTGATGGCAAACAACTAAAAAAACTTTAATTAATAAAAATATTGGGTGTGGATATGCAATTTATTGACTTGGTGGTTCAGCAGGCTCGTATTAAAGAACAACTTGATGCTGCCATACAAAAAGTACTTGAGCATGGTCATTATATTTTGGGGCCAGAAGTAGCCGAGCTAGAAGGAAAACTTGCAGAATTTACCGGTGCTAAACATTGTATTAGCGTTGCAAATGGCACTGATGCTCTTCAAATAGTGCAAATGGCCTTTGGAATTGGCCCTGGTGATGAGGTGATCACTCCTGGTTTTACCTATATTGCAACGGCTGAAACGGTGGCACTGCTCGGGGCCAAGCCGGTATATGTTGATGTTTGCCCTAAAACTTATAATCTCGATCCAGAAAAGCTTGAAGCAGCCATTACGCCAAGAACCAAGGCAATCATTCCTGTAAGTCTCTATGGGCAATGCGCTGATTATGATGCCATTAATGCAATTGCTGATAAATATGGCATTCCAGTAATTGAAGATGCAGCTCAAAGCTTTGGTGCAAGCTATAAAGGAAAGCGTTCATGTAATCTGACAACCGTTTCCTGCACCAGTTTCTTTCCTAGTAAGCCATTGGGATGCTATGGCGACGGCGGAGCCATTTTTACCAATGATGATGAACTTGCCACTGTGCTCCGTCAGATTGCACGTCACGGTCAAGACCGCCGCTATCATCATATCCGTGTCGGAGTCAACAGTCGCCTGGATACTCTTCAGGCTGCAATTCTTTTGCCTAAGCTAGCTATTTTTGAAGAAGAAATACAGCTTCGTAATCAGGCTGCGGCACGTTATACCCAGCTACTCAACGATGCAGGTATTACTACCACGCCGTTTGTAGAAGCACATAACGTCTCTTCATGGGCGCAATATACGATCCTGGTTAAGAATCGCAGTCAAATTCAACAGAAGCTCCAGCAAGCAGGTATTCCAACAGCCGTTCATTACCCGATCCCATTAAATAAACAACCTGCTGTAGCCGATGCCAGCGTTACGCTGCACAACGGCGATAAGATTTCTGAAGAAGTGATTAGTTTACCAATGCATCCTTACATTACAGAGGAAGAACAATTGCGGGTAGTGCGAGCTTTCCAGGAATGAGTTTGACTTATCGCCCTGATGTTCAGGGATTAAGAGCGATCGCGGTATTAGCTGTGATCGTGTTTCACTACAATCCTGCCTGGCTACCGGGCGGATTTGTTGGTGTAGATATTTTTTTTGTTCTCTCAGGTTTTCTTATCACTAGTATCTTAATCGATAAGAAACAAAAGGCTGATTATCAACTTCTTAATGCTATACAGTATTTTTATTTAAGTCGAATTAAAAGAATTTTTCCCGCATATTTTTTTATGCTGGTTTTTATCGGCGTATTTACTGCAATAGTATTTTTACCATCAGACTTTACCGAATTCCTGGTTGGTCTTAAAAAAGCCATATGGTTTAATAGTAATAGCTATTTCTCTACCTTTGGAGACTATTTTTCACCTGCTACTCATGAACAGCCATTATTGCATACTTGGTCATTGGCAGTTGAAATACAATTTTACCTGATTATACCATTTTTAATATTATTGTTGCCTGTACGTATTCTTAAAGTAGTATTATGGGCGTTTTTTATTGTATTTATTATACTTGCAGAATATCAATTACGTGCAGTAGGAGCGGAACAGGCTACTTATTATAGTTTAGCTGCAAGACTACCTGAGTTTTTTGCTGGTTCTCTCACCGCATTGTATCTGATAAGTACAAAGCAAAAGCCATTTGTTAAAAAACAGTTAAATTGCGTCGGCTTATTTCTGGTGATCATGGCAGTTTTTCTACAGCCCATGTTAGGACCTTTTCCCGGCATTGCATCATTATTTCCTGTTCTGGGTGTTATTTTAATTCTATTCTGTGTAAAGAAGAGTTATGTCAACCACTTTTTATCGCACCCGTGGTTAGTTTGGATTGGAGCTCTTTCTTATTCTCTATACCTTTGGCATTGGCCTGTATTGGCTCTTTTGAGGTATTGCAGTGGTACTTATATATTAAATTCAAGTTTTAGCTTTTTGTTCATTATATTAACGGTTACTATTTCATGGTTTTCATATTACTTAATCGAAGTGCCATATCGCACTGAATTTACCATAAGAAAAGGATTTTTAGCTGGGGCAGTTTTGGTCGGAGGGACGAGCATCTTAATGCCGGTTGCAAAGTATATTAATCAAATTTTTACACCGCCTAAATTATCGATTGAGTACCAGCGCTATGCAGATCCCGCGACGATTTGTCATGGTCAAATAGTGAAGGAATGTCTTAGAGGTGACCTCACCAGTAAACATGAAGTGCTAGTACTGGGTGATTCACATGCAGCAATGCTTAATAAGTTCTTTGATTATCTGGGTAAGGAGCTTGGTTTTAGAGCAAGAGTTATAACTGCCAGCAGTTGTGTGACCATCCCTAGTTTTGATTATCAGCGATTACCTTATTGGGCGCAGAAATCATGTATTAATCAGATAGAAATAGCAAGAAAGTTTTATGATAAAAGCCAGTTTATTATTCTGGCTGGAGCCTGGAATTATCAGTTCTCAAGTAAAAAATTTCCGCATGTACTATCACTTTTTTTAGATGACATACAGCAAAAACGGAAAAAAATTGTGATTTTGACACAAGTGCCATTATTAAATACCAGTCCACTTCGAAATCAGCGTCTGCAATATATTGGAATACCGTCACAAGCAGGAATTAATAAAGATTACATTAGAACCAATGAGGATTTGCGTACTATAGTTAGTAAGTATAGTAATGCGAAGATAATTGATTTGTCGTCTCTCTCTCTTTTTATGAAGGCACCCACATATAATGGGGAATTAATGTATTTTGACAATAGTCATCTTAATGAAATTGGAAGTAAGCTTTATGCTGAAAAAGCAAAACCTTTTTTTGCAAGGATAATAAATAATGATTAAAAAGTTATTATCTAAGTCGAAGTTTGCAAAAAATGTTTTGACTTTGATGACCGGTACAGCTTTAGCTCAAATTATTCCTATTGGTATATCACCGATCTTAACAAGGGTGTATTCTCCCGAGGGATTTTCAGTTTTTGCGATGTATTCTGCGATATTGTCAATTTTTTCAGTCATTGCTTGTCTTCGATTTGAAATAGCAATACCTATTTCCAAAAATAATAAAGAGGCGTTCGAGCTAGTATTTTTAGCATTGACAAGTACTTGCTGTATCACGGCCATTTCCGGATTAATTATTTTAATTTTTAATGAACAGATTACCCAGCTAAGTAGTAATAAATTAGAAGGATTTTTGTGGATGATTCCCCTCGGGATATTTTTCTCGGGTAGTTATGCTGCATTTCAATACTGGGCGACACGACAAAAAAACTTTAATCAGGTTGCAAGAACCAGAATTGGTCAGTCTCTGAGTTGCGCGTTTACACAGTTGGGTCTTGGTTTTTTGGGCATCTCTCCTTTAGGATTATTGCTGGGGTCTTTGTTTCAGGCTGGGGCTGGGGTGGTTGGTTTGGGCATACGTTTTTTAAAAGATGCTAATCACTTCTTTCACCAAATAAAATTTAATAACCTTATAAACACATTTAGGGCTTATGATAAATTTCCAAAATATTCTACTTGGGAGGCCTTGGCCAACTCTGCAGGCATGCAACTACCAATTATCCTGATTGCTACTTATTCTATTGGAAGTGAGGCTGGTTACTTGATGTTAGCAATACGCTTGCTGTCAGCGCCTATGAGTTTAATTGGAGGTGCTGTTGCTCAGGTATTTCTCTCGGAAGCACCTGCCAGAGCCTATAATGGTGAGCTGAAGGCTTTTACTATCAAAACAGTAGGTTCACTCTTCAAGGTTGGCGTGTTGCCAATATTAGCAGTTGCTATATTAGCTCCATTTTTTGTTCCTTTGATTTTTGGTGAAAGTTGGGCCCGAGCTGGCACTATAATTAGTTGGATGGCGCCATGGTTCCTAATGCAATTTATTGTATCTCCTGTTTCAATGACACTACATATCGTAAACGCACAAAAAGTAGCGTTATTATTACAAGTTTTTGGTGTTTGCTTAAGAGTGTCTAGTGTATATCTTGGTTTTTTCCTATTTAAAGAGTATGTGGTTGAGTTATATGCGCTAAGTGGGGTGGTTTTTTATCTTATATATTTTTATGTTGTTCTAAAAGTCCTACGGAATAATAACATACAAGCGCAACAATAATTATAGGGTTATAATAATGAAGGTTTCTTGTAAAATATCTATCTTCCCACTAACACTACTTTATTTTGTTTTATTGTTGTTTCTGTATGAATCATTCGTATCTCCTTTATTTTCGTATATGGGATTTATAAGTGATTTTTCTTGGGAAAGAACTCTGATTGCTTGTATCTTTATTATTTTATATTTCTTCTTATCTAAAGTCGAAGGTGTAGTTGGTTTTTACCACCAAGTGATTATGGCTTTATTATTAATTCCATCACTTGTGCTTTATAGTGTAGGGGTTGCAACAACATTATTCTTTTTCGTTACAATAGTTTCTATTTTTATAGTATTTATTATTTCATCTAAAGTAAAGCTAGCTTCATTTAAACTGTTCACTTTAAATAGACATCAATTGCTTTGGTTTCTGTTTTTGATTGCTTTATTCACTATTTTTTCTTATGTCTACTTTATCGGTATGTCAGGATTTAACCTTAATATTTTGAAGGTTTACGAGTTTAGGAAATCTGCAGGCGACGCGCTCCCTTCTATATTTGGTTATCTTTCCCCTGCAACTAGTAAAATTTTCATACCGATAATGATGGTGTTATCAATCATATATAAAAGATATTTTTTCTTATACGCAGGGTTTGTATTTTCCATTCTTATTTTTGGTTTTACTGCACATAAATCACCGTTGCTTTACCCTTTTTTAACCTTTGGGATTTATTTATTCTCTGGGGCAAGGAAGTGGGGGGTGTATTATTATACTCTGTTAATCTCGGTTTTGTTTATTGCTATCGTCGATTTTTATTTAAGTGATATTTATCCCGGTATGGGCTTTGGCATTATAGGAAGTTTCTCTTCAAGACGAGCGATACTTCTGCCTATGCTATTGAATAATTACTACGTTGAGTTTTTTTCTATACATGAGCCTTACTATTGGAGTGAGAGCAAATTAACTTTCGGTTTAGTTAATAATCCTTATGATCTCAAAATGGTAAATCTTATTGGTGCACAGTATTTTGGCCAGCCAGATATGTCTGCTAATACAGGATTTATAGGAAGCGGATTTGCGAACGCTAGATGGTTCGGAGTAATACTATATTCAATTCTCCTGGGGTTATTAATATCCTTCCTGGAATCTTTATCGAAATATATAGGAAAGCGATTTGTAATAAGCTCTTCATTTGTAGTTATGTTTTCTATTACAACATCTACGGATTTTATAACTGCTTTGCTAACTCACGGGCTGCTTTTATTAATTGTTCTATACATGATCATTCCACGAAGTGGGAAAACATCTCCTTAAAATTTACTAGAGAAATAATGATGTCTAAGTTAATTGTAGCCCATCTAACCTCAGCTCATCCGCGGTTTGATACACGTATATACTTAAAACAATGTTGCTCACTGGCAGTGCATGGCTATGTTGTTTATTTAGTAGTGGCAGATGGTCTAGGTGATGAAAAGAAAGGTGGTGTGAACATTTATGATGTCGGACCATCTAATGGTCGCTTCGACCGAATTCGCAGAGCCCCTTGGCGGGTTTTGGAAAAGGCTGTGGAACTAAAGGCAGATATTTACCATATACATGATCCTGAATTAATCCCAATTGGCATAAAATTGAAAAAAATGGGCAAGACTGTTATATTTGACGCTCATGAGGATGTTCCTAAACAACTTCTCGGTAAACCTTACTTGAACAAGCCTGCAAAATGGCTATTATCAAAAAGCTTTGCTATCTATGAGCGCTGGGCCTGTAAAAAATTAGATGCCGTTATTTCAGCCACGCCTGTTATTAGAGATAAATATTTAAGTTTG
The DNA here is from genome assembly GCF_051307055.1 of Dryocola sharpae. Classification (GTDB taxonomy): domain Bacteria; phylum Pseudomonadota; class Gammaproteobacteria; order Enterobacterales; family Enterobacteriaceae; genus Dryocola. The sequence goes on along the minus strand of NZ_CP149994.1, from coordinate 2,746,009 downwards.
GGAATAACTTCAGTTGATATTAATAACTATCCATTATTAGGTGAATTAGGTTCAACAAACGGTACCGATTGGTCAAATAAACGAGATCATATTGCCTATGTTGGTGGGATTGGACAAATCCGAGGTATTTTACAAGTTGTTCAAGCTATGGGAATTACCCAGTCAAAAGCCAGACTGCAATTAGCCGGACAATTTAGTGAAAGCGCCGTTGAAAAGGCTGCTCATTCTGATAGTGGTTGGACATATGTCGATTCTCTTGGATTTATTGATCGTGAGGGAGTCAGGGTACTGTTATCTCGATGTGTGGCTGGTTTAGTAACTTTTTTACCCTCGCCAAATCACATTGATGCACAACCTAATAAAATGTTTGAGTATATGAGCTCAGGTGTGCCAGTTATTGGTTCCAATTTTCCTCTTTGGCAACAAATTATTAAAGGTAATCAGTGCGGATTATGTGTCGATCCACTAAATCCAGTTTCTATCGCCGAAGCCATAGATTATTTAGTAACTCATCCTAAAGAAGCTGAACAAATGGGACGCAATGGCCAACAGGCTGTACAAGAAAAATATAACTGGACAATTGAAGAGCGTAAATTGCTTTCTTTTTACCAATCACTACTTAGATGAAAAAATTATGCAGAATATTTTAACTATAGTCGGAGCTCGCCCTCAATTCATCAAAGCCAGCGTTGTATCGCGAGCAATAGCGCAAACATCGGGTCTTAATGAAATTATGTTGCATACTGGGCAGCATTTCGATGCCAATATGTCAGATGTTTTCTTTAACCAGCTTGGAATACCCAAACCAGATATTCAACTTGATATTCATGGTGGCAGCCATGGTGAAATGACAGGAAGGATGCTGGTAGAGATCGAACGCGCATTATTACAGCATAAGCCTGAAAGAGTACTAGTTTATGGTGACACGAATTCCACTTTAGCAGGGGCGCTTGCGGCTGCCAAATTACATATTCCTGTCGCACATATTGAAGCTGGACTACGCAGTTTTAATATGATGATGCCCGAAGAAATTAACCGTATTCTCACGGATCAACTAAGTGATTTTTTGTTTTGTCCAACAGATACAGCAGTAAAAAACCTGTATAATGAGGGGTTCTCAAATAAAACAGCAAAAATATTGCAAGTGGGCGATGTGATGCAGGATGCTGCTTTATTCTTTTCCCAGAACGCAATATCACCAAAAGCCAATTTGCCTGAACAGTTCATTTTAGCTACTCTGCATCGTGCGGAAAATACAGATAGCCCACAGCGTCTGGCACAGATTATTTCTGCGTTGAATAGCTTGCATACTTTGGTTGCTCCCGTCGTGCTACCGCTTCATCCCCGCACTCGGAAATTGATCGCTGAACAGGGTTTGCAACTTGACGTTCAGGTAATTGACCCGGTAGGTTATTTTGAGATGATATGGCTGCTTAAATCATGTAGCCTGGTTGTTACAGATAGCGGTGGCGTTCAGAAAGAAGCATTTTTCTTTGGTAAAGCCTGTGTGACGATGCGTGATCAAACTGAATGGGTTGAACTCATCGAAATAGGTGCCAATGAATTGGTAGGGGCTGATACGTCTAAAATTATCAGTTCCGCTACTCGCAATATCGGGCGAAAAATACAGGATCCACACCAACTTTATGGTGGCGGTCACGCTTCTATGGCTATAGTTCAAGCATTGATTTAATAGGGTTTATATATGTGTGGTATTTTTGGCATTATTTCTAAGAAGACTGTGGAATTATCTGAACTCAAACTGCTTGCCGAACACGCGAGACAGCGTGGTCGTGATTCAAGCGGTCTTATTATGAATTCACATGGCAGTTATAAAGTTTATCGTGCAGATTATGATATTAAAAAACTGATGGCAGGGGTTAGTGTTGCAAACTCATCTGTTGCCCTGGGTCATAGCCGCCTGATTACAAATGGTCTTGCTGATAACCAACCTGTTATCCGTGGTGATGTTGGTGTTATTCACAACGGCATCGTTGTGAATCATGAATCACTATGGTCAGAACTGTCTCTTGAACGCAGACAAGAAATCGACACCGAGATCATTGCTGCTATCGTTGAACGTCATATAGATGAAACGGGTGCAGTTGAAGGTCTGGCTGATAAAGTTCTGTCACTGTGCAAGGGTGTTGTTGCTACAGCAATAGTTGTTCCTAAATTAGGGAAAGCGATCCTTTTTTCAAATAATGGTAGTCTGTACGTTGGTAATAAAGGAGAAGCTTTTTACTTTTCTTCAGAACAATACCCGTTAACAAAACTTGGCTGTAGCGGTATTAGACAAATCATTAATGAAGAAGTAGTGTTGGACATTCCTTTAGCAGAAAAATTTATTGTTAAGGATAATAATTCCCGTAAAATAAATCTGATTCCTAAGTTTGTAAAAATTCAGTCGGAAATTGACCTGCTCGAATATCCACGGCCTAACTTACGCCGTTGTACTAAATGTATTCTTCCTGAAACGATGCCATATATTTCTTTTGATGCTAATGGTGTTTGTAATTACTGTAATAACTACAAACCAAGAAATAACCCAAAGCCTAAAGAAGAGATATTTGAGCTGGTAAAACCTTATCGCCGAAACGGGCAATTAGATTGTATTGTACCTTTCTCTGGTGGCCGTGATAGTTGTTATGGCCTGCATCTTATTGTAAAAGAACTCGAGATGAAGCCGGTTACTTATACTTATGACTGGGGTATGGTGACTGATTTAGGACGCCGAAATATCAGCAGAATGTGTGCCGAGTTAGGTGTTGAAAATATCATTATCGCGGATGATATAGCCAAAAAAAGACGCAATATTGCAACCAATCTTAAGGCGTGGTTGAAATCCCCTCATCTTGGCATGATCAGTATTTTAACTGCAGGCGATAAACATTTTTTCCGTCATGTTGAAGCGGTAAAAAAACAAACCGGTATCGATCTCAACCTTTGGGGTGTCAATCCGCTCGAAGTTACGCATTTCAAATCCGGATTTTTAGGTGTACCACCTGATTTTGCGGAAGAGCGGGTATATAGTCATGGCTGGCAAAAACAGCTTGAATATCAAAAGCTCAGATTTAAAGCTATGCTGCAAAGCCCGGGCTATTTCAATAGTTCCCTGTGGGATACTCTTTCTGGCGAATATTATCGTAGCTTTACAGAGAAAAAAGATTATTATCATATCTTTGATTATTGGCGTTGGGATGAGAAATTAATCGATGACACTTTAATTAATCAATATGATTGGGAAACCGCTGTAGATACCAGTACTACCTGGCGAATTGGGGATGGTACTGCCGCATTTTATAACTACATTTATTATATCGTTGCAGGTTTTACGGAACACGATACTTTCCGCAGCAACCAAATTCGTGAAGGACAGATAACAAGAGAAGAAGCATTACGTCTAGTTGAGGATGAGAACCAACCACGTTACGAAAATATTCGCTGGTATTTGGATGCTCTTGATATGGATTTCTCTGATGTTATTAAAGTAATTAATAATATCCCCAAGTTATACGAAGGTCATCATGAGTAAGAGTATTTGGTATATTTCTAAGTATTACTCGCCGCAAACTAAAAACTCTGCAGGTGGCCGTGATTGGTTTTTAACTAATGAGCTCGGTAAATTAGGATATGATGTCACGGTAATAGCCTCTGATTCTAATTCTGTATATGACGTCGCGGTACGTACCTTACCAGTTGAGAAGGATCAAAGAGAAAATCTCGTTATTTATTGGCTCAAGACTTATAAATATGAGATCCCTAAATCAATAAAACGTGTTATTAGCTGGTTTCACTTTGAATGGCTAGTCTTTAAGCTACCGAAGAAACAAATCAGTCGACCTGATGCGGTGATCGTTTCTAGTTTGTCGCTCATGAGCATTATTAATGGCTATTTATTACGTCGCAAATATAAATGCAAATTGGTGCTTGAGGTACGAGATATTTGGCCACTAACAATAATAGAAGAAGGTGGTTTTAGCCCTTCTAACCCTTTTGTCATGCTTTTAGCGAAACTTGAGCATTTTGCCTATAAAACGGCAGATGCAATTGTTGGCACCATGCCTAATTTAGGTGAGCACGTTCATCATGTCTTGGGCTATGCTAAACCAACGCACTGCGTACCCATGGGGTTCGATCCTGATGTGCTTTCTGTTCAAAGGGACATTGATGAAAATGAATTAAATAAATTTTTCCATAAAGGAAAGTTTCATATTGTTTATGCAGGTACCGTTGGTATTACCAATGCGTTAGATACTTTGTTTTCAACAGCAGAAAAATTAATTGATCATAACGATATCCAATTTATCATAATTGGTGATGGTGCTCTAAGGTCACAGTATATGAGTCGCTATTCGCATTGTAAAAATATAAGCTTTATGCCAAAAATCCCTCGACTCATGGTGCAATCAGTGTTGCGTCATGCGGATGTGCTTTATCTTGCCGCTTTCAATTCTAAAGTGTGGGATTATGGTCAGTCTTTAAATAAGCTGATCGATTATATGATCGCAGCGAGGCCGATTATTGCTTCTTATAGCGGTTATCAATCGATGGTTAGTGAAGCTGAATCTGGTTTTTTTGTTCCGGCTGAAAACACTCAGGCCGTCATAGACAAGATTCTTTTATTAAAAGATATGTCTCAGGAATCAAGGAATGAGATGGGGCTTAGAGGGCGAGAGTGGATTTTAAATAACAGAAATTATAAACAGCTCGCAAAGCATTATGCAGACATCATATTCAATGACTCAGCATGTGATACCAGGTGATAAAAAATGGCCACCGTTGCTTTAAGAGGTTATTCCTATTCAAATGACACAGCGTCTACCCTCAGCCTGTTCCAGGCTGCTAAGGGATCTGAATAATGAATACAGCAAAGATAGCATTGGTGAAACGTTACTGCCCTTACGAGAGTTATCTCTTTTGTCGCGGTAGCAGACATTCTATGATTTATACAATCAGTGTGACATAGATCAGCAAAAGCTATTCATGCCTGCCAATCCTGAGTTAACATCGAAACTACATTAATGCTGTGTACTACAGCACAGCTACTATCCTTAAGACAGGAGTATGTAATGTCCAAACAGCAGATCGGCGTCGTTGGTATGGCCGTGATGGGGCGCAATCTGGCGCTGAACATCGAAAGCCGTGGCTATACCGTTTCCGTGTTCAACCGCTCCGGCGACAAGACTGAAGAAGTTATCGCTGAGAACCCGGGCAAGAAGCTGGTTCCTTACTATACGGTACAAGAGTTTGTGGAATCCCTGGAAACTCCTCGCCGTATCCTGTTGATGGTGAAGGCGGGCGAAGCGACTGATAAAACCATCGATTCCCTCAAGCCATATCTTGAGAAGGGCGACATTCTGATCGACGGTGGCAACACCTTCTTCCTGGATACCATTCGTCGTAACCGTGAGCTGTCTGCGGAAGGCTTCAACTTTATCGGTACCGGTGTCTCTGGCGGCGAAGAGGGCGCTTTGAAGGGGCCATCCATCATGCCCGGCGGTCAGAAAGAAGCTTACGAATTAGTTGCTCCAATTCTTAAGCAAATCGCAGCGGTTGCTGAAGATGGCGAACCTTGCGTGACCTATATCGGTGCGGATGGCGCAGGTCACTACGTGAAGATGGTGCACAACGGTATCGAATACGGCGACATGCAGTTAATCGCCGAAGCTTATTCACTGCTTAAAAACGGCCTGAATCTCTCCAACGAAGAGCTGGCGACTACCTTTACCGAATGGAATAAAGGTGAGCTGAGCAGCTACCTCATCGACATCACCAAAGACATCTTCACTAAAAAAGATGAAGAAGGTAAATACCTGGTCGATGTGATCCTTGATGAAGCGGCCAACAAAGGTACCGGCAAATGGACCAGCCAGAGCTCGCTGGATCTTGGCGAACCACTCTCTCTTATCACCGAGTCTGTTTTCGCGCGCTATATTTCCTCTTTGAAAGAGCAGCGTGTCGCCGCTTCTAAAGTGCTGAGCGGCCCCCAGGCTAAGCCATTTACTGGTGATAAAACCGAGTTCGCTGAGAAAGTTCGTCGTGCGCTGTATCTGGGTAAAATCGTTTCTTACGCGCAGGGCTTCTCCCAACTGCGTGCTGCGTCAGAAGAGAACAACTGGGATCTGAACTACGGTGAGATTGCAAAAATCTTCCGTGCGGGCTGTATTATCCGTGCTCAGTTCCTGCAGAAAATCACTGATGCCTATGCAGAAAACCCAGCTATTGCTAACCTGCTGCTGGCACCTTACTTTAAGAAAATCGCAGACGAATATCAGCAAGCGCTGCGCGATGTGGTTTCTTATGCGGTGCAGAATGGCATTCCAACGCCTACTTTCTCCGCGGCTATCTCTTACTACGATAGCTACCGCTCGGCAGTCCTGCCTGCAAACCTGATTCAGGCGCAGCGCGACTACTTCGGTGCGCATACTTATAAGCGTACGGATAAAGAAGGCGTATTCCATACCGAGTGGATGGAAAAATAATTTTTGCAGCAAGTTATTGTGTAATTTGAAACCAGTGGGGGATTGCTTCCCACTGGTTTTTTCTTTTTAATCTACGTATAAATTTGCTTTTACTTTCTTACTGCCGAAAGTAATAAAGGCAGGATATGCAGATTCGCATTGTTTGAGGCTTTATGAAAATTATCGTAACCGGCGGTGCAGGCTTTATCGGTTCTGCCGTAGTTCGCCACGTTATTGACGCAACCAGTGACGAAGTTATGGTCATTGATAAACTGACCTATGCCGGAAATATTGATTCCCTCGCTCCTGTCGCCAGTAACGCCCGGTATTCATTTCGCCAAATTGATATCTGTGACAGGGCCGCATTAGATAAGGTCTTTGAGGAGTTTCAGCCGGATGCGGTGATGCACCTTGCGGCTGAAAGCCACGTTGATCGTTCAATTGATGGGCCTGCGGCCTTTATTGAAACAAACATTGTCGGAACCTATGTTCTTCTGGAAGCAGCGCGACATTACTGGAATAAGCTGGCATCACCGGCCAAAGAAGCCTTTCGCTTCCATCATATTTCTACTGATGAGGTTTATGGTGATCTGCATGATACCGAGTCGCTGTTTACCGAGACGACACCTTATGCGCCGAGCAGCCCTTACTCCGCCTCAAAAGCTTCCAGCGATCACCTGGTTCGCGCCTGGCTGCGTACCTACGGCATGCCGACTATCGTGACCAATTGCTCCAATAACTATGGGCCTTACCACTTTCCTGAAAAACTGATCCCTTTAGTTATTCTCAATGCCCTGGAAGGTAAGCCGTTGCCTGTCTACGGCGATGGTCGCCAGATCCGTGACTGGCTGTACGTTGAAGATCATGCCCGTGCGCTTTATAAGGTTGTCACCGAAGGCAAACCGGGTGAGACCTACAATATTGGTGGGCATAACGAGCGCAAGAACATTGATGTTGTGAAGACCATTTGCCGTCTGCTGGATGAAATAGTGGTGATTAAGCCCACGCAAATTAATCATTTTGAAGAGTTGATTACGTATGTAACGGATCGTCCGGGCCACGATCTGCGCTATGCTATTGATGCTTCTAAAATCGAACGGGAGCTTGGCTGGAAACCGAGCGAAACCTTTGAAAGCGGCATCAGAAAAACGGTTGAATGGTATCTCGCGAATGAGTCATGGTGGCAACGGGTTAAAGACGGTTCGTATTCCAGGCAACGTTTAGGACTCAGTAGTTAATAAAGAAGATAAGGATTGAATATGAAGGGGATCATTCTGGCGGGGGGGTCAGGCACGCGGCTCTATCCAATCACACGCGGCGTCTCAAAACAACTCTTGCCCATCTATGATAAGCCCATGATTTACTATCCGATCTCGGTGCTTATGCTGGCAGGGATACGCGATATTTTACTGATCACTACGCTTGAGGATCTTCCTTCGTTCCAGCGTTTGCTGGGTGACGGCAACCATTTAGGCATCAATCTTAGCTATGAAATCCAGGCGCGTCCGGAAGGTCTGGCGCAGGCTTTCATCATTGGCGAAGCGTTTATTAATGGCGAGAGCTGCGCCCTGGTGCTGGGGGACAATATCTTCTTTGGCCAGGGTTTTGGCAGCAAACTTGAGACGGTTGCCAGTCGACAAAATGGGGCGACCGTTTTCGGCTACCAGGTGATGTCGCCGCAGCGTTTTGGCGTGGTTGAATTTGATGAAAATTATCGCGCGCTCTCTATTGAAGAAAAGCCAGCGGAGCCAAAATCTAACTGGGCAGTTACCGGACTTTATTTTTATGATAATAAAGTTGTCGATTTAGCTAAGCAGGTTAAACCCTCAGAGCGAAATGAGCTCGAAATCACAAGTATTAATCAAATGTATCTGGAGATGGATGAGCTCACCGTTGAACTGCTCGGCCGTGGTTTCGCCTGGCTTGACACCGGTACGCATGACAGCCTGATTGAAGCCTCGCAGTTTGTTCATACCATTGAAAAGCGTCAGGGCTTCAAAGTCGCCTGTCTTGAAGAAATTGCCTGGCGCAAGGGATGGATGTCTGCGGACCAGGTACTTGATAGCGCCAGGACTATGGAAAAAACTTCATATGGCCAATATCTGATGCAACTGGTCATAAAATAAGTAAGCAATAAGCTAAGTTGGCTGGATTATTTAGCTTAAATTAAGCTCTAAATTTGCTATTTATCATAAAAGCAACATTATATTTTTCGCAGGCGCTTAACTTGAGCGCCTGATTGATTTTTGACAGGCCGTTGACTTTTTTAAAAAGTTAAAGCTATGCTAAAGCTCACATTTTCAACAATTTTTTTCAGGCTATTCTGAGAAAAATCCTTACTTCTTCCCAGGTAATTTTGCTGTTATCCGATTATACTTAACCCGGCGAAAGTCATCGCATTTTATGAACTATTTCTCTTAGGATAATCATGAAGCAAGATAACAATAATGTGGCGCGACAACACATTGAAACTAAATCAGAAGAAGTTGATTTAATTGATCTTTTTATACAGCTATGGAAAGAGAAGTTAACAATTATTGCTTTTACCGCTTTGGCTATCTTCCTTGCAGTAATTTACCTATTTGTCGCCAAAGAGAAATGGACCTCTACAGCGGTGATTACTCAGCCGGATGCTGCTCAAATAGCAACTTACAACAATGCACTAAACGTTATTTATGGCAATGGTGCACCTAACCTTACAGATGTGCAAAATCGTGTTGTAGGACGCTTCAGTTCTTCAATGTCAGCATTGTCCGAAACTTTGTTTAATCTTGATGAACCGGAAAAGCTAACAATCGCGCCTGCTGTACAAGGTCAACAGCTTCCGCTCAAAATATCCTACGTAGGTGGCTCGCCTGAAGAAGCGCAAACTAAAATTGCCCAGTATATTCAGCAAGTTGACGAGCAGATTGGTGAAGAGTTAGGCGTTGACCTTAACGACAGTATCAAGCTGCAAATCACTACGCTTGTCGATTCGTTGCAAACGCAGGAAAAGGTAGCCCAGGAACAAAAAGAGTTGCGTATCAAGCAAATCAGCGAGGCGCTGAAATTTGCCACCGAAGCCAAAGTTGCCTCACCGCAGGTTCAGCAGACTTCAGACGTAACTCAGGACACCCTGTTCCTGCTGGGCAGTGAAGCGCTGACTTCAATGATTAAAAACGAGTCGACCCGCCCGCTGGTCTTTTCGGGAGCTTATTATCAGACCAGGAAAAATCTCTTTGATATTCAGAATCTGAAAATCGATCCTAAAACTATCCATGCCTATCGCTATGTCATGAAGCCGACGTTACCTATTCGCAGAGATAGTCCTAAACGTGGCATTACGCTGATACTGGCGACCTTGCTGGGCGGGATGATTGGTGCTGGTGTGGTGTTAGGACGTTATATGATCCGCAATTATAAGACCAGAGCTTAGTTCCGTTAAATACACTTTGTAAGGCGGATAAACGAAGCGCCATCCGCCGTAATATTCCGGCCAATGCGGTGGATGACGCTGACGCTTATTCACCCTACAGAACTTAAAAAGGCCGCATCAGCGGCCTTTTTTACATCCGGCAAAAATTACTTATGCCGTTTCCGCAAATTATCAATGACCGCGCTCAAATCTAATTCCTGATCCTGCAGCAATACCAGCAGGTGATAGACCAAATCTGAAGCTTCATTAGTCAGCTCATGACGGTCATTCACCGTAGCGGCCAGCGCCGTTTCCACGCCTTCTTCACCCACTTTCTGCGCGATACGTTTGGTGCCGCTGGCGTAGAGTTTTGCGGTATACGAGCTTTCCGGGTCGGCGGTCTTGCGCGATGCCAGCAGCTGTTCCAGCTCAAACAGGAAATGCCAGTCATGTTTAGCCGGAGCGAAGCAGCTGGAGTTGCCAAGGTGGCAGGTCGGGCCAATCGGATTTACCAGCACCAGCAGCGTGTCGTTATCGCAGTCAGGAGTGATGCTCACTATATTCAGGAAGTGGCCGGAGGTTTCACCTTTCGTCCACAGGCGCTGTTTGGTGCGCGAGTAGAAGGTGACCTTACCGCTTTGCTCGCTCCGGGCCAGCGCTTCGGGGTTCATATATCCCAGCATCAACACTTCGCCGGAGACGGCATGCTGTACGATGACCGGCATCAGGCCGTCTGTTTTTTCCCAGTCAAGCTGGCCGCGCTGTTGTTCTGTTAACACACTCGAATCTCCACGCCAAGCTGTGCCAGATAGATCTTCAGCTCAGCGATATTAATAATCTGTTTATGGAATACGGAAGCTGCCAGCGCACCGTCAACGTCCGCATCGCGGAAGGCTTCCAGGAAATGCTCCATGGTGCCTGCGCCGCCTGAAGCAATCAGCGGCACGTGGCACACTTCACGCACCTTGCGTAGCTGTTGCAGGTCATAGCCATTACGCACGCCGTCCTGGTTCATCATATTGAGCACGATTTCCCCGGCGCCACGCTTTTGTACTTCCTCCACCCAGTCCAGAGTTTCCCACTGCGTAACCCGCGTGCGGTTCTCATCGCCGGTGTACTGGTTAACGTGATATTTTCCCGTGTCATTATCAAACCAGGTATCAATGCCGACCACAATACACTGCACGCCAAAGCGATCCGCCAGACGGGTAATCAGTTCCGGATCGGCCAGAGCGGGGGAGTTGATGGAGATCTTATCTGCGCCAAACGACAGGATCTTCGCCGCGTCGTCGACAGATTTAATGCCGCCCGCCACGCAGAATGGGATGTCGATAACCTCCGCCACGCGCGATACCCAGCTTTTATCCACAACGCGCCCGTCGCTGGAGGCGGTGATATCGTAAAACACCAGTTCATCCGCGCCTTCCTGCGCATAGCGGTTTGCCAGCGGCACGATGTCGCCGATGATTTCATGGTTGCGAAACTGCACGCCTTTGACGACCTGGCCGTCACGCACGTCCAGGCAGGGGATTATCCGTTTTGCCAGCATGAGATAGCCTCCGCCACGTTGAATTTTCCTTCCAGTAAAGCTCGCCCGACGATCACGCCGCGCACGCCGGTACCCCGCAGGGCCGCAATATCGTTGATGTCGCCAATTCCGCCCGAAGACTGAAACGCGATCTGCGGATAGCGCGCGCAGACTTCTTCATACAGAGAGACGTTAGAGCCTGCGAGCGTTCCGTCACGGGAAATGTCCGTGCAGAGCACGTGTTTTAGCCCCACCGGCAGATAGGTTTCCACCAGCTCTTCCAGCGAAACGCCGGAATTCTCCTGCCAGCCGCTGACCGCAACTTGTTTATTGCCCAGTTCATCAATGCGCACGTCCAGCGCCAGCACCAGCGCTTCGGCGCCAAAACGTGTAAACCAGCCTTTTACCACTTCAGGCGATTTCACCGCCGTTGAGCCAACCACCACGCGTGCAACGCCTGCTTCCAGCAGAGCCGCAACGTCTTCTTCGGTACGCACGCCGCCGCCAACCTGAACCGGAATTGTTACTCCAGCCACCAGTTTTTTGAGCAGGGGGATCTGGCGCCTGGCGGGATCTTTAGCGCCGGTCAGGTCGACCAGATGCAGCACCTCTGCGCCCTGGGCCTGATAATCCTGCAGGCGAGGCAGCGGATCGCTGCCGTAATCGCGCAGCTTTCCATAATCTCCCTGATGGAGACGCACCACTTTGCCGTCAATTAAATCGAGAGCGGGAATAATCATCGTGCTTACATCTCCAGGAAGTTCTTGAGCAATTTAGCCCCGGCGGCGCCCGACCGTTCAGGGTGGAACTGCACGCCGTAGAAATTGTCTTTTTGCACGGCCGCGGTAAAGGGTTCGCCGTAGCTCGCCTGCGCAATTGTGCTGGCGCATACCGGCATTGCGTAACTGTGCACGAAGTAGAAATACTCGCCGTCTTCAATATCACGGAACAAGTGGTCGCCCGCTTTTGGATAGACGCGGTTCCAGCCCATATGCGGCAGCGGCAGGCCGTGGTCGGTCATTTTCAGCACGGGCTCGTCGATAATCCCCAGCGTTTTAACGCCCTGGTTTTCATCGCTGTGGCTGCCGAGGATCTGCATGCCAAGACAAATGCCCAGCACCGGCTGGGTACAGGCCTGGATCAGCTCAATCAACTCACGTTCACGCAGTTTATCCATTGCCGCCTGTGCGGTGCCGACGCCCGGCAGGAACAGTTTATCCGCGTGCAGCACTATATCTGCATCGCGACTCACTACTGGATCATATCCCAGGCGCCTGATCGATGATTTTACCGACAGCAGGTTGGCGCAGCCGGTATCGAGGATCACCACGTTCATCACAACACTCCTTTCGACGAGGGTAGCGTATCGCCCTCAACGCGAATGGCCTGGCGCAGCGTGCGGCCAAAGACCTTAAACAGGCTCTCGACGCGGTGGTGGTCGTTTTTGCCTTTGGTCTTCAGGTGCAGCGTGATACCCATGGTGTAAGAGAGCGAACGGAAGAAGTGCTCGACCATCTCGGTGCTGAGATCGCCCACGCGCTGGAAGTTGTATTCAGCTTTGTATTCAAGATGGGGACGGCCGGAAATATCCAGCGCGCAGCGCGCCAGGCATTCGTCCATCGGCAGCGTGAAGCCGAAGCGGGTGATGCCGCGCTTGTCGCCAAGCGCAATTTTTAGCGCTTCGCCCAGCGCCAGGCCGGTGTCTTCCACGGTGTGGTGATCGTCGATGTAAAGATCGCCTTTTACGCCGATCTCCATGCGGAAGCCGCCGTGCGTGGCTATCTGATCCAGCATGTGATCGAAGAAGCCGACGCCGGTATTGATCTTGCTGCCGCCTTCGCGATCCAGCCAGACCTGCACGTCAATCTGCGTCTCTTTGGTGGCGCGCTCAACGTGGGCATAACGGTCACGTTTGGTCAGCCGGTCGCTTATCATCGGCCAGCTCAGGGATTCGCCGTGATAGCGCAGCCCCTGAATGCCCATATTTTCCGCAAGCTCGATATCGGTGGCGCGGTCGCCAATCACATAGCTGTTTGCTTTATCCAGCACGCCTTCTTCCAGATAGCCTTTAACCATGGCGATTTTCGGCTTGCGGCAGTCGCACTCGTCCGCCGGTAAATGCGGGCAGATCAGGATATCGTCAAAATTCACCCCCTGGGAGGTGAATACCTGCATCATCAGGTTGTGCGGGCCTTCAAAATCGGCCTGCGGGAAGCTTGCAGTGCCCAGCCCGTCCTGATTGGTGATCATCACTAGTTTGTAGCCCGCTTTTTGCAGCTGCAGCAGAGCAGGGATCACCGCCGGTTCAAATGCGAGTTTGTCCATGCGATCCACCTGGAAATCTGCAGGCGGCTCGGAAATCAAGGTGCCGTCACGGTCGATAAAAAGAATTTTCTGGCTCACACGCCCTCCGTGGCCGTCAGGCCGGGTTGTTGACGCAGCGCAACAATGGCGCGCTCGCACTCTTGCAGGGTGCCCACGGTGATTCGCAGACAGCCGCTTAACGATGGTTGTTTATTCTGATCGCGCAGGATAATGCCCTGATCCCACAGCGATTTAAATACCGCGCTTGAGGCGGTTATTCTTGCCAGCACATAGTTGGTTTCGGAGGCGAAAACCTCTTCGACACAGGCAACGTCCTTCAGGGCCGTAATCAGATACTGCCGGTTCGCCAGCACTTCCGCTACACGCTCGCGCATGGCGTTTATTCCCTGCGCGCTTAACGCCTGAGCCGCGATATCCGCAACGGGCGTAGAGAGCGGATAAGGCGCGATCACCTTCATCAGCAGGTTGATAACCTCTTCGTTAGCCAGCGTAAAGCCGCAGCGCAGGCCGGCGAGGGCAAAGGCCTTGGACAGCGTGCGTAGCACGACGAGATGTGGATACTCCTCAAGCCAGCCGGCAAGCGTCGCCTGCGGACAAAACTCGATATAAGCCTCGTCTGCCACCACCAGCGCCTTACCGCGCGCCATTTCCAGCAGAACACGAAAATCCTGGGGATTGATAAGCTGTCCGGTTGGGTTGTTCGGGCTGCAAACGTAAATCACTTTTACGCCTTCAAGGTTATCCGCGATGGCCGGTAAATCGAGCTGCCAGTTTTCCAGCGTCTGCACCGTGCGGCACTCCACGCCGAAGGTTTCTGCGCTCACGCTGTACATGCCGTAGGTTGGCGGGCAATAAAGCACGGCGTCTTTGCCCGGCTCGCAGAATGCGCGAATCAGCAGTTCAATACCTTCGTCGGCGCCGCGGCTAACCAGCACCTGTTCCGGTTTCACGCCCGCGTAGGCGGCGTAACGTTCAATCACCTGCTTCGGCTGGCATTCCGGATAGCGGTTCAGCGATTGCTGGCTCAGGTCGTATTCAACGGCGGTCGGATATTCATTGGCGTTCAGCCACACATCGCCGTTGCCGCCCAGGCGGCGGGCCGACTGATAAGGGGTCAGGGCGCGAACGTTCTCGCGGGCTAACTCTTCAATGCTCATTGCATCTCCTTTAGCGCGGCAACGCGCAGGGTCACGGCGTTTTTGTGGGCATCCAGCAGCTCGGCGGCGGCCAGTGTTTCAATGGTTTTCGCAAGGCTTGCGAACCCCTGAGGAGTGAGTTCCTGCACGGTCATGCGCTTCTGGAAATCGGCCAGGCCAAGGCTTGAGCAGGTCGCCGTATAGCCATAGGTTGGCAGCACATGGTTGGTGCCGGAAGCATAATCGCCCGCGGATTCAGGTGACCAGTCGCCGAGGAATACAGAACCCGCGCTGGTAATGCTGTCGACCAGTTCACGGGCGTTTCGGGTCTGAATAATCAGGTGTTCAGGGCCGTACTGGTTGGAAATCTCAATGCACTGCTCCAGATCGCGCGCCACAATCAGGCGGCTGCTTTCCAGCGCTTTGCGTGCCGTTTGCGCGCGCGGCAGCGCGGCCAGCTGGCGTTCGACGGCTTCGGCTACCGCCTGCGCCATAGCGGCGTCCGGCGTGAGCAAAATCACCTGCGAATCCGGCCCGTGTTCGGCCTGGGAAAGCAGATCGGATGCCACAAAATCTGGCGTTGCGCCGCCGTCTGCTATCACCAGCACTTCGGAAGGCCCGGCAGGCATATCAATTGCCGCGCCGTCAAGGCGCTGGCTGACCTGGCGTTTTGCTTCGGTCACAAAAGCGTTGCCCGGCCCGAAGATTTTGTCCACCTTCGGAACGCTTTCGGTGCCCAGCGCCAGCGCGGCGATGGCCTGCGCTCCGCCAACCTGAAACACTTCCTGCACGCCGCAAAGCTGTGCGGCATAGAGGATTTCGTCGGCAATCGGCGGCGGCGAGCAAAGCACCACTTTCTTACAGCCGGCGATACGCGCCGGAGTGGCAAGCATCAACACGGTAGAAAACAGCGGCGCAGAGCCGCCTGGAATATAAAGGCCAACGGAAGCTACCGGGCGGGTAACCTGCTGGCAGCGCACGCCCGGCATCGTTTCTACATCTACCGGTGCGAGCTGCTGCGCAACGTGGAATTTTTCGATGTTGGCGACGGCGACCGCCATCGCTTCTTTAATATTCGTACCGAGACGCCCGACGGCGGCGGCAATTTCCTGCTCCGTAACCTTTAACTGCTGGACTTCAGTCTTATCAAATTTGGCGCTGTACTCGCGTAGCGCCGCATCGCCGTTGGCCTTCACGTTATTCAGAATCTCCGCCACGGTAAGCGTGATGCTTTCTGAGGCGGAAATAGCCGGGCGCATCAGCAGCGCGTCCTGCGCAGCTTTATCACACTCATTCCAGAAAATCGGCGTGTTGAAGTTCGACATCGGCTTACTCCATCATCTTCTCAATTGGCAGCACCAGAATGGAGCTCGCCCCCAGCGCTTTGAGTTTTTCCATGGTTTCCCAGAACAGGGTTTCGCTGCTCACCATGTGCATCGCCACGCGCTGCTTATCGCCCGCCAGCGGCAGAATAGTCGGGCGTTCGGCGCCCGGCAGCAGGGCGACAATCTCATCCAGACGCTCGCTCGGCGCGTGCAGCATGATGTATTTGGATTCACGGGCCTGAATCACGCCCTGAATACGGGTCATCAGCTTATCGATAAGCTGCTGTTTGGCGGCGGGCATTTCGCCGTCGCGCTGAATCAGGCAGGCTTTGGAGCGATAAATCACTTCCACTTCGCGCAGGCCGTTAGCTTCAAGCGTGGCGCCGGTAGAAACCAGGTCGCAAATGGCATCAGCCAGACCGGCGCGCGGGGCGACCTCAACGGAACCGTTTAACAGACAGGATTTAAACTGCACGCCTTTACCATCAAGATAGCGCTTAAGCAGGTGCGGGTAAGAGGTCGCGATACGTTTATTGTTGAGGCTTGCGGGACCGTCCCAGGGATCGTCGACGGAAACAGCCAGTGAAAAGCGACAGCCGCCAAAATCCAGACGGTGCAGCGTGAAATAGCGCGGGTCTTCGCCCTGAGCGCGGCGGGTCAGCAGCTCTTCTTCCAGCACGTTTTCACCGATGATGCCAAGGTCTACCACGCCGTCCATCACCAGTCCCGGGATGTCGTCGTCACGCACGCGCAGAATATCAATCGGCATATTTTCCGCCAGCGCAATCAGGCGCTGGGTGTGCAGGTTGATTTTTATGCCGCAACGGGCCAGTAATTCGCGTGAGTCATCGCTAAGTCGGCCAGATTTTTGAATAGCTATGCGTAAACGGTTGTTGTCTAACATTGGTCGTTGCCCCTTAATCATTCCTGTCTGTCGTCCAAAAAAAAGCCCCCGAAAGAAATCTTCCGGGGGCTTTATCACTCGTTCATGCACCTCTGGAAGATCTTTTCGTCTTCCAGCACACATCGCCTGAAAGACTAGTCAGGATGATGGTGGTGATGGTGGCTTGTAGTCTGAACGCGTGTCATAAAATTCTCGTATGAATGTTTATTCATGATGTGCTTTTAACGTAAACCAGATTCAGCGTTGAGCGCAAGGGCTTTTTATCGCCACGTTTAATATTCTGTTTGCGCCCGCTAATTGTCAGTTCGCTTATCGTGGCGTAGCCTTATCACAGGCTGGTTAAAGCAGCGCAGAAGAAAATGCTGCGTCTAAGGAGAGAAGGCATGAAAAAGGTTGCGATTGTCGGGTTAGGATGGTTAGGCATGCCGCTGGCGCTCTCATTATCAGCGCGGGGCTGGCAGGTTACAGGCAGCAAAACTACGCTCGACGGCGTTGAAGCAGCCCGCATGTGCGGCATCGACAGTTATCAGCTGCAGCTGACGCCCGAGCTGGTTTGCGACAGCGACGATCTTGATGAGCTGCTGAACGTTGACGCGCTGGTCATCACGCTTCCCGCGCGCCGGACCGGCGAAGGGGATGATTTTTATCTGCAGGCGATGCAGGAAATTGTCGACAGCGCGCTGGCGCATCAGGTGCCGCGCATTATTTTCACCAGTTCGACTTCCGTTTACGGCGAGGCGGAGGGCAGGATAAAGGAGGAGTTCCCGCTTAGCCCTGTCACCGCCAGCGGACGCGTGCTAAAGGAGCTGGAGCAGTGGCTGCATGATTTGCCCGGCACATCAGTTGATATCCTGCGTCTTGCGGGCCTGGTTGGGCCAGAAAGGCACCCGGGACGTTTTCTTGCCGGGAAATCCGACGTCGCCAACGGCGGCCACGGCGTCAACCTTGTCCATCTGGAAGATGTTATTTCTGCAATTACGCTATTGCTACAGGCCCCCACAGGCGGACACATCTATAATTTATGTGCGCCCGCTCATCCAACGCGCGAGGAGTTCTATTCTCAGATGGCGCGCCAGCTCAATCTGGCGGCGCCAACGTTTCGCGCGCAGGAGAAACCGGGCCATGGGAAGCTGGTGGACGGCAGCCGTATTTGTAATGAACTGGGGTTTGAATATCAGTATCCGGATCCGTTAGTAATGCCCATGCAGTAGCGCAGCGGGTGGCATCGCTCGTTCTGCCCGTCATGCTTCAGGCTGCAGGGGCGTTGGCTGCATTCACCCATTACGGTCATTTACCAAAGTAAACTTCTGGAATGGGTTCCCTTGCCGCCTTCCTGCAGCTCGAATTATTTAGGGTATAAGTTGAGGCGAGTTTGAAATCATTGCTGGATGTGCTGATCGTTCTCGACGCCCTCGATAAAGAAGGAAGCTTTGCGGCGGCGGCGATAAAGCTCTTTAAAACGCCTTCCGCGCTCAGCTATACCGTGCAAAAGCTCGAAAGCGAGCTCAATATTCAGATCCTCGACCGTTCAGGCCATCGGGCGCGTTTTACGCGAACAGGCCAGCTTCTGCTGGAAAAAGGGCGCGAGGTGCTGCATACCGTGCGCGAACTTGAACAGCAGGCAATCAAGCTCCATCAGGGCTGGGAAAACGAACTGGTGATCGGCGTGGACGACTCCTTTCCGTTTTCATTGCTCACGCCGCTTATCGAAGCCTTCTATAAAAGCTACAGCGTGACGCGCCTGAAATTTATCAATGGCGTGCTGGGCGGCTCGTGGGAAGCGCTGACGGAAGGGCGGGCGGATATTATTGTCGGTGCGATGAGCGATCCGCCTTCGCTGAGCGGATTCGGCTTTACGTTGCTCGGGCAGCTGGAGATTGTCTTTGTCGTCGCTCCCCATCATCCTCTGGCAGAGGCGCAAGAGCCGCTGACCCGACGAGCGATCAAACGCAGCAGGGCGGTCGTGGTCGGGGATACCTCGCGTCTTGAACCTTCCCGGGCCATGCATCTCCTTGAAGATCAGGAGGCGATCACCGTCTTTGATTTTAAAACCAAGCTTGAGCTGCAAATCAGCGGCATCGGCTGCGGTTATATGCCGCGCTACATGGCGCAGCGTTTTATCGAAAGCGGCGTGCTGGTAGAGAAGCAGGTCGTCTCCCACGTGCCCTTTGTGCCTGTCTGGATCGGCTGGAATGAGCAGACAGCCGGGCTCGCCAGCGAGTGGTGGCGGGGACAAATCGTCGCCAGTCCTGAAATCGCCGCCGTTTACGGCATGACGTAAAATAATACGTTCGGGTGAGTGGCGGACCCCCGGCCTCGCATCTATTGTTAAAAATGGATCGCTATCTCTTCTGAATGCGTCTTCGCGATGAAATTTTCACCCCTGCTGAATGTTGCAGAGGTTTTTTGTGCGCAAGGAGTCCGTATGAAGCAAACCAATGAGCAATGGCAGTCGCGGCGCGAGCAGGCGGTTCCGCACGGCGTCGGAAACCTGCTGCCTGTCTATATAGATAAAGCAAAGAATGCCGAATTATGGGATGTGGAGGGGAATCGTTATATCGATTTTGCATCAGGCATCGCGGTTCTGAATACGGGGCATAACCATCCGGCGGTGATAGAAGCGGTTCGTCAACAGCTCGACCACTTCACCCATCCCTGTTTTCAGGTTACGCCTTACGGCAACTATATTGAGCTGGCGGAACGGCTGAACGCGCTTGCGCCCATCAGCGAACCTTGCCAGACGCTGTTTCTGACTACCGGCGCGGAAGCGGTGGAGAATGCTATTAAAGTCGCGCGAATCGCTACCGGCCGTTCCGCGATAATCGCTTTTCGTGGCGCGTTCCACGGGCGCACCTTATTAGGCATGGCGCTGACCGGCAAAGTACAGCCCTATAAAAAAGGTTACGGTCCTTTCCCGGCGGGCATTTATCATGCGCCTTATCCGGCGGCCTATCTCGGCGTAACGGATACGCAGGCGCTGGCCTCGCTGGCGGGTATTTTCGCCGCGGACGTTTCGCCTGACGAAGTCGCCGCCATTATTATCGAGCCGGTGCAGGGCGAAGGCGGTTTTTACGCGGCCTCCCCGCAATTTATGAAGCAGCTTCGTGCCATTTGCGACAAGCACGGCATCGTGCTGATTGTCGATGAAATCCAGAGTGGCTTCTGCCGTACCGGCAAAACCTTCGCTATTGAGCACAGCGAAGTTGAACCGGATTTAATCACCATGGCGAAAAGCCTGGCGGGGGGCTTCCCGCTTTCGGCGCTGGTGGGGAAAAAAGCGCTGTTTGATAAGGCGCTGCCGGGCGGGCTTGGCGGCACTTACGCCGGATCGCCCGTCTCTATCGCCGCCGCCCTGGCCGTGGTGGATATCATCGAGAAAGAGCAGCTCAACCAGCGCGCGCAGGCCATAGGCGAGCAAATTACGGCAAGGCTGCACCAGCTGGCCGAGCAATTTGACTGCATTGGCGACGTGCGCGGATACGGCGCGATGATTGCTATGGAGCTGGTTGAAGGGCGCGACAGCCACCGCCCCGATAAGGAGCTCACCGCGGCGCTGGTGCAGGAGGCGGGCCGTCAGGGCCTTGTCCTTTTATCCTGCGGAGTACGCGGCAACGTCATCAGATTCCTGGTGCCTTTAACCGCCGAAAAAGAAATTGTTAATCAAGGCCTCAACATCTTGTCATCCTGCCTCGAATTGGTGCAAAATACGCGCCTCACAAAATGAGATAAAAAAACCGACGTTAAACGCGTCGGTTATTTTTTTGCATTGAGTCTAAGTAGTCAAACGGGCATTCGCCAAAAAAACCAAGAGGCCGGGCTTCGTACCGGATAGATACTAGCTTTTAAAAAACGACAGTCGTGTCGCCGAGGAAAACAAGATGGGGCAGTTTTTTGCTTTTGCGCAGGCATTCGCCGTTTGGGAGAATGACCATGTCGCTTAACGTCACCGCAGGTGCAAATTCACGTATCGAACTCCGTAAGAGCCTGACGCTCATTCCGGTCGTTATGATGGGCCTTGCCTATATGCAGCCTATGACGCTGTTCGATACATTTGGTATTGTATCTGGCCTTACCGACGGACATGTCGCGACGGCTTACGCGTTTGCCCTTGTGGCAATTTTGTTTACCGCGTTAAGTTACGGAAAGCTGGTACGCCGTTTCCCGTCAGCGGGTTCCGCCTACACCTACGCTCAGAAAGCTATCCACCCGGTGGTCGGCTTTATGGTGGGCTGGTCCTCCCTGCTTGATTATCTGTTTATGCCGATGATCAATATCCTGCTGGCCAAAATCTATTTCGAAGCGCTGGTGCCGTCTGTTCCTTCATGGATCTTCGTCGTGCTGCTGGTTGGCTTTATGACTATCTCCAACCTGCGCGGCATCAAAACCGTAGCGAACTTCAACAGCCTGATTGTCGTTCTGCAGATGCTGGTGATGGCGGTCATTACCGGCCTGGTTATTTACGGCGTGGCTAACGGCGAAGGCGCCGGCACGCTGACCAGCAGTAAGCCATTCTGGTCAGAGCAGGCGCACGTTGTGCCGATGATCACGGGCGCTACCATTTTGTGCTTCTCGTTCCTCGGCTTCGACGGCATCAGTTCGCTGTCTGAAGAGACCAAGGACGCAGGCCGCGTTATTCCGAAAGCGATTTTCCTGACTGCCTTAATCGGCGGCGTGATCTTCGTTGTGGTCTCTTACTTCCTGCAGCTGTACTTCCCGGATATCTCTCGCTTTAAAGATCCGGATGCGTCGCAGCCAGAAATTATGCTTTACGTGGCGGGCAAAGCCTTCCAGTTCGGCATCCTGATTTTCTCCTGCGTTACCGTACTGGCTTCCGGTATGGCCGCGCACGCTGGCGTATCCCGACTGATGTACGTGATGGGCCGTGACGGCGTATTCCCGGAGCGTTTCTTCGGCTATATCCATCCGAAGTGGCGTACCCCGGCGCTGAACGTGGTTCTGGTTGGCATCATTGCGCTGTTTGCCGTGAAGTTCG
The DNA here is from genome assembly GCF_051307055.1 of Dryocola sharpae. Taxonomy (GTDB): domain Bacteria; phylum Pseudomonadota; class Gammaproteobacteria; order Enterobacterales; family Enterobacteriaceae; genus Dryocola. The sequence goes on along the minus strand of NZ_CP149994.1, from coordinate 2,723,940 downwards.
ATTTGGTGACCGCAACGGCGCTGATTAACTTTGGCGCGCTGGTGGCGTTCACCTTCGTGAACCTGTCGGTGATTTCCCAGTTCTGGATCCGCGAAGGCCGTAACAAGACCATTAAAGATCACATCAACTATCTGGTGCTGCCGGTCTGCGGCGCGCTGACGGTGGGTGCGCTGTGGATTAACCTGGAAGAAAGCTCGATGATCCTTGGCCTGATTTGGGCAGCCATCGGCCTGACCTATCTTGCCTTCGTTACTCGTCGCTTCCGCAACCCGGTGCCGCAGTTCAACGAAGATTTAGCGTAACGACGCTGAAAGAAAAATGGCTCCCGCGGGAGTCATTTTTTTGCCTTTAATTCACCAGAAACTGCGCATATTCGAACAGCGCTTTGAGCAGCGCCGTCTTCTCCTTGTCCTCTTCATACTGGTTATAGAGCGCTTCGAGCTCCAGGGCGTAAGCCTGTAGCGCTTCGGACGACAACGCTTCCTGACGATGCGCTAACCAGCGCTGTTGCTCGGCTTCATCCAGCGTGCCGGGGAAATTGCGCGCCCGGTAATTGAACAGCAGCTTCTCAATGCGCTTATCAACGAAAGAAATATCCAGCGCCGCAAGATTCTGCGGCTCGGTCTGCAGCACAATGCGCATCGCCGCGCGATCGGCATCGCTGAAGAAACCGTTATAAAGCTGCGCATCGACGTTATCCGACGGCACAAAGGGTTCGGCTTCGGCAAAAAGAGCGACCACTTTTTCACGCACGCCCGGATGCTCGCGCAGAGCTTTCAGGTTCTCCAGACAGCGCTGGCGATTGATGCCTAAACGTTCCGCATCTTCAGGGCGCAGGGTATTGGCGACGGCCAGCACAGGGCATTTATTGAGGTGAACAAGTTTGACCGGCACGGCTGCCTCATCCTTGAGGGAAGCCTTCGGCGTATATAAACGGCTGCGAAGCGTATCGGCATCCAGTTCAAGCAGAGGCGTAATATCGCCGGCAAGATCTACCGTAATCACCGCGTTGCGATTTTCCGGATGCCAGGCAAGCGGCGCAATCCAGCTGGTGTTGCCGCGCAGGGCGCCAAACATACCGGAGACGTGCACCAGCGGCTTCATCTGCGGGATATCGATCAGCGTCGTCAGCTTCTGCTTAGAACGATGGCTGTAAAGATAATCAAACAAACGCGGCTGTCGGGTTTTCACCAGCTGCGCCATGGCAATGGTGGCATAGACGTCAGACATCGCATCATGCGCGTTAGCGTGTGCAATACCGTTGGCTTTGGTCAGATGCTCAAGGCGGAAGCTCGGCAGCCCGTCTTCGTTTTCCGGCCACACAATGCCTTCCGGGCGCAGCGCATAGCAGGCGCGCATGACATCCAACAGGTCCCAGCGAGAGTTATCGTTCTGCCAGCTCCAGGCGTAAGGGTCGTAAAAGTTGCGATAGAAAATATTGCGCGTCACTTCATCATCGAAGCGCACGTTGTTATAGCCCACCACGCAGGTTTTCGGCACGGTGAAAATATTGTGAATACGTTTCGCAAACGCGGCTTCGTTCTCGCCGCGCGCCAGCGCCTGCTGCGGCGAGATGCCGGTGATCATTACCGCTTCCGGCTGGGGCAAATAGTCGTCCGCAGGCCTGCAGTAAAATACTTCCGGCTCGCCGATAACGTTAAACTGCTCATCGGTGCGGATGGCGGCAAACTGCGCAGGACGGTCGAGCGACGGGCTCTTGCCGAAGGTTTCGTAATCGTGGAAAAGGAAGGTGGGCTGCAGTACGGTATCAGGCACGGAGGTTACCATTAAGCTGATGAAGGTCTGGCTTAATGGTAACTCATTTGTCATGGCATCAGAAGAAAACCAGGCTAAGGCGTCATACTTTGCGGCTGCACGGCCTCGCGACCGATTATGCGTTTGCCCAGGGCAATCCCCGGCTTTTCAATTCTGTGGTACAGAAAGAACGCAATAAGCCAGGTTACCGGCAAACATATACCTGAGGCGATCAGAAAACGCATCAGGGAAGGCAAATGGCTAAAGGCCGTGTTATGAACCAGCAGACCGATGACCGGGATCACAATCATCAGGTGCAGCAGGTAAACCGAATAAGAGACATCGCCTAAAAACAGGCTTACCGGACGCGTCAGGAGATAGCGCGGATAATACGCCAGCCGGCTAAAACGCGTGTTTTTTTCCGGCTTCCAGAGCAGAGCGGTCATACTGACGATCAGCAGGCATTCGACAATCAGGCGCAGGTGGTTTTCCGCAATACGCATCTGCCAGGCGACGACAGGGGCAAGCAACGCCAGAGCCAGGTAATGTACCATTCGATAACGTATCGCCTGGGATATCAGCATGCCGGCGATAAAAAAGGGTAGCTTAATCAGGATCATCGAGGGCATCGGGAAGGCATCAAAATAAGCCGGCAGCAGCCAGCGGGCGGCGAGGCAAAACAGCATCAGCATCACCGATGATATGGCAAAGCCAAAGCGCATAATAATCAGCATGATGAACGGAAACAGCAGGTAATACTGCATTTCCAGGCCGATGCTCCAGTCGGGCAAGACCGTGCGGTATGAATAGTCAGGGATAAAGCCAAAAACGAAAGTCAGATGGCTGGCAATATTCATCAATGAATGGTCGGCATAGCGGCTGGCGAGCGTGGCGGTCGTAGGCCACGCGCTGGCAATAATAGAACGCATTTCCCCGAACCCGCCGCCAAAAACAAGCGCAACAATGAGCAGAAAATAATAGAGGGGAGCAATCCTGAAAAAGCGTCTCAACCAGAACATGCGCCAGGTATTAACGCTGTGCCAGGGCTCCTTCTCCTGCCTGTCCTGATAATTTTTCGCCATCAAATAACCGGACAATAAGATAAAGAGATCCACCCCCAGACCGGGATCGTAAAGCAGGGGAATACGACACTGAGTCAGCAGGCAGATATGCCCCAGCAGCACCCAAAGCGAGGCAAACCCCCGCAGGCCCTCAAGTTCCGGCGTCCAGTTTTTACTTTGCACCATGCTGGTACCTTTAGCGTAAAATTCATACAAAAAGGCACAATATAAATGAACAGCGGCTCTGGCAATAAAATGCTGGCCGTGAGGAGTATTATCAGATAATACGCAGGCAGGCCGGGAAATAACTGCACAAAAATGCCTCATTATTATTACAAAACAATAAAAGTCATATTTTCTTGCAATTTTGCCGCGCAAAAAGAGAAGAATTGCCGTAAAACGTGCGGCTGAAAATAAAGTCGTTGAGGGCTCCTCGTTGAAGATCCGCCAGTTTATTGCTTTTGCTGTCCTGTCATTTTCCGCACATAGCGCTTTTGCCGACGATGCTTTTATTAACGCACCGCCTGCGCCGCAAATTCAGGCCGCATCCTGGGTGCTGATGGATTATACCACCGGGCAAATTCTGACCGCCTTTGATGAACATGTACGACGCAACCCGGCGAGCCTCACCAAACTGATGACCGGCTACGTTGTTGACCGCGCCATCGACAGCAAGCGCATAGGCGCCGATGATATTGTCACCGTAGGTAAAGACGCCTGGGCGCAGGGCAATCCCGTGTTTAAAGGATCGTCGCTGATGTTTTTAAAACCGGGCGACAGGCTGACGGTGCGCGATCTGAGCCGTGGCCTGATTATCGATTCCGGCAACGATGCCTGCGTGGCGCTCGCAGATTATGTCGCCGGAGGCGAAGCACAGTTCGTGGCGCTGATGAACAAATACGCCGCGCGGCTTGGCCTGCGTGATAGCCATTTTGAAACCGTACACGGCCTTGATGCGCCCGGCCAGCACAGCTCTGCTTATGATTTAGCCATACTTTCGCGGGCGATAATCCACGGCGAGCCTGAGTTCTACCATATGTACAGCGAGCGCAGCCTGACGTGGAACGGTATCACCCAGCAAAATCGTAACGGCCTGCTGTGGGATAAAAATCTTAACGTCGACGGGCTGAAAACAGGCCACACGTCCGGCGCCGGTTTTAACCTGATCGCTTCAAGCGTAGTAGGGCAGCGTCGCCTGATTGCCGTGGTGATGGGCGCCGAAAGCCCGAAAGGGCGTGAAGAGCAGGCGCGCAAACTGCTGCACTGGGGCCAGGAAAACTTCGATACCGTGCAAATCCTGCATAAAGGCAAAAAGATAGGTAAAGAGCACATCTGGTATGGCGACAAGAAGGAGTTTGACGTAGGCACCGACCAGGATGTCTATATGGCATTGCCAAAATCTGAAGTCTCTAATATAAAAGCTAAATACGTGCTCGATCGTCAGGCTATGGCGGCGCCTGTGAAAGCCAGTCAACGCGTTGGTGAAATCGAGCTTTTTGACCGCGACAAACTTATCGCCCACTGGCCGCTGGTTTCGCTTACTGAGGTGAAGAAAGGTGGGATGTGGTCGCGCTTTAGCGATTACCTGCAGCAAAAATTCTGAATTCCCCTGAGAAGGAATGCGGGAGGGGAGCGATCCTCTCCCGTTTTTTTTGCCTGCCGGCTATTTTTTCTTCGGAGCAGCTTTCGGTTTCTTCGCCGCCGTGGCTTCATTTTCGATTGGCGGAACGGCCCCCAGATCGGTACCGGTCACCGGGTTTACCGACGGATCGGATGCGGTGCGGACGATAAGGTTTTTCAGATTGGCCTGCTCTTTTTCAGGGAGCGAAACGCTGGCCATGCCGTCGCCGCCGTCGACTGCCGGAGTCGGGTCGGCCACAAACTCGAAGTTCTCATCCGAGTTCCAGCTTCCGCGCACGTCGTCGCCCTGCGACATGTTGTAGTAAACATTCGCATATTGCTCAACGGGTGGAAGTTTACCCGGCGGGAAGTTATTACGGATGGAGTACAGCGCTTTCTCAAACGAAATCTGGTGCGCCACTTCACGCGTCATCAGGAAGCCCAGAGCATCTTTTACGCCCGGATCGTCAGTCATATTAATAAGGCGTTCGTAGAGTATTTTTGCGCGGGCTTCAGCTGCAATGTTGGACCGCAAATCGGCCGTGACTTCGCCGATGGTATCGATATAAGCCGCACTCCAGGGAACGCCCGCCGAATTGGTGAGCGCCGGGCCGCCGCCGTACAGTAAGGAGGTCAGATGGCTGTCATTGCCGTTGCCGGTGATGGTGCGATACAGCTCGCCTTCCTTCTCGGTGCCTTCCGCTAGATCGCCTTTGGCGCCTTTATTGAGCATGCCCACCAGCGAACCAATGATTTCCAGGTGGCTGAGCTCCTCGGTGGCGATATCCATCAGCATATCCTTGCGCCCCGGATCGTCATCGCCCAGACCCTGCGTAAAGTAACGACAGGCGGCGGCAAGTTCGCCCTGAGGGCCGCCGAACTGTTCGAGAAGAAGGTTAGCAAGGCCCGGATTTGGACCAGCGACGCGAACGGTGTACTGCAGTTGTTTGACGTGTCTGAACATGGCTCACTCCATTTAGTACAAATTAAGTGAGCGCCTGCTCTGAGGCAGGTCGCTCGCCGGTGCTTGATTATTTTTTTGCTTCCACGCCCGGTTGGGCAGACCGCACCATAAACTGCTCGGTGACTTCAGGCAGATGGGTCGAGAGCCATTGGGCCATCGCGACTTCCTGCTCGAGGATCTGTCCAAAGATACGGGCGCCTTCATGGTCGCCAACCAGTTCGGCGGCGGCAATCAGCGAGGTATAGCTGGCTATTTCCATATTTTCAAAGACATAGCCACTGATGGCGCCTTTAACCACTTCATCCTCAGCCAGCATGCCGCCCATCGCCTGGCCCATGGCGCTTAGCTTGCCGACGGCATCTTTAAAGGCCGAGCTTGAGGTGTCATAGCGGTCGATAACGGATTTGACCAGCGCCTGCTGGCTACGGGTTTCGTCGATATGCTGCACGATTCGGGTTTTGAGGTCCGGGTAGTGCTCAAGGCGGTCGGCCATCTTTTCCAGCATGCTTTCCGCCTGCTTCTCCATGGCGTACGCGTCTCTTACCCAATCCAGATAGTTTTCTTCGTATGTCATGTTGTGTGCCTCTTAGGTAGGTAAATGTCCGGCAGAGTTCGGCTCAGGCACAGAGTGCGAAGTCGGCGTGAGCGTTAATGCCCTGCGCCACTATTTTCGCTACGGATAACACCAAAAAGAGAGTATTAAACCGCGCTCAGAAAGCGTTGATTGCCATTTGTCTGCCGGTATTAAACTTAAGTAAGTAAAAAATGTGCTTAGTGCCGCAACAGTAATTAAGCGTAGTTCAATCGGTGAATCAGTGTTGTCAGGAAAATAAATTTCACCGCTTTAAGAGGTTTCCTGGGCCGGCTTTTAAAATGAGAATTAAGCCTTATTGACGCCAGCAGGACGCAGGCAAACAGAGCTAAGATAAATAACCCGGCGTACAATTTTACCGCTAAGAAGTACCGCTAAAGACGAAGGGAAAATATAATCCAGAAAGGGAAATAAACTTTTCACTCAGGTACCTACGCTATTAAAAAAGACAGGAGATAGTATGGAATTTAAGATTCAGCACAGACCAGAACATAAAGTTGCCGGTTTTCATATGGTTGGTCCCTGGGAACAAAGCGTTCATCAGGGATTTGAGCAGCTCGCCCTGTGGGTAAAATCCCATAACGTTCCCGTGAGCGAGTGGCTGGCGGTTTATTACGATAATCCCGATGAGGTGCCCGCAGAGAAGCTGCGCTGCGATACGGTTATCAGGGTGCCGGAAGAGTTTGAGGTACCGGAAAACAGCGAAGGCGTTATCGTTACCCATATTGCAGGCGGTGAATACGCCGTTGCGCGGGTACGTATCGAGGACAACGATTTTGCCGGACCCTGGAGGCAGTTTTTCGGTAGGCTGGCCGCTGACGAACATTATCAGATGACCGGCAAGCCTTGCTTTGAACACTATCTCAACGACGGTTCGGAAAACGGCGTCTGGGAACTTGATATGTATGTCCCGGTTGCCGGCAAGCGTTAAAATTAGACAATATTGCAATGACTCTATCGCCATCTGTATTGATCTATGCCAAACGCCCGGGATCTCCTTTGTCGGGTGTCTGGCATTAGTCTGCTACAATCGCGCTTTTGATTTCAGGAGACGGGTGTGCGCCCCGACAAATTACTTAGCCCGTTTGAAATGCGTGTTTACAGCCACTATCGCACGGTACACGGGATTCGCATCGCGCTGGCGTTTATTCTCACCTTCATTCTTGTTCGCATACTCAACGTGCCGGAAGGCACCTGGCCGCTGATTACGCTTGTGGTGGTCATGGGACCCATCTCCTTCTGGGGGAACGTTATTCCCAGAGCTTTTGAACGTATCGGCGGCACTATATTTGGCGCGGCGCTCGGGCTTGTGGCCCTTAAACTGGAGCTTTATTCCCTGCCGCTTATGCTGCTCTGGTGTGCGATAGCCATGTTCTTATGCGGTTTTCTGGCGCTCGGCAAACGCCCTTACCAGGCCCTGCTGATTGGCATCACGCTTTCTGTGGTGGTGGGGGCGCCTGCGGGGAACATGGAAACCGCGCTGTGGCGAAGCGGCGACGTCATCTTCGGATCGCTGCTGGCGATGCTCTACACCAGCATCTATCCGCAACGGGCATTTATCCACTGGCGAATACAGATGGCGAGCTTCGTGACGGCGTTCGGCCGGCTCTGTAACGCGGGATTTTCACCAAATTTGCTTGAGCGTCCGCGCTTAGAAAAACCGCTGCAAACCATTCTTAACGACGTGGTAAAAATGCGCGCCCTGATTGGGCCTGCCAGCAAAGAAACGCACATTCAGAAAACGATTTTTGAAGCGATTCAGAAAGTGAGCCGCAATATGGTGTGTACGCTTGAGCTGCAAATTAACGCTTACTGGACGTCACGGGCCAGCCATTTTTTGATGCTTAACGCGCGTACGCTGCGCGACACGCAGCAAATGACGCAAAGAACCCTCAGCGCCATTGCGCTGGCCCTGCAGGAGGGCAATCCGTCGCCCATCTCGGCCAATACCGAAAAGCTCAGCGAAATTGTCAGCGAGCTGCGCCAGCTGATGCAGGAGGGGCAGCAGGGCAGCGCGCCGCAGGAAACGCCGATCTACGGCTATGTATGGCTAAGCCTGGAGCTGGCCCGCCAGCTGGAATTACTGTCGCAGCTTATCTGCCGGGCGCTGCGTAAGTAGCGGGCGAGCGCCCGCTTTTACAATGCTGGTTTCGATTCAGCATTAATTAAGGTTAAGATAGGACCAGCGACCGATAAATCATTGTCAACGGCAGCCGCTACCTTTATGGTTAGGGCAGTTGTCTTAACGAATCCGAGTTTGAATTTAGCAGGGGTGTAAAAATGGAAAATACTAAGCCTTCTTTTCAGGACGTTCTGGAGTTCGTGCGTCTGTTCCGTCGTAAGAACAAACTGCAGCGTGAAATTCAGGACGTAGAGAAAAAGATCCGTGACAACTCAAAACGTGTTCTGCTGCTCGATAACCTGAGCGATTACATCAAGCCGGGCATGAGCATCGAAGCCATTCAGGGCATCATCGCCAGCATGAAGACCGACTACGAAGACCGCGTTGATGACTACATCATCAAAAATGCTGAGCTTTCCAAAGAGCGTCGCGAAATTTCTAAAAAACTTAAAGCGATGGGCGAGCTGAAGCCGGAATAAGCTTTAGCCGCAGCATACCTTCTGAAACCGCCTTTGACCTGAGGCGGTTTTTTTTCGCCTGCCAGCGACAGCCGTCTTCTGGCGCGGCATACAAGTAAGGAGGCATGATGGGCAATGCCGTAATGATCCAGGGCACCGCTTCAGATGTCGGAAAAAGCGTGCTGGTGGCGGGACTGTGCCGCATTTTTTCCCAGGACGGGCTTAGCGTCGCGCCGTTTAAATCGCAGAATATGGCGCTCAACTCGGGCATCACGCCAGACGGCAAAGAGATGGGGCGCGCGCAGATATTCCAGGCCGAAGCCGCCGGGATTGCGCCGGACGTGCGCATGAATCCCGTGCTGTTAAAACCCACCAGCGACTGCAAAGCGCAGGTGGTGCTGATGGGCAAAGTCGCCACCAACATGGACGCTGTCACGTATCACAATTACAAACCCCGGTTGCGCAGCCAGATTCAGGAAGTGTACCGCAGCCTTGCGTCCGAATACGAAGTGATGGTGCTGGAAGGGGCGGGCAGCCCGGCGGAGATTAACTTACGCGATCGCGATATCGTCAATATGGGCATGGCTGAACTGGCCGAATGCCCGGTGATCCTGGTGGCGGATATCGACCGCGGCGGCGTGTTTGCCGCAATTTACGGCACCATCGCGCTTCTGACCGAACAGGAAAAGCGGCGCGTAAAAGGCGTTATCATCAATAAGTTTCGCGGCGATAAAGCGCTGCTTTACTCGGGCGTTGAACAAATCGAAGCCCTGACCGGCGTGCCGGTGCTGGGCGTTATGCCGTGGCTGAAGGTGGATCTGGAAGATGAGGACAGCGTTGTTTTAGCGCGCGGCAAATACGATGCCGACACGCCTGGGGATCTGAATATCGCGGTGATCCAGCTGCCCTACATGTCCAACTTCACCGATTTTAACGCGCTGGCTGCCCAGCCGGACGTGCGCCTGCGTTATGTCAGCCAGCCGCATGAGCTTCAGGGCTGCGATCTGGTTATTCTGCCCGGCAGCAAAAACACGCTAAGCGATTTGCTCTGGGTTCGTGAGAACGGCTTTGAAAAAGCGCTGCTGGCGCATCACCGGGCGGGCGGTGCGGTGCTGGGCATTTGCGGCGGCTACCAGATGCTTGGCAACCATATCTTCGACGCGGTGGAGTTCGGTCTGAATGAATTGCCGGGCATCGGCCTGCTGGACGTGGTGACCCGTTTCGCCAGTGTGAAAACCACCACCCGAGCGGCGGGTAAAACGCTTCCGGCATTGCCCGGCCTCTTCAGCACCTGCGCGGCGCTCAGGCTGGAGGGCTATGAAATCCATATGGGCGAAACGCAGCGCGGCGCGCAGGTTGAACCTTTCGCCCGCCTGAGCGAGTGCAACGCTCAGCCTTACGACAGCCTTGATGGCGCGGTAAGCGCGGACGGCAGCGTGCTGGGAACCTATCTGCACGGCGTGTTTGATAGCGGTGAATTTACCCGTGCGCTGCTTGACGGCCTGCGTGAGCGAAAAGGGTTGCAAGCGTGGGATGGCGAGCGGTTTGATTATCAGCAGCATAAACAGCGGCAGTTCGATATTCTTGCCAGCGCCATGCGTGAACATATTGATATCCAGCGTATTTACCAGATTATGCGTGAACATCGGGAGCAATCATGTATCTGATTACCGGCGGCGCACGCAGCGGCAAAAGCCGCCATGCGGAGCAACTGGCCGCCTTGAGCGAACGCGTGTTGTACATCGCCACCGCGAAAATAGTCGATGAGGAAATGGCGGCCCGCATTCAGCATCACCGCGCTTCCCGTCCGGCGCGCTGGCGCACCGTAGAGCAATACCGCGATTTGAACGGCGTTATCGGCGCCGCGAACGACCCGCAGGAGGCGATACTGCTGGAATGCATCACCACGTTACTCACCAATATTATGTTCGATGCGGCGGGCGATAAGCCTGAAGATGAATGGGATTTCGCGGCAATCGAGCAGCAGGTAAACCAGCAAATCGATGCGCTGCTGGCCGCCTGTGCGGTCTGCCCGTCGCCGGTTTATCTCGTGACCAACGAAGTGGGGATGGGCATTGTGCCGGAGAATCGCCTGGCCCGGCACTTTCGCGATATTGCCGGGCGCGTAAACCAGCGGCTGGCGGCTGAAGCGCAGGGAGTCTGGCTGGTGGTGTCCGGGATTGGAGTAAAAATAAAATGATCTTTCGTTTGTACTTTGCCACGCTGCAGTTCATGAGCCGTTTACCGGTGCCGGGCCGCTGGTCGCAGGGGCTGGAGGTGGGGCAGTACGTGCGCGGCATCATCACCTTTCCCTTCGTTGGCCTGCTGTTGGGCGCCATCGCAGGGCTGGTCTTCGTTGTCTTGCAGCCGTGGTGCGGCCTGCCGCTGGCGGCGCTGGGCTACGTGCTGGCGCTGGCGCTGCTGACCGGCGGCTTTCATCTGGACGGCCTGGCGGACACCTGCGACGGCGTGTTTTCGGCCCGCACCCGCGAACGCATGCTGGAAATTATGCGCGACAGCCGTCTGGGCACGCACGGCGGGCTGGCGCTGATTTTTGTTCTTTTCGCCAAGGTGCTGGCGGTCAGCGAGTTATCCCTGCGCGGCGGGAACATGCTTGCCCTGCTGGCCGCGGCTTCCGTCGCCGGACGCACCGCCTGCGTGCTGCTGATGTATCGACAGAAGTACGCCAGAGAAAAGGGGCTGGGCAATCTGTTTATTGGCAAGGTAAACGGGAAACAGACTGTGGTGACCCTGGCTGGCGGCGCGTTGCTTTCCGTGCTGCTGGTGCCGTCGGCGGGTATTTTTGCGTTCGCGGTGACGCTCGTTGTCATTATGGCGCTGGCCTGGGCGCTGCGTTGCGCGCTTGGCGGGCACACCGGCGACACGCTGGGCGCGGCCATCGAGCTTGGCGAAGTCGTTTTTTTGCTGGCGCTTTTGTAGCGTCAGATTAACCATTCAGGGAATAAATAAATGCAGACACTGGCTACGCTTCTGGCGGCGATTTCCCCGCTCGATCGTCACGCAATGGCTAACGCGCAGCAGCATATCGACGGCCTGTTAAAACCGCCGGGCAGCCTGGGAAGGCTGGAGTCGCTCGCCGTCCAGCTCGCGGGCATGCCGGGGTTGAAAGACGGCCTCGACACGAGCCGCAAAGCGATTCTGGTGATGTGCGCCGATCACGGCGTTTATACGGAAGGCGTGGCGGCTGCGCCGCAGGTGGTAACTGCGATTCAGACCATGAATATGACGCGCCGCAATACCGGCGTCTGCGTGCTGGGCGCGCTTGCCGGGGCAGAGGTGACAGTTGTAGACGTCGGCGTTGACAGCGAACCGCTGCCCGGCGTGCTGAATATGAAGGTGGCGCGCGGCAGCGGCAACATCGCCAGAGGCCCGGCGATGACGCGCCAGCAGGCGGAAGAGTTGCTGCTGGCAACGGCAAAACTCACTCTTGCCAGAGCGGCGGAAGGCGTGCGGCTGTTTGGCGTGGGCGAGCTGGGCATGGCGAATACTACGCCCGCGGCAGCGATGGTCAGCGTATTTACCGACAGCGATCCGAGCGATACCGTGGGCATGGGCGCGAATCTGCCGGTCGACAAAATAGCTCATAAGATTGCCGTGGTGCGCCGGGCGCTGGAGGTCAATCAGCCCGATGCGCAGGACGGTATCGAGGTGCTGGCGAAAGTTGGCGGGTTTGATCTGGTCGGCATGACCGGCGTCATGCTGGGCGCGGCGGCGGCCGGGCTGCCGGTGGTGCTCGATGGCTATCTCTCTTATGCCTCCGCCCTTGCCGCCTGCCGCATTGCGCCCGGCGCGCGCGCTTACCTCATCCCCTCGCATCTATCGGCAGAGAAGGGCGCACGGCTTGCCCTGAAGCATCTGGTTCTGGAGCCCTATCTGCATATGGAAATGCGCCTGGGTGAAGGCAGCGGAGCCGCGCTGGCGATGCATATCGTCGATGCCGCCTGCGCGATGCATAACCAGATGGGAACGCTGGCGGGCAGTAATATTGATTTGCCGAAAGGCAAATAGATCGGTGGATAAGCGAAGCGCCATCCACCGGTTTTTCTGCAGCACCTGCAAAAGCGTATTCAGCAGCCCTGGGAAACGCGCATTCAGATCTTCACGCCTTAGCGAGATCAATTTCGTCCTTTCCTGCGGGCGTCATCGCTGATTTCGCAGCGTGCCGCAGGCCTGCTCTCCCCGTTCCGTCAGCGTTCTGATGATATCCAGCCGCAAAAAATACTCCAGCGCAAAAAGCACATTTTCCACGCGGATTTGTTCTCGTTCGGGGCGATTGGCGATCATACTCTTCCTGTGCTGGCCGTTGCTGTTACGGCCCGGTTTTACTCCCAAAACGCGGCAAACTCTGCCGCTCACGGTCAAAGAGACTAAGGACGCATCATGCCCCGACCCATCCCTCTTGAGCGCTATCGCAACATTGGTATTTCCGCCCACATCGATGCCGGTAAAACGACCACTACCGAACGCATCCTGTTTTATACCGGCATGAGCCATAAGCTGGGCGAAGTTCACGATGGCGCAGCAACGACGGACTGGATGGCGCAGGAGCAGGAGCGCGGGATTACCATCACTTCGGCGGCGGTAAGCTGCTTCTGGTCGGGTATGGATCGCGGCTTCGAGCCGCATCGGATCAATATTATCGACACCCCGGGCCACGTTGATTTCACCATAGAAGTGGAACGTTCCATGCGCGTGCTCGACGGTGCGGTGATGGTGTATGACGCCGTAGGCGGCGTTCAGCCCCAGTCCGAAACCGTGTGGCGGCAGGCCAACAAATATCATGTGCCGCGCCTGGCTTTCGTCAACAAAATGGATCGCCAGGGAGCGGATTTCTTCCGCGTGGTACAGATGATGATTGACCGGCTGAAGGCGAATCCTGTGCCGATCGTTATCCCGATTGGCGCGGAAGATCGTTTCACCGGCGTGGTGGATCTCATCAAAATGCGCGCTATTTTGTGGGACGACGCAACGCAGGGGATGACGTTTAACTACGCGCCCGTACCGGAAGCGTTGCTTTCAACCGCGCAAAAATGGCGCGACAAGATGGTGTCGGCCGCGGCGGAAGCCAGCGAAACGCTGATGGATAACTATCTGGAAACAGGCGAGCTGAGCGAAGAGGAGATTGTCGCAGGCCTGCGCGCGCGCACCGTTGCCGGTGAAATTCAGCCGATGCTCTGCGGCAGCGCTTTTAAAAATAAAGGCGTGCAGCGCATGCTTGACGCCATAGTCGAGCTGATGCCTTCTCCGCTTGATATCCCCTCCATTCAGGGCATCGATGAGAAAGGTCAAACGGTTGAACGACATCCCGCCGACGGCGAACCGTTCTCCGCGCTGGCATTCAAACTGATGACCGACCCTTACGTGGGACAGCTGACGTTTATTCGCGTTTACTCCGGCGTGCTAAAAAAAGGCGATTCGGTTTACAACCCGGTGAAGGGCAAGAAAGAGCGTATCGGACGCATCGTGCAGATGCATGCCAACGACAGGCATGAGGTGGACGAGCTGCGCGCCGGCGATATCGCCGCCTGCGTGGGGCTGAAAGATGTCACCACGGGCGATACGCTCTGCGATCCAGCAGCCGTGGTTTCGCTGGAGCGTATGGAGTTTCCGGAGCCGGTGATTTCGCTGGCGATTGAGCCGAAAACCAAGGCGGATCAGGAACGCATGGGTATAGCTCTGCAGCGGCTGGCGGCGGAAGATCCGTCGTTCCGGTTACACACCGACGAAGAATCCGGGCAGACCATTATTTCCGGCATGGGCGAGCTGCATCTGGAAATTATTGTCGACCGTATGAAGCGCGAGTTTGGCGTAGAAGCGAACATCGGGCGTCCGCAGGTCACCTATCGCGAAACCCTGCGCAAAACGGTGAAAGAGGTGGAAGGCAAATTTGTCCGGCAGTCGGGCGGCAAAGGACAGTATGGCCACGTGGTGCTAACCATTGAACCGCTTGAGGCGGGCAAAGGCTTCGCATTTGAAGATGCGACCAAAGGCGGCGTGGTGCCGCGTGAATTTATACCCTCGGTGGAAAAGGGCGTTCGCGAAGCGCTGAACAGCGGCGTGCTGGCGGGCTATCCGGTGGTGGATGTCAAAGTGACGCTGACTTTTGGTTCGTATCACGACGTGGATTCCTCGGAGATGGCTTTCAGGATGGCGGCTATCTTTGGCTTCAAGGAGGGCGCACGGCGGGCCGACCCGGTTATTCTGGAGCCTGTTATGCACGTAGAGGTGGAAACGCCGGAAGAGTACGCCGGTAACGTGATGGGCGATCTCTCTTCAAGGCGCGGCATGGTGCAGGGCATGGATGAAAGGCTCGGCAGCCACATTATTCGCGCCGATGTGCCGCTCTCAGAGATGTTTGGCTACTCCACCACGTTGCGTTCCATGTCCCAGGGGCGCGCCACTTACAATATGGAGTTTCACCATTACGCAGAAGCGCCGCGTAACGTGGCGGAGGTAATTATTGCGAACCGTAGCAAATAGTTATTTTCAGGCATGAGCGCTCATTAATAGCAGTAAAGCAAGAGGGCCGGACAGCCGGATTCGGCCCGCTTAATCATATGGCGCCTTTTCTTACTATCTGGCGTATTCTCATCGCCATGGATAAACGACGTTACGGGCCAGCAGGGGTTATTCATGTCTGGTCAGGGAGCCCCCATCGTAGCGGGTTTTATTAAATTTATTCGCCTGCTCGATGACCCAGTTCCGGAAGTAAGCAATTTTCGGCAAGCTATCGCACCCGGGGCGATAGACCAGATAATAGGCCAACGGACCAGAGAGCGAAACTTCCGGGCACAGCCGTATAAGTCTGCCGCTTTTGATATCCTCATCGACCATAATACTTCTGGCTAAAGCGATGCCATGCCCTTCAATCGCTGCCTGCAACACTGCTGCTGAGTTATTAATCCGCAGGCCCGCTTTACGCGCTATTGCCTGAACGTTAAAGCGCCGCAACCACCGATCCCAGGTGATAAAATCTTTATGCTGCTCCATCGACAGATCGTGAATCAGCGTCTGCTCTGTGACGCCTGTCAGACAGTTAATCGCCGGGTTAACGGCCATAAGTGAAGGGGCGCACACCGGGAACACCTCTTCCGACATCAATAATTCAGCCTTTAACCCTTCCCATTTACCCAGACCGTATCGAATGCCCACGTCCATACCCTGCGCCGTGAAATCTAACAGCTTCAGGCTGGTTTCCAGACGCACGTCGATATCCGGCCAGCGGTGTTGAAAATCTTCTATCCTGGGCAGTAACCACTTGGCGGCAAAAGCGGGGCTGATGGTGACGTTAAGAATGCCATTAGTTGCGCCCTCACGAAGAATCGTCATGCCAAGGTTCAGGCTATGAAACCCTATACGAATATCCGGAAGCGCCCGCTGAGCGGGTTCCGTAAGAATCAGGGCGGCACGTCGGTTATTGCTGCGATGAAACAGCGGAAAACCTACCACCTCCTCAAGGGAACGCACCAGTTGGCCCACAGCCGCAGGCGTGACGTTCAACTCTTGCGCCGCCAGAGAGAAGCTCTGGTGGCGCGCGCTGGCTTCGAAAGCCCGTAGGGCATTGAGATGGACCGGTATCTTCATAGCAGATAGAAAACCTTTTTAGAGAGCCAAGATTATCTCATTTGTTCATGAGTTCGTTGCTAAACATAATGCAGAAACGGTGAGAGTTACAAAATAAATCGTTTAGGCCCTTAAACCTTGCGGTTGTTTTATGCGCAAAGTTTTTCTTTACGTTTAAGCGAGCAGCAAGCGGCACCGTAACGTAACGGATCCTGAAGCATTCTCTTTGGCTTCAGTTATCAACTGAATGAAGGAGTTAACCATGGCTTATTTGCAAATCACCCTTGATATCAGCGAGCAGAACCGTGCAGCCGCAGCAGCGGTGTATCAAAAATACAAAGCGCCTTTCCTGTCCACCATTGAGGGTGCCGTCTCGAAAGAGCTGTTGGTGCGTGCAGAAGATGTGCAGGTGCTGCATGGCTTTGAAACGGCTAAACAGGCCGAAGCCTATCTCGGCTCTCAGTTGTTCATCGCGGATGTGGTGGAAGCGTTGAAACCTTATCTGAACGGTGCGCCGGACGTGCGTATCTATACCGTTGCCTGATTACTCATATAAAAACGGAGGTCAATGTGTTTTTGAACTGGACTGAAATGCGTACCGAGTTGCGTGCGGCTATCGGAAGATTTGCAGGTCTGCAACCTGAAGTCATGCAGGGCATCGATAAGATGCAAAACGGCGCGGCAGCGACAGGGCATCTGGATGCTAAAACGCACGAGCTGATTGCGCTGGCGGTAGCCGTCACGACTCGCTGTGACGGATGCCTTTCGGTGCATGCTGAAGCAGCAGCAAAACAAGGTGCGACGCGTGAAGAGATTGCTGAAGCGTTGGGCGTTGCGATCACGCTCAACACGGGTGCTGCGCTGGTTTACTCCAGCCGGGCGCTTGATGCTTTCGACGCATTGCCGAAATAACCTTTGTAAGCGGCTTGCAGGTGAAGCCGCCTTTTCCTGACTATGGGAATCAGCATGTTAATTAACCACGATTTTACCCGGCGCGTTACCGTGAGCATCGACGATTACCACTGGGTTCACTCCCCGCAGGGTGGGGTTGATCGTGTGATGCTGGATCGTATCGGTGGAGAGCAGGCGCGAGCGACCAGCCTTGTTCGTTATTTACCTCAGACATCATTTCCACAGCACATTCACCCTGGCGGTGAAGAGATTCTGGTTCTGGCCGGGCAATTTTCGGAAGGTGAACAGGATTATCCCGCAGGCTGGTATCTGCGCAATCCGCCAGGTTCCACCCATCAGCCCCACAGTACCGACGGAACACTGCTGTTCGTAAAACTCGGCCAGATGGCCGCCAGCGAAAATGTACCGCTGCGTGTAGATACCCGCGATGCGGCAAACTGGCAGAGGGGTAAGGGTTTCTCTGTTTGCGCCCTGTTTGAAAACGCCCACGAGAGCGTCTGCCTGTTACGCTTGACGTCCGGCTCGCTTCTGGCGGAGCCGCCCCTGCCGGGGGGCGCTGAACTGTTTATCGTGGAAGGCAGCCTGACAGAAGGCGACAGTATCCATGCTCAGGGAAGCTGGATCCGTATTCCGGTCGGGCAACGCCTGGTGTTTATGGCCGAAACAGAAAACACCCTGCTGTATCTCAAAAAGGGCCATCTCAGCGATATGCGGAAACCTCAGCCATGATGAATGCTCAGGTGGCGATTGTCGGTGCGGGACTCAGCGGTTTATATGCGGCCTGGCTGCTGGAACAGGCCGGAGTTAGCTATGTCGTTCTTGAAGGCCGCAAGCGAGTCGGCGGTCGTATCTTACAGGTTGATAATGCGGGTGCGGACCTGGGGGCAACGTGGTTCTGGCCGGAGATCCAGCCCGCGTTGCTTAAGCTCCTTGCCGAGCTGAACATTGAGACTTTCGCGCATCAGGAAACGGGCGATATGCTTTTTGAGCGGACGATGGATACCGCTTCCCGTCATCCTGGGTTTGTCTCTTCCCCCGCGGCGGCACGAGTCCGTGGAGGTATGTCGCGGCCGATCGAGGCTCTGCTGGCTCGCCTCCAGAATGACCGCATCGTCACTGATGTGCAGGTGTCACAGATTCAGCAGCATAACGGCAGTCTTATTGTTCACGGGCATAACGTCGACGAGCAGACGGTAGCTGTGCAGGCGAAGCACGTCCTGCTGGCATTGCCCCCGATGCTGGCATCGCAGATAACCTTTTCCCCTGCGCTACCTTCATCCTTATTACAGGCGTGGCGTAACACTGGCACCTGGATGGCACCGCACGCAAAGTATATCGCGCTCTATTCCCGCAGTTTCTGGCAACGGAAAGGGTTATCCGGGGAAGCCAGAAGCGGTATCGGCCCTATGGTTGAAATCCACGACGTCTCTGAGCCTGACCAGATGTACACCCTGTTTGGTTTTATCGGGCTGCCGTTTAACGCGCGTCAGGCATTAGGGGAAGCAGCATTACGCGAGCAGTGTAAAGCGCAACTGGTGCGGCTGTTTGGCCAGGAAGCGGCGTATCCGAGCGCCGAGTATATTAAAGACTGGGCTGCCGATCCTTTTACCGCGACACCGCGCGATATGGTTTTACAGGCCGGTCATTCCGTACCGCCAGCATATGCTAATGAGGGGCAGTGGAGTCACTCCTTAACAGGTATCGCCAGTGAGTGGTCATCTGCATTTCCGGGCTATCTTGCAGGCGCGATTGATGCCGCTTTTGCAGGCGTCCAACGAATAGTGAACGAGGGGTAAGGCATGAAAAAAACATATAAGGCCATGCAGGTCACACGTCCTGGCCAGCTGGAAATGGTGGAAAGAGATCTTCCCGAACCAGGCCCTGGGGAAGTGCTAATCAAAGTAGAGGCCTGCGGCATCTGTGGTGCGGATGCCGGCGCCATCGAAGGGCTGGAGAAGGGCGTTGAGTATCCGCGTGTACCGGGCCATGAGGTTGTTGGCACGCTCTGCAAAACCTCTGGTCCGCTGCCTTCATGGCTGCAGCCTGGGCAACGCGTTGGGGTGGGGCGGTTAGGCGGCCATTGTAATGCCTGTGAACAGTGCAGACTCGGGCGCTTTAACCTCTGCCAGGACCAGCCGGTCACGGGTAGCTCGCGTGACGGAGGATATGCCGAATACATGCTGGCGCGTATGACGGGGCTGGTCGCCATTCCGGAGGATCTTTCATCCGTGGATGCCGCGCCGCTGCTTTGCGCAGGGATTGCGACCTTCAACGCGCTGAAGAAATCCCATGCCCAGGCCGGCGATACGGTTGTTATTCAGGGCGTGGGCGGCTTAGGGCATCTCGCCCTGCAGTATGCCAGGAAGATGGGTTTTCGCGTTGTCGCCGTTGGCAGAGGCGATGACATCGCGGAGGAGGTCATGGCGCTTGGGGCTCACCACTACATTGACACTCACCGACAGGATGCCGTGGCAGCGATCAAAGCGCTTGGCGGCGCGCAGGTGATTTTGTCGACCATAACGGATAGCCCTGCCGTCTCGGCTTTGTTGCCGGCGTTGGCTCCTCGGGGGCGGCTGATGGTCGTTGGGGTGGGCAAAGAGCCTCTGACGCTAATGCCTGGTTTGCTGGTAGGGCGAGAATTATCGGTCAATGGCGCCATTACCGGTACGGCTATTGAACTAGAAAAGGCCCTGGATTTCAGTCTGCTGGCGGATGTGCGGGCCATGATTGAAACGCGGCCACTGGCGCAGGCGCAGGAGGCCTTTGAAAAAATGCGCGGTGGGCAGGCCAAATTCCGCATGGTGCTTACCATGGATCACGCCTGAACATGCAGTGAGCAATTAATTAATGCAAAAGTAAGGGTTAATTTCATCTGCGAGAATAATTATGAGCAATGTACGTGTTACGCCATGGCAGGATAACGATCCCGTTCCTGCGGATTTATTAGCCTCGATGCAGGCGCGCCGTCCCGCTGGTGAATTGATCGGCATAGACAGGATCCTGCTGAAAAGCTTCCCATTGGCTACCGGCTGGAATGAGCTGCTGCGTCGGGTTCGCGCCGACTTCAGCCTGGAACTGATCTATCTTGAATTAATTATGCTGCGTGTTGCCGTGCTTAACGGCGCTGAATTCGAGTGGGGCGTGCACTATCCGGTGTACCTGCAGGCGGGCGGCTCTGAGGAAAAGGCTCAGGCGCTGAAAAGCGACATGCCAGAGCGCAGCCTGTTTGATGAGCGTGAGTGGACGTTGATTACGTTAACCGACCAGTCGACCAGACGGGTAAATGTTGATATCACCGTGATTGAGTCGCTGAAAGCCCTCTTCGGTGAAACCAAAACGGTGGAAGCGGTCGCGACCGTTGCCGCTTATAACATGGTGTCCCGCTTTCTGGTTGCGCTGGATATCTAGCGCAACCGTCCTCTCTCTTTCCATCATCCGGATAATCAGCGTACTGGCGACGGGTATATGACGCTGTTATTCCGCGCTAATGTCCGCAGCAGGCATGAAGGCATAACGTAAAAAAGGAGCCAGTGCTAAATCCAGCGCAGGCTCCTTTACAGAAAGAAAAACTTTATCAGCCACGAAGTATATCTGCTTTGTCCGGATGGCCGTTTCCCCCTCATACTGCCCCGGATAGAGGTGTTCCCCTGATTCCACGCTGTAAACCTACCGAACAGACCTATGACAATTCCATTGACGATCAAACAAATTGAGATGCTGGTGAAAATCAGCGAGGGAAAGGGATTATCTGAAGCCGCGCGCCTGCTTAATCTTTCCCCTTCAGCCGTTAGCAAAGGGCTGGCGGTGATGGAAGAGAATCTGGGTGTGCCGCTTATCCAGAGAACCACCCGTTCATTTCAGCTAACCGAAGCCGGGGAATACTTCGTTTCCAGGGCCACGGAGCTGCTGAAAGAGTTTGACGATATCGTCAACACGACCTGCGGTTATTTTAACCATCCTCACGGAGCCCTGAGGATCACCTGCTCCGTAGCATTCGGCTATGCTCATTTAATCGATATTTTTGAAGAATATCGCAAGGAAAATCACGACGTTGAGCTTATCCTCGATCTTGATGACCATCTGACAAACCTCAATGAAAACAATGTCGATATTGCGCTGAGGATCACTGCTACGCCGCCGCAGAATTATGCTGCCAGAAAATTATCCAAAATAAGCTGGTTGTACTGTGCTTCCCCCGCCTATCTTGCACGTAACGGCATTCCGACAAAACGAACAGAACTCGCCAGCCATGAATGTCTTGTGTACCCGGGCATAACGCCGCCGCTACGCTACAACGAGACAGCATCGCAACACCCGCAGTGCGACATTAAACCCAGAACGCCGGTGCAGGCCAACAGCAGCCTGCTGCTGCTGAAGGCGGCCCTTTCTGGACAGGGGATCGCATGGTTGCCTTCCTATCTTATCAGTCGTCATATTGATTCGGGGGAGTTGGTTCCCCTGAAGCTGGATGGCAAATACGCTTACTCGACGCATAGCCTTTATGCACTCTATTTTCCCAGCAAGTTCCGCAACCCCAAAGTCAGATCCTTTATCGATTTTTTGGTCGATGAGAAACAGCCGTGGAACCTGTGGGAAAAGGCAATCGACGATCTGCTTTAAAACAGAAGAGGAAATATGCGCCAGATCACAAAATTAAATTTCAGCGAGAGTGTTTTTATCAAGAAAAACCATTATAAGGATCACGTTTAAAGATAAATAAAAATACTGTTTTGTGGAGCCTGTCATATTCTTTTGCAATACCTTGATTGTGAATAAAAGTGCAAACTGTTTTCTCTAATTTTCATTCGCCACTGATTTTCTGCTGTGTAAAGCTTCTGACATTCAATCATTAATGCCAGCGTGATTATTGATTGAACTATCGGCAGGAACTTGTTGGCGTCCAATAAAGGAATGAAACAGGTTACCAGGCATGTATTTAAATCATGCCCAGTCTGGTGTTTTTATTTATTCTATTGGGGTCTCCTATGACTGTAGGAATTAATAACGAAGTAATTAATAAAAAGAATATACCGTTCACGATGTACGATTTAGGGTGGGTGGTGCTGTGTATCGGCGCCGCCATCGGCTCCGGGATTGTCTTTTTCCCTTTACAGGTTGGCCTGAAAGGGGTTTGGGTATTCGCACTGGCGGTTATTCTTGGTTATCCGGCCGTCTATTACATGCAGAAACTGTTTATCGAAACCATGGCACGTAGCGATGAACAAGATTCCTATCTGAGCATTATCACCAGCTATGTCGGCAGCCGTTGGGGTGTGTTGCTGGGCGCGCTTTATTCCATCACCATGCTGAAATCGATGGTGGAATATGCGCTTGCCATTACCAATGACAGCGCGTCGTATCTTAAAACCTTTGGTCTCACAACCCAGACGCTTTCTGAACACTGGTGGTGGTCTTTGCTGTTAATCGCCGGGCTTTCGCTGGTGGCATCGAAAGGTGAAAAATTACTGTTCAAAGTATCGGGCAGCATGATCGCCGTTAAGTTAGTCATTATCGTGGCGATTGGCTTTGTGGTGGTTCCGTTCTGGGATCTGAACAACATCGGTGAATTCCCAACGGTTAGCCATCTCGTTGTCGGCACGTTCCCAACCTTACCGTTCGCTATCTTTTCAATCATGTTCGTTGGGATTTTGAACCCTATGAATATCGCCTATAAAAAGCGCGAAGAAGATAAAGAGGTGGCTAAGTACAAGATTTTGCGGGTACACAAAGTCGCTTATCTGGTTCTGGTCGCCACTGTGCTGCTGTTTGTGGTCTCAATCGTACTTTCTATCAGCGAGGCGGATGCGCTGCGAGCTTATCAGGAAAACATTTCGGCGCTGGCGCTGGCCGCGAAAGTCATCCCGGGCGCCGCGGTAAAATACATGAGCGTTATCCTCAATGTGTTCTCAATCGTTACCGCATTCCTGGCGCTTTACCTGGCCGTCCATGAATCCTTTGTTGGCTTGATCAAAGTCGCTGTCCACAAGATGTTTAAGCCTCAGGACGACAATACCAACGCGGTATCGGTTACCGCCTTTTTCATGGTTGTGCTGGTATTGTGGTTGATCGTTCTGACGAACTTCCCGATTCTCAAAGTATTTGTTTTTGGCGGTGTTACTTATGGGCTGATTAGTTGTATTGTCCCTGGGTTCATTATTCTGAAGAATGATAAATTTATTGACCTGCGCGGAGCATCGGTCTATTACGTGATTTTAATTGGTCTGCTGATGTGTATCGGTCCATTTGTTATGCTGTTTTCACAATAGATTTTTTACCTCTATAACCTACAAGAAGTCATAACCATAATAACCTCATTGGATCATTATTAATTAAATTACGGGTCATCATTAATCTGCTTCATGATGACCTGGAAAAGAAAGTTCGCGAGTGGAAAGTAATGATAAAAAACGCTTGCCTGTGATATTAAGTAAGAGAAGTAACAGACAATGGGGAGCGAAGATGTCGCACAATAAAATCGCAAAAAAATTACAAAATTTTCAGTCATCGGCCATCAGAGAATTATTAAAACACAGCAAAATGGACGGCGTTATTTCACTTGGTGGTGGCATTCCGGATGCAAACCTTTTTGATCATGAAGGCTTGCAAATCGCCATGGATAAAGTCCTCACCAGCGCCTGGAAAGACGCATTTCAATATGGACTCAGCGAGGGCAGCCCGGAGCTGCGCGGCGCAATCTGTCAGCTGATGAGCGAAAGGGCAATTTGCTGCGCTCTGGATGATGTCGTCGTGACGTCAGGCTCGCAGCAATCGCTGGATATCCTTGCTCGCGCGTTGATTAATCCGGGCGATGTGGTGGTGGTAGAGCGGCCTACCTATCTCGCGGCGTTGCAGGTATTGCAGCTTGCAGAAGCGAGCGTGATGTCGGTTGGTACTGACGGCGACGGGATGATCGTGGATGAGCTCGAAGCGCTGTTGAAAACCACGGCGGTGAAGGCGGTCTACATCGTACCGACCTTTGGTAATCCCGGTGGGATCACCCTTGCGGAGCATCGACGCAAGCAGCTGGTGGTGCTGTCCCAGCGCTACGATTTCGTCATCATTGAAGACGATCCGTATGGCGAAATTAACTTTACCGATAAGACTTTTACCCCACTCAGAGCCTGGGCGGCGGAAATGGGTAACAGCGACAACGTTATTTACACCTCTACTTTCTCAAAGATCCTCGCGCCGGGCGCGCGAGTAGGGTGGTTGCTGGTGCCGGACTGGCTGAAACGTCAGGTGGTGAACCTTAAGCAAGCCACGGATTTACACACCAGCTCGTTATCGCAGTCTCTGACATACCACTATCTGAACAGCGGCCGCCTGGCCGGGCAAATCGCGCTGATTCGCGAAGCCTATAAACAGAAATGCCGGGTCCTGAGCCAGCATCTTAAAAGCGAGCTGGGCGACCATCTGACATTTCATCAGCCGATGGGCGGTATGTTTTTATGGGCAAAATTTAACGATGAGATAAACACCACGCAGTGGCTGCAGAAAACGCTCGATAACGGCGTAGTGTATGTGCCAGGAGAGTTCTTTTACTGCGATGAGCCAGATCGCTCAACGTTGCGCATGTCATACGTTAGTACGACGGAAGAGAACCTCAAAGAAGCGGTCTTACGGCTGAAAGCCGCAATGAACTAATTGCCCTCGCAATCCGCAACAGGGCGGGAGCATCGGTCGAAAACAAATCAGTAAGCGTTGTAAAAAGAGGAAGGTAAGCATGTCCAGTCACAGTTTTGATAACCAGGTGTCCCCTGAAACCTATCTTTGTCATGGTCCGTTTGATCCTGAGGTCTTCGGGGGAGTGGTTAACCCACCGGTTTATCATGCCTCCACGGTCATTTTCAAAAACTGCAAAGAATTGAGCGAACGCCACCAGGCGCTGTTTGAGGATGCCGAAGATGAGGTGATGTACTACGGCCGCTTTGGCACCCCGATCACCTTTGCCGTGCAAAAGGCGTTGGCGGAACTGGAAGGCGGTTACCGTTCTTTATTAGTTCCAACGGGCCTTGCCGCCTGTACCAGCGCGCTACTGGCGCTGGTGAAAAGTGGCGATCATATTCTGGTCAGCAGCAGCGTTTACGGCCCGACGCGCGGTTTCGTTAATAATGTGCTGGCGAAAATGGGCGTGTCGGCAACCTTCTTCGATCCGACTATTGGCGACGGCATTGTTGATCTGTTCAGGGAAAACACCACCGTCGTGTTTACGGAATCCCCTGGTTCGCAAACCTTTGATATGCAGGATATTCCCGCTATTTCCCGGGCCGCACATGCGCGCAATGCGAAAGTGATTGTTGATAACACTTGGGCTACGCCGCTGTTTTTCAAAGCCTTTGACCACGGTGCAGATGTTTCAGTACACGCAGCAACCAAGTACATCGTCGGCCATTCTGACGCGCAGATGGGGCTAATTACCGCCAACAAGGAGACATGGCTGGCGATCCGTCGCTTCGTCTATCTCTTTGGCCTGCATGCCGCGCCGGACGACGTTTATCTGGCACAGCGCGGCCTGCGCACGATGTCCCTGCGTCTTGAACGTCATCAGGCCTCAGCGCTTAAAATTGCAAAATGGTTTGCAGAACGTGACGAGGTTGAACAGGTGCTGCATCCGGCGTTGCCTTCCTGCCCGGGTCATGAAATCTGGAAACGTGACTTCACCGGCTCAAGCGGGTTATTCAGCGTGGTGCTAAAACCGCACTATTCAAAAGAGTCCGTCGAGAATTTTATTGATAGCCTGGAATATTTCGGCATCGGTTTCTCCTGGGGCGGTTTTGAAAGCCTGGCGATTCCGTTTAACCCGCGCAAAGATCGCCCGGAATATCACTGGCCGTATGAAGGGCAATCCTTCCGTTTGCAGATTGGCTTAGAAGATCCGGTGGATTTAGTGAAGGATTTGGATCAGGCGCTTCGTCATCTGAAGGCATAACACCCTATGGGGCGCCAGCCGCGCTGGCGCTTGTTATACTCACGCGATGAAAACATTCTGATTTACGGATGCAGTAATGGATATCCCGATTGACCTTAAGCATTTACACACGCTTCTCACATTGCGCAAAACGGGCAATCTCACGCGTGCGGCAGCTGCTTTGCAGCTGACGCAGTCGGCGTTATCGCACCAGATTAAACAGCTGGAAGACCATTACGGCGTTTCGCTATTTGTGCGCAAAACCTCGCCGGTACAGTTTACCCATGCCGGGGAGCGTTTATTGCATCTGGCCGAAACGGTGCTGAATGCAATGGAGGAGGCCGATCGCGATCTCTATAAGTTTGCCAGCGGCAAACGGGGTGAGCTGAGGGTGACGCTTGAGTGTCATACGTGCTATGGCTGGTTATTGCCGGTGATGGATGAGTTCCGCAAAAAATGGGCCGAGGTTGAAATCGATATTCTGCCAGGCTTCCAGCCGGATCCGGTAGGCTTGCTGCTGCAGAACAGGGCGGATGTTGCCATCGTTGATGAAACTGAACAAACGGAAATGGTCAGCTATAGCCCGTTGTTCAAATATGAAATGGTGGCCATTTTGCCCAACGAACATCCTTTGGCGCAAAAGCCATGGCTGGAAGCGGAGGATTTTTACGGAGAGTCGCTCATAACCTATGCCGTGCCGGAGGAGCGAATCGACCTGTGCCGTAAGATCCTCAAACCTGCCGGCATTCCGGTACGGCGAAAAACTACGGAACTCACCATGGGAATTGTTCAGCAGGTTGCCAGCCAGCGGGGCATTGCCGCGTTACCCATCTGGGCAGTGTCGGAATATCTCGATAAAAACTATGTTACGGCCAGGTCGATTACGAAAGATAAGCTCATGTCGGAAATATGGCTCGCATCGCTAACCGATAATATGGATAAAGACTATGTGCGCGACTTTATTCAGTTTATTAAACAGCGCTGCATGCGTCTGTTGCCTGATATCCAGATTACGTAATCGCACATTTCACCCAGTCAGGGAATTTATTGCGATAAATTCTCAGGCTACGCTATTTCTTGCAAGGAGAAAAAATGAAAAACATTATTAATACTGAGTCAGCGCCCGCGGCTATTGGACCTTATTCTCAGGGCGTCTCTTTCGGAGATTTGGTAATGACCTCCGGACAGTTGCCGCTTGATCCGGCAACCATGGCTTTCCCGGAGGGCGGCGTGAAAGAGCAGACTCGCCAGTCGCTGTTGAATGTGCAAGCCGTGCTCGAAAAGTCTGGCGCTGCGCTGGATAGCGTGCTGAAAACTACCTGCTTCCTGGCCAGGATGGAAGATTTCGCCGCGTTTAATGAAGTTTATACCGAGTTTTTCGGCTCAGCGGGGGCCCCGGCACGCTCATGCATTCAGGCAGGCAAGCTGCCTAAAGATGCTTTAGTTGAAATCGAAGCCATCGCGTACATTAAAAAATAACCAGACAGGAGGCAGGGTGGACGTTCACCGCATTAAACGTGTGCATCATTTCTACTACTGCCTCCTGGTTGCGGTAAAAATGTATAGTCGCGAACGGCGCTGTCTGAATAAAGTCGAAGAGAATGTATTTATTTACTGTTGGCTAAAGAAGGCTGCGGAAAATAGTGCTTTTGATTCTGCTGTGCAAGAAGAGATCGGCTGGTTGAGCTCTCAATTACGAGGTCAGGGGATGGCTTCAGACATATTTTCGGTCGTTGAACATGTATTTGTTAAATTAGATTCCCTGCTAAGCGTGAAATGTTAGAGGGGCGGAAAGGGAAGCATCAGCGATTTTGAGAGGATTCATTCCGGAGTGATAAACTTATCTCCCAACAGGGGGTTCCTGGCCCAGAATAGGGTTATTGAGGGCGATTTAGTCGTTTCATGAATCCACAAATTTTATCGATCGCCTGCAAATGAACCAGGATAGCGCATCAGATGACCACAGAACATCTTCTCTCAGTACCCGAACAACATAACAATATTATCCGTCTGGCGGCTGCTCAGGCGCTAGCCGGGGCGAACTCGGTCGTTTTCTATGCCACCGGGGCCATCGTCGGCAATGCCATCGCTCCCAGTGCGTCGCTCTCAACGCTGCCCATCACCATGTTTGTGCTGGGGATGGCGGCTTCGATCCTGCCTTTCGGCGCTCTGGCTAAAAAACGAGGGCGAAAAGCCGCGTTCATGACCGGGACCGGGGCAGGGGTGATTACGGGCCTGACGGCTGCACTGGCGGTCGTTATTGGCTCGTTTGCGTTCTTCTGCTTTGCCGCGTTTCTGGGCGGGGCCTATGCGGCCGTTGCGCTCAGTTTCCGCTTTGCAGCAACGGATGGGGTATCTCATGAGCGCCGCGCCCGGGCGTTGTCGCTGGTGATGGGAGGGGGCGTGGCAGCAGGCGTCATCGGCCCGATGCTGGTTACCGGAACAATGAATCTCTGGCCGCCCCATACCTTTGCCATCACGTTTATTGCTCAGGCGCTGGTAGCGGTGATTGCGGCTTTCATCCTCAAGGGCGTGACGCCTGCGGAGCCTGCAACGGCGGCTAAATCCGGAGGTCGTCCTCTGCACGAAATCATTCGGCAGCCAGGCTTTGCCAGAACCGTATTCAGCGGGGCGGTGACCTATATGGTGATGAATTTCCTGATGACCGCCGCGCCATTGTCTATGCACATGCACGGCATTTCCCAGGAGGCCTCAAACCTCGGCATCCAGTGGCATGTGATTGCCATGTACGGGCCTGGGTTTTTTACCGGCAAGCTCATCAATCGTTTTGGCGCGATGCGCGTTGCGGCCGCAGGGCTGCTGATTACCGCAGGTTCAGTCATTGCCGGATTAAGCGGAACGGAGATCCATCATTACTGGCTGTCGTTGATATTGCTGGGGCTTGGCTGGAATTTTGGTTTTATCGGGGCGTCGGCCAGGATCATCGATTACCACCGGCCTGAAGAGAAAACGCAGGTCCAGTCCCTGAATGATTTTGTGGTGTTTGGCGTGATGATAGTCGGCTCTTTTTCGTCAGGCGCGCTGCTCAATCTCTACGGCTGGAATGCGGTTTTATGGGGCTCGCTGGTGCCGGTAGGTCTGGCGTTTCTGGCGCTTATTCTGGGGCGTCGCGATTTATCCACGAAAAACTAAATTAAGCCCGCATCCTGGACTGGCTCCATACTGCGGGCTTGTTTATTGCTAGGCCACCGCCTGTCGTTCTGCATCAGCGGAATCGCGCTTTTCCAGTTTTTCAATTAACCTGTCTGCGACATTGGCTGACCAGGCGGCAATCGTCAGGCTTGGCGCGCCGCCCGGCGAGGCAGGAAGAGCGGCTGCGTCGGCAACGTACAAGCCTGGATGATCGAATACCTCACCACCCGCGTCCACGACGCCATCCGTAGCGGAGCTACCCAGACATGCCCCTCCCATAGGATGGACGGTCACCGGATTGCGCGGCGCATAGATTTTCGTCCCGGTCCTGGCCTTAATGTTTTTTAGTTCATCATCAATGTCCGCATAGATGCTGTTTTCATTCTTGTCATAGCTGATTTTAAACTTACCGCCCCGGGTTGTTACTGAGCCGTTACTTTCATCGCCGCCGAAGGCGATAATGACGGACTGTTTACGTAGCCAGCGCTTAATGAATGACGGCATCGGTACATCGTCCAGGCCCTGAATACTGGCCCGTAAGACAATAACGCGATCGTTCGTGGAATCCTTTAAGCGGAAAGGCGAGGCGATAGGCATGCCTTTCGACAGATCGGCTGTGCTGTTCTCTTTCCAGACGCCGAAGAAGTCGCCATTGCCGCTGAATTTAAGGCCAAGCCGTGGCATACCTGAGAGGCCGCCTGCAGAATCGCGACTACGCATAAGTAATCGCAGGGTATTCAACGCCCCTGCGGCCAGAATTACATGCTCAGCTTGTACAGATTCAACCTTACCGCTGCGATGATTCTGATACTGCACTTCGTAGCGCATAGCGCTGTCCGTCTGCGGCTCTAACTTTTGGATCGACAGGGCTTCACACATCTCCTGCACAACCAGCCCTTGTTTTATCGCGGGCCAGATAAAGGTGAAATCGAGAGTGGTTTTTGCCCCGGAAGGTGAACCCAGGAAGCTGTTATTTTTCATGTCGCACTCCCAGCGCTCGATGCCATTGCTGTCTGTTATTTTGACCGGGTAACCAGGTTTTTCAGGGACCAGCATGCCAATTGCCGGGTCGCCGAGCGAGGTGAATAAGCCGTTATAATTTGCCTCCTCAATACGGTTTGGCGCTTTATCGGCTGCGGTTAATGGACGGGCATTAAAGGCATTAATGATTTCGTCATAGTAGCGCTCCATTTTTTTCTGGTCGATCTCCGGGTGATGGTTATCCCAGTAATTTGCTACCAGCGGCCTGTCCAGAAAACCGGCATAAACATGGCTTCCGCCTCCCACGCCCGACGAGCAGATAATGTTGATTCCCTTACCCGCGTAGGCTTCTATGAAGCCTTTTTTATTCAGTGTGAGCGTCTTCCTGAACAGGTGCGAACCTACCGTTCTCAGACCATGCGTAAAGGCCTTACTTCCCTGCGGAAGCGGGACGAGGTTTTTAAGTCCGATTGAACGGTTTGGAACAGTATCACGCCATGGACCGCGCTCCAGCATAAGGACATCGCGACCCGCAGCGGCCAGGCGTCGTGCAGCAATAGCGCCGCCGAAACCACTGCCAATAATCAATACTTCAACTTGCTTTGTCATTGACCTGCCTTGTAACTGATCCCACCGTGGCGCTGTTGGGCTGAAATCCGGGTGGGAAGGTGGGAAGGAGGGAGCGGCAGGCTCAACCGGCCGCTCCGTTCGGAGAAGATGCACGCGCTATGCGGAATCAACAGGAGCGTGGCGCAGAAGCGGGCTGCTGCAAAGCCTCCTGCTGAAGCGTTTCGAGCAATCTGTCGGCAACGTTAGCTGCCCAGACGGCAATGGTCAGACTGGGCGGCCTGCCTGGCGACTCAGGCAGCGCGGCCGCATCGGCGATATACAGACCCGGATTGTCAAACACTTCGCCATTGGCGCCGATGACGCCGTCCAGATTAGATGTCCCCAGGCAGGCTCCCCCAAGAGGCTGCACGGTGACCGGTGCGGCGGGGGAGTAGATTTTAGTTCCGGTCCTGCTTTTTATCTCCCTGACTTCGTTTTCGATTTCCTGATAGACGTGACTGTCCGATTTGTTATAAACCACGGTAAATTTTCCGCGTTTCATCGTCATCACGCCGTTGTTGTTGTCTTTGCCCAGGGCAACGATAAGTGAATTTTTGCGAAACCATTTTTTGAGGAAGGCGGGGAAAGGGATTTCATCCAGCCCCTGGATTGCGGCGCGCAAAACCTGAACGGATTTGCTGGTGGAATTTGCCGCCCGGAATGGACCGCACAGGGGAAGGCCTTTTGAGAGGTCGCGAGCGCTGTTTTCTTTCCAGAAACCAAAGTAGCCGCCATTAGTGCCAAAGCTTAAACCCAGTCGCGGCATGCCTTCGAGGCCTGCGTCGGCGTTACAGCTGTGCATCAGCAGACGGACCGTGTTTAAGCAACCTGCGGCTAAAATCACGTGTCCGGCGCGCACGCTTTCATTTTTATTTTTATGATGATTGCGATAGCGAATTTCATAGCGCATGCCGTCAGCATCGTTAGTTGGCAATTTATGAATTGCCGTGACTTCACACATATCACGAACAACCAAACCGTTGCGCATCGCTGGCCAGACAACTGAATAATCGAGCGTTGTTTTAGCGCCTGAAGGAGAGCCGAGAATACTGTTATTTTCATATTCGCATTCCCATCGCTCTACGCCATGAGCGTCAACAACTTTTGCGGTGGTGCCAGGTTTATTGGGCAGCAGCATACCGATAAAGGGATTCGCCAGTCCCTGTGTTGATAACGCGCCATCATAATGCGTCTGGGCAATATTATTCGGAACCCGATCGTCATCGTTAACAGGTCTGGCCTGCAGAAGATCGATGATTTCGGCATAATAAGTGTCCATAGAGGTTTTAGAAATGAGCGGGTGGCGATTGGCCCAGTAGTCGGGGTCAGACGGTTTTGCCAGCATAGCGGCATAGACGTGACTGCCGCCGCCAACGCTGGACGAGCAGATAATATTTATACCTTTACCGACAAATGCTTCAATAAAGCCTTTTTTATTAAGCAGGGCAAATTTCTTCAGCCGATTCGAACCGAGCGATCTTAACCCATACGTGAAGGCTTTTTTTCCCTGTGGCAAAGGTGCAAGGTTAGCCATTTTGATTGAGCGATTGGGCACGGTATCGCGCCAGGGGCCTCTTTCCAGCATCAGCACATCGCGCCCGGCATCCGCAAGGCGTTTTGCCGCGATTGCACCGCCAAAACCGCTTCCTATGACAACTGTTTCTGCTTGCGTTTTCATTAAGACACCTGAACTCTTATAAGGTAAGTTTTCCTGCATCAGGGATGGAAATTTGCCGCTAACAATAAATCACTGCGTTATTATGGTTATCTTCTTGTTAATGTCTGAGCTGTATTTTGTTGCGGAATCATTGTCTGGAGTAAATAAAACGGCGACAAGTTAGATAATGTATCTGGTGTTAAAAGATTATCTATCCAGGCGCTAAGCCGCCGGATTTACAGCGCTTTTTTTTGAATAAAAAAGTTGGTTAAATAAAAGTCATAGCATATATGAATTTAGTTCAAAACATCTGTCTGTTATTTAAGCAGCAATTCTGCGTTTAGCTTTCACCGATGATACTGTGTACCCAATCGGTTAACGCTTTCACACCAGGCCGGTTACGATTCTCACGCGGCATGATTAAGTCATAACCTCTTTTAGCCGGGATCTCGATATTGAACGGCGTGGTTAATCTTCCCTCCGCGATATAGTGTTTAACCAGCTGTTTCCTCCCCATGGCAATACCGCTGCCGGTGAGGGCTGCTTCAATCGACATATGGCAATTATTGAAACTCATAAAGTTATCTTCAACGGGGAGTGCCATATTGGTTGCTGAACACCATTCGCGCCACTCTGAGAAGATATCCTGTGAGTCGACGGATTCAGAAGCGTGAATAAAGCGCATTTTATCTGTCCACTTTTTATCGCGGCTGATTTGATGACTCAGGGCAGGCGTACAAACGGGTACCAGCCACTCATCGGCAAGGCGCTCGCAATAGAGGTCAGGGTATTTCTGCATGCCGTAGTAGATTGCTACATCAACGCGCTCGTGGTTGAAATCAACCAGTCCAGCGCGAACGCGAAAGTTAATGTTCAGATTTGGCCAGCGCCGGGCGAACTCCTCCAGGCGCGGCATCAACCATATAAACGAAAAGGTCGGGGGCAGGCCAACCGATAATGTACCGCGCAGCCCCTGTACGCGAATATCTTCAATTTCGTCATCAATGCGCTTCAGGGAAGATGACAGCACGCTCAGCAGGCGGGCGCCTTCGTCCGTAAGCTGTAACCTGCGCGTCATGCGGATAAAAAGTCGAAATCCCAGCCTCTCTTCGAGATGTCGAATGCGCTGGCTGACCGCACCCTGGGTGAGGTTTAGCGTGCTGGCCGCTCGGGTAAAACTCAAATGAAGCGCGGCACATTCAAACGTATGCAGTAGCGACAGTATGTTTTGTGGTACGAGCATAACCGTTTCCGTTCCTTTTGACCTGTATGCGTTAATCAAGCTAATGCATACCTGCGCAACGATCGTTTGTCCACCTCTAATCACCGGGCTTAAATAAATCCGCTAACGCTCATCAACAAGAGGTGACCCTATGAATGGTTTGAAAATAGTTGTGATCGGTGCAGGTTCGAGCTATACGCCAGAGCTAATGGAAGGGATAATTAAACGGCAGCATGAGTTCCCGGTTCGCGAGCTATGGCTGGTCGATATTGAAGATGGTCGTGAAAAGATGGCCATCATCGCCGGGCTGACGCGAAGGATGTTACAAAAAAATGGGCTGGATATCCCGGTTTTTGAAACGCTGGATCGTCAGCAAGCTCTTGCTGGCGCTGACTTCGTCTGTTCGCAGTTCAGGGCCGGGTGCCTGGAAGCGCGCATCAGCGACGAACGCATTTCGCTGAAATATGACATGATTGGTCAGGAAACCAACGGCCTGGGCGGTTTTGCGAACGCCTGCAGAACCATCCCTGTTGCGCTTAAAATAGCGGCCGAGATGGAAAAACTTTGTCCCGATGCGTGGCTGCTGAATTTCACTAATCCATCAGGTATGGTCACGGAAGCGATAATCAAACATAGCTCCGTAAAAACGGTCGGTTTATGTAACGTTCCTGTAATTATGCAAAAAGGCATTGCCGGTATGCTCGGCACGGAAGATATAAATGATTTTATTATGCAGGTAGCGGGCCTGAATCATTTCATCTTTGCCCGTCATGTCTGGTACAAAGGCAAAGATATTACTCCTGACATTATCAGCAATATTGAGCAGGGCAACGATCCTCTGATCCCCAAAAATATCCCGCCGTTTAAATGGCCGGAAGGCATGATCAAAAACCTTGGCATGCTTCCATGTCCATACCATCGTTACTACTATATGAGCGATGATATGTATCAGCAGGAGCTTAGTGAAGCAAAAGGTGAAGGCACGCGTGGTGAAGTGGTGAAACTGCTCGAAAAAGAGCTGTTTGATATTTATCGTAACCCTGACCTTGCGGAAAAACCCAAAGCGCTTGAAGGTCGTGGCGGGCAATATTATTCTGATGCCGCCTGTGAGTTGATGAGCGCAATTTACAATGACAAACGCATCATTATGCACGTCAACACTCGCAACAACGGCGCTATAGCGGGTATTGCTGATAACTGTGCCGTTGAGGTCAGTTCGATAATCACCAGCGCCGGGCCAATACCACTCAACGTTGAGCCTTTCCCGGATGACATTCTGCGACAGATTCAGCTGATGAAAACCTTTGAAGAACTGACAATCGAAGCGGCCGTCACCGGTAACCGTCATACAGCCTGGCGCGGATTAGTCATTAACCCCCTGATTAAAAGCGGAGCGGTTCTTGCGCAAGCTTTAGATGAAGTTATAGAACATAACAGGCGCTATATGCCGCTGTTTCATAACAAAGCCTGAGCCGATTATCACTCAATAAGCTCTACGCGCAGTAAGCCTTCACCCTAAAAGGGAAAAAGCATGGCGGCATCAGTATGCCGCCATGCTTTTAAAGAACCGATTTTAATTCTTGTAGTTAAAACTTACTTTTTTAAAGGCGTTTCATTGCAAAGATTCCCGCAAACGCCCCCCCGATCATAACGATACTGATTAAGAGATACATCACAGCATTAAAGTTATTGGTTAAGCCTAATATAAACCCTATTATGACAGGAGATAAGGCGCCAAAACCAACAGCCATACCATTTAATGCTCCTGCGGCAGAAGATATCGCTGCGGAAGGGACCATCCCCTGCAATAGGGTAAATACGCAAGGCAGCTGCATTGATGAGGCCCCTATGCCAAATGAGATGACAATTGCGGCTGTATAGTTATCAGTAATATTCACTCCCGTCAAAATTCCCCCAGCACATAACAGGGCTGAGATAAGCATTATCATGCCTTTTTTTCCGGTTCGATCGACTATTATTCCTGAGACGATCTTGAATAATAAACCAAATATAAAAGGTAATGACGACATCCATCCCACGTTTGCCCAGGAAAAACCGCGCTCGGTATTCAGGTATGTAGGAAGCCAGGTGACAATACCCCAGGACAACATTGAGTTGGAAGCGAAAATGATTAACAGCATCCAAAAATTGCCGTTGCAAAGGTATATCTTAGAACGTGCGATTATTGATGCTTTTTCACCTGGCACATTGTTGGAGTTGTTATTTGATAGCCTCTCTTCGATAATCTCCAGCTCGCTGGCATTGATGAATTTATTTTCTCGCGGGGTATTTGAGGTGAAAAAATATATTAAAAGAAGCGGGATCAGGCTTAAAGAGAATGAAAAGTAAAATGTGTATCGCCAGGAATACTCGGCGATGATCCAGGTAAAAACAGGCATTGCTATGGCTGGAGATAATGATTGCCCTAAAATCCATGCGGTATTCGCTCTTCCTCTCTCTTTAGGGGGAAACCAGTTTTTGATAAAAGTATTTTGCATCGGA
The DNA here is from genome assembly GCF_051307055.1 of Dryocola sharpae. GTDB lineage: Bacteria > Pseudomonadota > Gammaproteobacteria > Enterobacterales > Enterobacteriaceae > Dryocola. The sequence goes on along the minus strand of NZ_CP149994.1, from coordinate 2,687,840 downwards.
TAGTAAAGGCCTTCTCCGATGCCTAATAAGATACGCGTGCCAAGCAAAAATCCAAAGATACCTGATACTCCACCCAAAAGAAGCGAGGCGCTGATAATAAAATAAGCAATAATCATCGCTTTTCGCGGGCCGATGAGATCGCCTACCGGACTCAGGATAACGTTAGAAATGCCGTAGGTGATTAAAAATAAACTCATTAATAATCCGATGTAAACCGGTTTGCCGACAAGTCCCATGTCGGTTAAAAATTGTGAGTTTGCCGCAATGATTGAAATATTCACGCGATCTAAGTAGATAACAGAAAGGCTAATAAAAAGAATCGATAACACATAAAACCGCTGTCTGGTCGGTTTTTGTACAGCTGTTGAAAGCGGCACCGTTTGGGAAATATGATTATCACTGTTCATATAACATTCCTTATCGTCCGGGCAGGGAGGTAAAAAATCTCGTTTCTGCACGGATGAGCACAAATGAGATTTACCATTTCGATATTTATCGGTCGACTCGACGGTTAACTACCGCTTTGCTTCGGTTAAAAACCATTGTCGCGCGAGTTTTTCCCAAAAATAAGCGCCTAACGTAAGATTTTTATCGTTAAAGTCGTAGGAAGTGCTATGAAGATCCCCTCCTGAAAACTCATCGTTACCATTCCCAATCCATCCATATGCGCCCGGTACCTCCTGCAGCATAAAGCCGAAATCCTCAGCGGTCATTGCAGGTAGTACATCGGAACTGGCATTCTCTTCTCCTACCATTTCGCGCATTATATTGGCCATAAACTTCGCTTCTTTAGGATGATTAGTTGTGTTTGGGTACCCGCCATGATTAATAATCACCTCGGCTTGAGCGCAATGGGCTTCAGCAATATAGTGAGCTATACGTTTTACGCCGTCTAAAAGTAGTTTTTGAGATTTATCAGTTAAAGTCCGGCACGTGCCAAAAATTCTGGCTTCGGCAGGAATGATATTTGGTGAGGTTCCCGCTTCTATTTTACCTATAGTCAGCACCACTGAATCAAGCGGATCAATACGACGTGATACTAAACTCTGCAGTTGTGAAACGATAAAACAAGCTATCGGAACAGGATCAATAGTCGAATGGGGAAGTGCGGCATGGCCGCCTTTGCCGCGCACAATTATTTCAAAGGTAATACCGGAAGCCATGATTGGGCCGGTTTTTGTGCCCATCTGCCCTTGAGGAAGATCTGGCCAGTTGTGTAAGGCAAAAACCGCCTGGCAAGGAAATCTTTTGAACAGGCCCTCATTCATCATGACGCGAGCACCGGCACCGCCTTCTTCACCCGGCTGAAAAATAAGATGAACCGTGCCGTCAAAATTTCGGTTAGCAGCCAGAAGCTCCGCAGCACCCAGCAGCATGGTGGTATGCCCATCATGTCCACAAGCATGCATGCACCCTTTGCGCTGGCTTGCATACTCAAAGTCATTAACCTCCTCCAGCGGCAGGGCGTCAATATCTGCTCTGATTCCTAGCGTTGGACCGGGGTTGGCTGGGCTACGGTTATGACCATATATACTCCCTACTAAACCCGTAGTCGCCAGGCCACGTTCACAGGGAATATCTAAAGCTGAAAGATATGCAGCGATCTTTTCCGACGTGCGATGCTCCTCGAATTTCAATTCCGGATACATATGCAAATCCCGGCGAAATTCTGTGAGCCGTTTCACATCTAATTCTCTTTCATGGTTATCCAGCATAGGGCAGGTCTCGTTTCAGATAGGGTTAGAAGTAAAAGTCGTCTTTCAGGCAAAGCGACTTTTTTCATTTTTATTGATTCAATTCACTGAAATTTATTGAGGGTTTAAATAGAGATTTTGCTTTTCCAACAATATTTTGCACGCTGTCCATGCTTGAAACCTCTCGATATCAATGATAGAAATATGGAGATATACCGTAAAATACCTTTTGAACATCCCACTCATGCCGATGAGGTATAGCCATGGAATTGCGTCAGTTACGGTACTTCACAGCTGTAGCCAAACTTGGCAGTATTAGTCACGCGGCACAGGAGCTTCACATTGCACAACCCGCCCTGACGCGCCAGATCCAGAAATTAGAGGACAATTTAGGCGTTTTGTTGTTTGAACGAACTGCACGTGGCGTGAAGCTTACTGATGCCGGCAACCAGTTTTTGCTTGATACGGAAAAATTGCTTGAGGATGCAGCTACAGCAAAAGAACGCGCAATACGTGCTTCGCGAGGTGAGTGCGGCAAAATTTCTATTGCTCTTCCCGTCATACAGAACGCGGCTCCGTCTATTACTGCACTTTTAAAAGCATTCAAAAAGGAAGCGCCAAACGTTGGTGTTACGCTTCATCATCTCATTTCAGAAGTTCAGCTCGCCATGATAGCGGAAGGGCAACTGGATGCAGGCTTTTTATTATTCAGGCCCCTCAGCGATCCCTTATTTGAGGGGGTTCCCGTTTATAAAGAAAGAATGTTATTAGCCTATCCCGCGGAATGGAAATGGCCAGATAATAAAGAGCCTAAATTTTTGAGAGACCTGCAGGATCTGGATTTTATTTGGATACCGCGTACAGCGGCACCGGCATGGCATGACAGACTAATTCACTGTTTTTTTGATGCAGGCTTTACGCCACGCTCGGTTATGCATGGGGTTGATGCCGTATCAATGCTGACTTTAGTTTCTGCCGGAATGGGGTGTACAATCGTTGCGGAAGGAACCCGGCATCTTGCGCCGCCCAGTGTGGCATTCTCGACCTTATCCGATTTGAATATTGAACAGGAATGGGAATTAGTATGGCGCAAAGACCGCTGCTCAGAAGTATTGAAGCGTTTAATAAGCATGATTTAATTTTTAAACTGCATCGAAACGGATAATCAGACGACCTCAGAGTCGTTAATAATACTGATGCACACATTTTGCTAGTTATATTCGATCATACAAAACATGCGGATGTATAGCGTTATCAATCATTTCGATGTGGTCAGGGATATTAGCACTCTGCATAATTTGGTTGACCCCTTCGATTTTCAACTCTCAGGATAACTATTACCTCTTATGGACACCTCAGCATAACGTTAAATGAAGCTGATCTAACTTTTAAAGCATTGTTCTTTATCGATCCGTTTTCTCTGCGCGGTATGTTCTTTCCCGGAAAGGACATCATCCTGTATGTGACCACACTCCGGGCCCCATCAGGCGCTGCACGCCATTGCCCGGGATCCATGCCCACATATATCTGCTTTCGTGCCATAACCCATCAATCGTGGCGCTTTATTGAGGATATTTTCACTCATCGGCCCGTATGGATTATGGTCGCCGGGGAACGCCAGGAAGAGAAAGTCCGTGAGCAACTAAGATGTTGAAAGGTTTATCAGAAGGTTTGAGGCTGCGGATTTTCGTGTCATTAAGAGACACCGGGTGGACACTCCGTCATCGAACTGAAATGTCCCCGGATCAGACCGCCAGGTTTTCCCGATGCGGAGGGTAAAATCAAAAAGCACCGGGAAGAGTTTTCATGCTAACCTGTTGAAACAACATCAGATAAGGATTTGCAAAGAGGCATAAAAACAGGAAATTGGCTCCTCTGACTGGACTCGAACCAGTGACATACGGATTAACAGTCCGCCGTTCTACCGACTGAACTACAGAGGAATCGTAGTGCGGCATATCTTAGCGAGTGCGCCTGGTTTGTCAAATCCTGAATCGGACTGCGGAGGCTGTTTGCGGATTCTCGCAACGATTTGCCCTCTTTTCAGGCGAACGGCAGCAAAAAATTCTTTGCAGGATAAGCGTTTGTAAATCATTATTTGAAATGTGGTTTCACTTCTCTCACAGGTCACCTTTGAACTTATATGCCGCAGTACGCCAGCGCGTTGAGAAAACGCACTGGTACGCCAACAGAAAAAGCTATCGCACCCTTTTCTGGCGCGAAATTACTCCCCTCGCTGTGCCTATCTTCCTGGAAAATACCTGTGTGTTAATGATGGGCGTGCTGAGCACCTTCCTCGTGAGCTGGCTGGGTAAAGAAGCGATGGCGGGCGTTGGGCTGGCCGACAGCTTCAACATGGTCATCATCGCCTTCTTTGCCGCAATCGATCTGGGCACAACGGTGGTTGTCGCCTTCAGCCTCGGCAAGCTCGATCCAAAACGAGCGCGGGCGGCAGCGCGGCAGTCTCTGGTCCTGATGACGATTGTCGCAGTATTCCTGGCGATTGGTATTCATCTGGCCGGCGAGCATATCGTGAACGTTATTGCCGGAGAGGCGACGCCGGAAGTGAAGGCGCTGGCGCTTTCTTATCTGCAAACTACGGTCTGGAGTTATCCCGCCGCGGCCATCGCATTAATTGGCAGCGGAGCGCTGCGTGGAGCGGGGAACACCAGAATCCCCCTGCTGATTAACGGCGGCATGAACATTCTCAACATCATGATCAGCAGCGTGCTGATCTACGGCCTTTTCGACTGGAAGGGCATGGGCTTTGTCGGCGCCGGGCTGGGGCTGACTATCTCTCGCTACATTGGCGCGGCAGGCATTATCTACGTGCTGATGATTGGCTTTAACCCGGCGCTGCGCATCTCGCTCAAAAGCTATTTTACCCCGCTGAAGCTTAATATTCTCTGGGAAGTGCTCGGCATCGGTATTCCCGCCAGTATCGAGTCTGTGTTATTCAACGGCGGCAAACTGTTAACGCAGATGTTCGTCGCCGGCATGGGGACTAACGTTATCGCCGGTAACTTTATCGCTTTCTCGGTTGCGGCATTGATTAACCTGCCGGGGAACGCCCTGGGCTCTGCCTCAACCATTATCGTTGGCAGGCGTTTAGGCAAAGGGCAAATCGGGCAGGCGGAGCGGCAGTTACGGCATGTATTCTGGCTGTCGACGATTGGGCTGACGATTATCGCCTGGGGAACCGCGCCTTTCGCCGGGCTGTTCGCCTCGTTCTATACGCGTGAGGCCGACGTAAAAGAGGTGGTTAAAGTGCTTATCTGGCTTAACGCCGCCTTTATGCCAATCTGGGCGGCTTCATGGGTGTTGCCGGCCGGGCTGAAAGGCGCGCGCGATGCGCGTTTTGCGATGTGGGTTTCGATGCTTGGCATGTGGGGCTGCCGGGTTGTGGCAGGCTATACGCTGGGGATCGTGCTGGGCATGGGCGTGGTGGGCGTCTGGCTGGGGATGTTCTTCGACTGGGCGGTTCGCGGGGCATTCTTCTACTGGCGCATGGTAAGCGGACGCTGGCTGAAAAAATATCCGCGCCCGGAAAAACAGCCTGTCATAGCGGTACCGGCAGTTGGGCAAAATAAAAGCTGAAAGGCTACGCTTAGCAAAACGCCTCTGCCTGGAGTGTAAAATCATGCGCCTGAAATCGTGTTGCAGTTTGCTGCTCCTGATCGTCTGCCAGAGCGTGCTGGCCGTCAGCTATCCGTTACCGCCGGAGGGCAGCCGCCTGGTGGGCAGCCCGCTAAAAATTACCGTGCCGCAGGGAAATAAACTGCCGCTTGAGGCATTTGCGGCGCAGTACGGCCAGGGGCTAAGCAACCTTATAGAAGCCAACCCCGGCGTGGATGTGTTTCTACCCCACGCTGGCTCGGAGCTGATTATTCCTCAGCAGTTAATATTGCCGGATACCGTGCGCGAGGGCATTGTCGTCAACGTCGCAGAAATGCGGCTCTACTATTACCCGCCGGAGGGCGGCACGGTTGAGGTTTTCCCGATAGGCATCGGCCAGGCGGGGCGAGAAACCCCACGCAGTTGGGTCACCAGGGTTGAGCGCAAACAGGAGGGACCAACCTGGGTGCCTACCGCGAATACACGACGCGCGTATGCCAAAGAGGGAAGAAGCCTTCCGGCCTACGTACCGGCGGGGCCGGATAATCCAATGGGTCTTTACGCCATATATATCGGCAGGTTTTATGCAATTCACGGCACCAATGCCAATTTTGGCATCGGTTTGCGGGTCAGCCAGGGCTGCATTCGTCTGCGAAATGAGGATATTAAATACCTCTTTGAGAGCGTACCGGAAGGCACGCGCGTTCAGCTTATTGACCAGCCGGTGAAGGTGACAACCGAGCCGGATGGCTCCCGCTGGCTGGAGGTTCATGAGCCGCTATCCCGCAACCGCAGCGAATTTGAGTCGGCCAACAAAGTGCCGCTGCCTTTAACGCCTTCGCTTAACGGGGCGATGAAAGGAGAGGGCGTTGATCTGCTTCGCGTCAGCGGCGAGCTGGAACGCCGTTCAGGGATGCCGGTCAAGATCAGTGACGCCGCGCCGGGAATAAGAGCGGGGTAGGCGCCAGTCGCGAAAATATACCGTTGTGTCACGGAGGCAACGGTATGTAGGCGGCTCAGAAAGAGTGCCAGTTCCGATCTTCTGCTGGCTGGCGTGACGGGCGGCCTGCCGGTGTGCGGGTCGCTGGCCTGACATTTTCAGCCGCTGGCTTCTCTTGCTGATCATGCAGCACAAAGGTGCGGATATTTTCCAGCAGCAGACCCGCCTGTTCTTTCAGAGAGCTGCTGGCCGCCGAAGACTCTTCCACAAGCGAGGCGTTCTGTTGGGTGGTGGTGTCTATCTGTCCCATGGCGGCGTTAATTTGTCCGATACCATCGCTCTGCTCATGGCTGGCCTGAGTTATCTCTTCGACAAGCTGCTGCACGCGGGAGACATTCTCTACTATCTCCTGCATCCCCTTGTCCGCCTGGGTAACGAGCCCGCGGCCGTCCGTGATTTTGCTTACCGAAACGCTGATGATATCGCGGATTTCTCTCGCGGAGACGGAGCTACGTTGCGCCAGCGTCCTCACTTCGCCGGCCACGACGGCAAAACCGCGCCCCTGCTCGCCCGCGCGGGCGGCTTCCACGGCGGCGTTAAGCGCCAGGATATTGGTCTGGAAGGCGATACCTTCAATAACGGTAATAATATCCGTCATCTTTTCTGACGCGCTGTGAATATCCTGCATAGCCGCCGAAACAGAATTCATGCGTTCGGTATTTATCCTGACTACCTTTCCTGTCCCGGTGAATAGACCGTTCACCCGGCGGGCATTCTCTGCCGTACTTTTTATCGTGGAGGTCAGCTGCTCCAGGGTGGCTGCGGTTTCCTCCACGCTCGCGGCTTGTTCTTCCGTACGGGAGGCCAGATCCTGGTTACCGGCATCAATTTCATTGGCCGCCATGGCAATACTTTCCGCACCGGTTCTGACGTTCCGGACGGTCGCTCCCAGCGCCGTCACCATATCCCGCAGAGAGGCCATCAGCTGCCCGAGTTCATCCCGGGAATCAACCTGCACCTTTGTGGTGAGATCGCCTGCGGCCACTCTGCCGGCGACGGTAAGCGCCTGCTTAAGCGGACGGGTAATGCTGCGGGTGATATACCATGCGATTAACGCGCCTGAAACGACCCCGAGGATCACGAACAGCGCCATCAGCAGCTCAGTCTTTCTTGAGGTTTTCTGAATCTCCGCATGGGTGTTATCGATGAGCTGTTTCTGAAACTCCACCAGCGCCTGCAGAGCCTGGATATAGTGCTGGCTGGCCGGCAGGAACTTTTCGGAAATGAACAGATTCATGCCGTCCAGCTCTGCGCGCTCTGCCATGCTGAAGCCTTCGCTGCGCAAGGCAAGATATTTCTCTTGTGCCGTCATTATCGCGCTCAGGCGTGCTTTTGCCGTTTCATGTTTAACAAGTGGAATAAGGCTGGACTGGACGGCGGCCGTTTGCTCAGCGTCAGCGGCGATATTGCTGAGAATTTTATTCCGCAGCGCGGTATTTTCGGTACCCATTGCGGCCGTGGCATTCCCGCTGTTTCGGTCAATCAGAGTAAGCCACTCCACAGCAAGCCGCTCTTTTTTAAGATCGAGATTTATCATTTCGTCCACATCATGGACGTTTGTGCCGGTAAATTGCCAGGCGCTGAGTCCCATCATGACCATCAGGAGCAATACAACAGCAAATCCGCCGCCAAGCCGGATACCTACGCGCATATCGTTAATTTTCATAAAAATTCCTTTAACTCCTTCTTCCGATAGACATGCTCTGAGCATTTAAATGATCCGCAGGGGCCTGCAGTTGGTTACGTTCCCCGCTAACAGGTATCGGAAGAAAGAACGTTTTCTGTAGGGTTTTCGTACGAAGTTGAGGCTGGCAGATAAAGGAGAAGGGCGTTGGATAAAGGAGAGAAAAGAAAAAAGCCATTTCTCACGGGAGGGAAATGGCGAATAAATGTTTACCTGTTTTAGTATCTTTGCCAGGTTGTGCAGCAGAATACCTGACAACGGCCGGGGTAAACGGCAGAAAAGGAAGCAGTTTGTGTTTCATTTTTGTTAAGTACACATTATCCGGGCTAAAAATCATGCCGTTCCGGCGTACTGCTGGGGGGAGTTTTTAGCCCAAAAGCAAAAAGCCCGCTTAATTTTCCTTAAAGATGGGAAACACAGCGCTGGTTGAAACAGTATTCGAAGTACAGGGGAATTTACCAACCGGTTTACTCGCCATGGGTGAGTCATGTTGAACGGCTATGGCAGGCGCTTCACTACACGATAACGCGCAATCATTAGTGCTGTCCGATATGGAAGCTGTTGAAAAGATTCATCATTTTATGGAAAACGTCAGCCCATTCCCTGGATGCAAACATGGGCTGGCAAAAGTGTAGCGGTATTTGGCGCAGCTATTTAGTTCTGGTAGAGAAAGACTCTTACCCTAACCGATGATTGGGAAGGACTTGTGAAGCGCAAGAGCGACGTCATAAGAAAATGCTGAGCAAATTTATGGTCTGCTAAAGTGAATAATTATTAATTACTTCTTGATATAAATCATAGAAGGTAAAAGAATCGGTTTAAAGATAAATTTAAGGAATAATTATCTCTGTTTATGTTGAAGTAAGGAAACGTGTGCTTAATATGCAACGAAATCACGGGTGATAAGCTTGGGTAAGTTAACCATTATTTCTTTCGTATTGTGGCTATTTTTTAGTTGAACACACTGATGTTTTGGGGTGCATTCATCCGTCTCATTTACCACCGTTTTAGAAATATTATAGTGTCATCTGTGGTAGTAAAGCCCATCGCTAGGTATTCCACTATTATAGAGGGTTTGTTTGTAGTGCTGTAGAGCAATAAAAGAAAGTTACATAATATATTATCTGAAGCCTTTTTGTTAGGATAAAAACCTATTTGAATTGCTTGTGGTTGAAAGTCATTAATGTGGATGAAGAAAGGCCATGCAATTATAACATTATTTAGGGGTGATTGGCTAATATACATTGCAATATCAGGAGGTTAATGCTTGTTCGTTCTTTGAATTATGTTTTTAAATTCGTGTGGATTTTTCGGTTGACATAAATTCAATTGACATGTGAGGATGAAATTGTTTTAAGGGAAGTGAGGCGAGGTAAAGGATGTACCAATACAGTTGTATGCTAAATGCTACACAGAGGCGTTCGCTACTTAACATTTATAATGCACAACATAGCCGAACGCTCATACTATCGGAATTTAACCAGCGCATTGATAGTGCCATAAATATATCTAGTGCAGATGTGAGTTTTCCATTAGTTGTTTCTCTACATGAAGAAGTAAAAGCTTGTTGTCTGGTTCATTTCTCGTATCAGGAAAAGATAAGAGCGTTAGGGCAACTTAGTTTTTCAATCCTGATCACTGATGGTGATATTTCTGCCCTGAAATTTCTTTTTTCGGCAATTTTTATTGAAGCAGAAAAGAGAACATTTCTTCAGAATGAGGACGCAGTAATCTATGGTCCCGTCCATAATTCCATTCTAATTAATCGGGGGTGCCGAACCTTTTCAGGAGCCCCCTTCACATACCAAATGCCGGATAATACCCCCACGATTTGCGATTGGATAATGGCGGCCGGTGGGAATAAAGCAAAGGACCTGTTGGAAATTGTGTATGATTATGACGTCAGAGATACGTTATTAGCACATACCGACGAGCGTCTACTGAAGCGAATGCAGGGAGTGGATTTTCTTTTTGTTCAAAAGGAGCAAATTGCCGCTCACTGTCAGGAACTGGCGGCAGTTTATAATACTGCTTGGCAAGATAACTGGGGTTCCAGTGCGACGACAGCTGATGAAATTGCAATAGCAGCAAATAATGTGCCCAATATTATGGGCATGATTGCACGCGCAAATGGCAATATTATTGGTTTTACGATGATGCAGTTTATTGCTGATGCATCAGGGAAAACAGGGCGTGCTTTTCTTTCTGGTGTACTCCCTGAACATCGCCAGCGCGGACTGTCGGTTGTTCTGACGTCGAAACTCTCTGCGATCGCCATAGAACAGGATATTAAAAAATTCAGCATTTCTTGGATGCTGGAAGATAATAATATGATTGTCAAAACGATGCAAAAACTTACCCAACATGGTAAAAGCCACTTTAGGCATTACAGGATTTTTGCGATTGCAGAGAAAACAACGTAAGGAAAAGGCAATGAGTTTGTATGAAATGGTTAGTGCAGAAAATGACGACATCAAATTACACTATTTCCCACGTGTACGTTCTGCCTGCGGTCGTCATTTAAATTTGGCGAATGGTGACAAAAATCTGAATTTTTCATCCTGCGATTATTTGGGTATGGCAGATAATCAATTAATGAAGGATGCTGCAATTAAAGCGATACGGAAGTACGGCACTAACATCAGTGGTCCAATGATTTTTTGTGGTTATACTGAATATCATGAAGAGTTAGAAAACCGTTATGCTGAAATGTATCAGGTCAACTCGTCGTTGATGTATACTACATCCTATCAGGCGAACATTGGTGCGCTTCCTATTATTTCAGAAGAAGTCGATCTGATTGTTATGGATAAACTTTGCCATGTATCCCTATACGATGCGGTCAAACTGAGCAGTAGGCCATTCCGTGTCTATCAACATGGCAATATTTCTAAACTGACGGATATTGTAAAAAATAATCCTGGGAAAAAAATACTTGTGGTCTCAGACGGCCTTTTTTCAGCCGATGGCGATTTTTGTGATGTTGCTGCCTTATGTGAACTGAAAGAACGTTATCCGGGGATCGTTCTCTACATTGATGATGCACATGGTGTTGGGGCTTTGGGTGAGAACGGTTGTGGTCTGGTTGAAGCCAGCGGTTGCTTGGGTAAAGTAGATGTTATCATCGGTACCATGAGCAAGTCTTTCGGCTCAACGGGCGGCTTTTGTATCATCAAAGATGACGCGCTAGCACAAAAAGTGAGATATAAAAGTGCGACCTATAATGCCTCCCGGGCTGTCTCACCAGGCGTTGCCGCTGCATCCTGCATGGCGTTAGAAATTAATCAACGTGAAGGGAAAATTCGACGGGCTGAACTGGCGGAACTTGTTAACTACGCTCATCACCGTCTGGAACAGACCCCGGTCAATAAGATGTATTCAGCCTCTGCGATTATTCCCGTCATCTTTGAAAAAGCGGCGCAGGCGGCAGCGGTAAATGATTACCTACTGCAAAATAATATTATGACCTCGCTGTTTGTTCCGCCTTATGTAGAAAAAAACAAATCCCGACTGAGGATAACATTAACGCGAAATCATAAGAAAGAAGATATCGATCTTCTGGCCGAAGCCTTACAACAGGCGATTTTCCGTATTAGTTGAAGCAGAGGCTCGTTTAATGTCTATAAGCATTTTTTTTCCTGTTTTAGTGCTGGTTTGTAGCTACTGGTTACTTTGTTCAAGCCTTGGTCAGTTGGCGCACATGTACAATATCAAAATAAACTACACCAGGAAAATCGGCCATTTCTCGATGTTCATTTTTCCCGGTATTATTTATTTTATATTTAACATCAGTAATCCGACAGAAAAAATAATTATAGCATCTCTTTCCAGTGTGTGTTTTTTCGTTAGTTTGATCAGCTTTTTCCGTGATAAGTTAAAATATCTTTCCCTGTCTTTTCAAGCAATTGATCGCCCCGAAGATCGGCCCTATACTTTGGTTTGGATTTTTTCGCAAACGTTTGTTGGTTTTATGGTGCTGGCCTTATTCAGCCTGCTATGGAATAAATGGAATATTCCTCAGGAACTGATGTATACGACTATTTTAACAACCACTTTGGGAGATGGTCTTGCTGAGCCAGTTGGTGTGCGATTTGGTAAACATAAATATGCAGTGAAAGGATTTCTTATCGATAAGATATTTTACCGCAGCTTTGAAGGTAGCATGGTTGTTTACTTCTTTGCGCTAATTTTAGCTTTGCTTTTTATACAAAATTTCCATGGGGTAGGATGGGCGATGATGGTTGTACTATTTCCACTCGCTATGACTCTGACTGAGGCTAAATCGCCTCATACTTGGGATACTCCATTTTTGTTTTTTGTTGGTAACCTAATTATAACCTGTGCTTATTTAATATGATTATCCTTATCCGACATGCAACGCCGAGGATTGATTATGCTTCCTGTGATTATCATGCGGCGCAGCTGCGTTTGCAGGATTATAACCAGACGAAAGATATTGAAGAGAGTGAAATAGCTAAATTTCTTCTCACCGAACTCTTTCAGGAAATTAAACAAAGCAATCCAGTAGTCTATTGTTCGCCTTTGGGGCGGGCTGAGCGCACATGCCAGCTGCTTTTTAACCATATTGATAACTATATAATTAATTCAGAGCTTACAGAGGTTGGATTAAAGATTTTTCCTCTGCCGCTGGTGAAACTGAAAGTCAGAACATGGTTTTTACTTTCCCGCATTGCCTGGCTGCTGCGGATAAGCGGTGAACAGGAGAAAGTCAGACATGCTGTGCGCCGATCGCAGCGATTGCTTCCTCAGCTCGAGGAGGGAGGTAACGTGGCGATTGTTTCGCATGGCTATTTGATGCATTACCTGAAAAGACGGTTGACAAAAAAGCAGTTCCAACTGTGTAAAGCTTTTAAACAGGGCTGTTTTACGGTGGAAATTTGGGGAAAATGAAAAAAATCCTAATCGTTGGTGCAACAGGCTTTATCGGTAAAAAAGTTGCCGATTATCTTAGCCAACGCAATGATATTGAAGTGGTGCGCTATGCACGGCGGCCACAACAGGGATATTTTTGCTGTGTGCCCGGTGACAGAGCGTGGCAGACGCTGATTGATGACTGTACGGCGATTATCAATTGCTCGGGCGTAGGTCTTGCAAAAATCAAAAAAGAAAGCGTTGTCAATGAAGCGATCGCCCAGCGGTTGGTGGAGTCACTACCACATGTAGAAGGAAAAAAATATCGGCTGCTACATTTAAGCACCATTAAGGCCTTTAACGCAAATAACTATACTGATGCGTATTCTGCCGACAAACAGCATGCAGAAAAAGTTTTCTTTGAGCACAGCGATAAACTGTCTGGCGAACTGCTGAGAATACCTGCAGTATTTGCTGAAGATGATGTAAATCTCGCTCCACTGTTGAATATGGCTAAAAAAGGAAAATTGCCGGAAATACAGGAGGAAATCTGTCGTTGGTATTGTATTAGTAATCATGATATTGCCTGCTATATTTCATGCTGGCTGGATAGAACAGATGAGCCTACGCTAAAAGTTAGCTATTTACTGAGCCAGCATCGCTATAGCATGAACGATCTGATACGCGTAGTGAATCAACATGTGCACGGCAAAAAATATGTACCCACAAAAAAGAAATTGGTCTTCGTCAAGCTCATTTATAAAATGTTAGCCATGAAAAGTTTGATTTCATCCGGTTTTCGCTGGAATCAATTTCCAGTCGAGCGCTTTCAGGATTTGTTTCAACGAGACTGGAAAATAGAAATATCGGAAGATATAGCGATTCATTACGTTGATTTTTCTCTTGCCGACATCTGGGAAATAAAATGAAAAAATTCCGCTTCTCGTTGCTGTTTGCTTTCATATTTCCATTGATATTGTCTTGGGGGATGGCACTGTATGTGGGTAAAGATACATTGCTTTATCCGGTTGCTTTTATAGCAGAGTTGAATGAATTGTTTTTCCTGAAGGAAATTTCAGATAACCGTTCCCGTGATAAGGGAATCCTAAGCGCCATGGTGATTTCGTCAACAATTTCTGTGCTGATGTATTTTGCAAATACCGTTGATAATAACTCTGCAATGATATTAATAGGATGTCTTCTGGTATTACTGGGTTGCATACTTCGGACATGCGCTAAGGTTACACTGGGGATACATTTTTCCCATACCTTACGCGTTCTGGACGGACATAAACTGATTACTTATGGTTTGTTCAGGTTTATTCGCCACCCTGCTTACAGCGGAACTATTATGCTGATGGCTGGCTTTGGCTGCTTTCTTCATCCGGATGCTGGATTACTCTGCTTTTTAATTTTTTTCATCCTCGCCATGCGTCGAATTGAAAATGAAGAAGAGATGATGAAAACAAGCTTTGGGCACCAGTATTCACTCTACAAAAAATCTTCCTGGAAGTTATTCCCCTTTCTTATTTAAATCTGGAGAACGCCATGAACCACGAAAATTTTCAAGCCAGACTGAAAGAATTGGTTGCTGAAATTCTTGAAGTTAATAGCGAAGAAATCGTTGAGGATGCGCTATTCAAATCAGAGTACGGTGCTGATTCTATTACCGGCATCGAAATCTTGGCAGCCATTGAGACGGAATTTGGTATTCATCTGCCTGAAAGCCATGCAGAAAAAATGACGGATATGAACTCGATCTACGCAATGATGCAGGAAATTCCTGCAGCACAGCAGGAGGAAGCCGATTAATGAGACAGTTTAACGCCTTCGATAGTGAACGGATAGTGGTGACGGGCCTTGGACCTGTCCATGCTTTGGGGATTGGCAAAGAAGACTTTTTCCTCTCGCTCGCCGCAGGGCGAGACGGGGCTAAGCCTGCATGCTCCATAGATGTGAGTAAATATAAGCACCAGTACGCCTGTGAAGTTGGTGCGCTGGACCTTAACCAATATTCACTCGGCGTTTTGCCAGAGTGTTGCGAAAAAGCCAGCCTGTATGCCATTTTGGGAACTCAGTTAGCAATCGACGACGCAGGCCTGACGCGAGAAGAACTCAAGAATCTGCCGGTTGGCTGTTTTCTTGGTACCACCGATGGTGAATCACAGCGCATCGATGCACTGGTATCACAACTGCACAATGCGGCAACCGTTCCGCCAGACAGCTTTGATATGGTTGCCCATGCCCGTATCAGCCGTAACGTTAGTCTTTACCTTGATTCAACCGGGCCTGCATATACCATTGGTAATGCCTGTTCTGCCAGCAATGCGGCGATTGTGTCCGCGGTAGAATATCTGCAAAGTACTGAGGCTGATTTCGCTATATGCGGCGGCAGCGACGTGGTTTGTCGCAAAACATTCTCAATCTTTCATCGCCTGTCCGCTATCAGTGAAAAACACTGTACGCCTTTTGACCTTCACCGCAAAGGGATTATCCCTGCGGAAGGTGCAAGTATTCTACTGCTGGAAAAGTTGTCATCTGCGCTGGCCAGAAAAGCGAAAATTTATGGTGAAGTTGTCGGGTATGGGATGAATTGTGATGCCACCCATATGACCAATCTTAACCCTGAAAAAATCAAAATCTGCCTGAGACGCTGTCTTGACACCGCCGGCCTGGCGCCAGAAGAGGTGGATTATATTTGTATGCATGGCACTGGCACGCCTGCTAATGACCTCAACGAGTACCAGTCATTAGAGAAGGTATTTGGCGATGACATCCCGATGTGTGGCTCGATTAAATCCATGACCGGGCATGCGATGGGGGCGGCAGCCGGTTTCGGTGCCGTTGCTTGTATGTTTGCCCTTAATCACGGCATTCCCCCGACTATTAATCTCAACGAATTAGACCCAGAAATAAACCTGTCGTTAAACGTGAAATATTTGCCTCAGCCGGTTAACGTTGCGTTGAACAATGCATTTGCTTTTGGCGGGAATAACGCCATCGTAGCTTTCAGGAGTATGAATACGCATGGATAAATTTTCTCTTTCTCTCAGCTACTGGTGCAGTTTAAGAGATGGGATACAATCCGGAAATTGTCAGCCGCTGGCCAGTGAGGAGCGGCAGCAAATCGATGAATCTGCGGTTCTGGCGGGTAAAAAGTTGCGCAATATCGATTCACAAACGGTCAATATGCTTTGTTGCTTTGCCGCGTTGAGCCGGACTACGAGCTGGGAACCGCATGCGGCAATGGTCAGCGCCACCTCAATGGGGGCGTTTGACAGCGTTTGTAAACTGCTAATTGAGTCCCGGCAAAATGCGCTGCCTCATCTGATTTCCCCAGGCAATATTCCTAATACGGTAATTAATTCAACGGCTGGAATGGCCGCCATTCACTATGGTTTTGATGGCCCGAATATTAGTTTGTGTGCCAGCGAGCTATCGTTTTATGAGGCGCTGACCAAAGCTTTTGCCCTGAAACGACGGGGTCAGGCTCAGGATATTTTTGTCAGCGCCCTGGAGAGCTGGCAAGGGTTATATGGCCAGTCTCTGAGTCATAACAGGAAACAAAACGAGCAAGAACGCTTCCCACTTCAGTGCTATGCCGCTTTATATATATTTTCAGCGCAGCCTCAGGCCACAGCCCGCATTCTTGCTGTCTCCACCGGAAGGCTGTCGCAACGTTCGCTGCTGGCGAATCGGCTGGCGAGTTTTCTTTTCAGCCAGGGCGTGGCGGAAACCGACGTTGACCACATTAATCTTTGGGATGCCAGCGGCCATTCAGGGATGTTGGCGCAACGATTCACGCAGGCGACGTTGACGGTTCTACCTGCTGCTGCACGAGTGTTGATGGCGGGGCTGGGAGCATGGCAATTGGAAGATTTTTTGTCCCGCCCCGGCGATGATAAGTTCGGGGTACAGCTGGCTATAGATGCAGACGGTTTTTATGGAATGGCTCTTATTGAGAGGGTGTCACAGTGAAAATTGCGGAGGAGCGTCACGCAAGTAAGATAACTTATAGTCGGTACTTTGCTGCAGGGCACCTGGCTTTCGAGGGACATTTTCCGGGCAGACCGGTGCTTCCTGGTGTGTTTCATTTCAGGGAGATTTTAAGGCTGCTTCCGTTGGAACTAGCCGATTTACCTTATGTTATCAAGCAAGCAAAATTTATTAAAATGGTCACGGCGAACACTCAACTGAATTACATTATTGAATGTTACCCGGCTGCGGAGGGCAACATTGACGTTGTGACGCGGGTGGAGGATTTATCGCAGGAAGCCGTGGTGAAAATTCACTTTGTTTTTTATGCAGGTGAAGATCATGCAGATTAATACCCGAATCAATATCGGGATGATTGGCGGTAATCCGCATCGTTTTCCGATGGTACTGATGGACAGAGTTATTGAAAACGGCAGCAAAGTCATTACTGAAAAATTTGTTTCGCTGAATGACTACGTTTTCAGGCACGCTGATTTTAAAAACCATCAAGAGTTTATCTATCCGGACTGCCTGGTTGTTGAGTCGTTTTTCCAGTCTGCCGGATTGTATCTGCACTGTGCCGAACGGGATTTTTCCCCTTATGTTATTTCCTGTAAAAATATTCACTTCCGGCGCGCTATCATAGCCGGAGAAATTATCCAACATCATGTTTTCCTTAATGTTCGCAAAGATAGCTTTATTATTATTAGTGGTGAAAGTAAGGTTGACGAGGAAACCGTCGTTAGTTACCAGCAGGTGTGGCTGGGCTTTCAGCAACGCGAAACTCAACATAGTTAAATATTGGACAGGTTTATGATTGCTATAGTCAGACTGATTTTGATGGGCGTTTTTATACTATTGAGCAGCGTAGTGGTGCTGTTTGTCTGCCTTTTCCGACCCCGTAACGTCATGAATGTTCGCTTCGCTGCCCAGCTTTACAGTAAAATGTCCTGGCTGCTTGGGGTTAAAATCACAATTACCGGCAGGGAAAATATACCCTCAGGCAGTTGCGTCTATGTCGCCAATCATCAAAGCAACTATGACATTTTCTTTCTTACCGCTGCTGTACCACCCGGGGCCGTAAGCATCGGAAAAAAAAGCATCCTGTACTTCCCTTTCTTTGGCCTGATTTATTGGCTGTCCGGCAACATTTTTATCGAGCGCGGTAATAAGATTAAAGCGATGCAAGCGCTGCAAAGAACCAAAGAAAAAATGCTGAGGAACAATATTTCCGTCTGGTTATTCCCCGAAGGTACGCGGAACTATGGAAAAGGCCTGAAACCGTTCAAAACTGGTGCTTTCCATCTTGCTCGTAATGCAGGGTTATCGCTTATTCCGGTTAGTGTCAGTAATTACTATGGTAGTTTCAAACTTAACAGAATTAATAACGGAAAAATTATCATCAGGTTTTTACCGCCGGTGCCCAAAGAAACCATTGCTACACAGCCTGTCCGTGAAGTTGTTGCCGCTGTATATGAGAAAATGAGCACGGAAATTGCCGCATTGGATAAAGAACTCAGTATGTCGAGTGAATATGTTCTCAAACAGGAAGATTATTAATTACAGATCGACTTAGCCCGGCTGAAAATCCAGTTCTACTTCCCTCATCAGCCTGGCAGTTAATACTGTTAGGTGATATTCCTTTATTTTTAATTAATGTGAATTAAAAGGTTGGCAATGTAGTTTAAATGAGAGTGAATAATGAAACAGCCTTGAAAAAAGAGGATGAACTGCACCTTGTTTCCAGGAGAATAAACTCTCCCACATTTATACAGGGGAGAGCCTGTTGACAGGCTCAGGGAAAGGCAGATGAAACGTCATTGCCTGCGTTATATCTGGTCACCCGTGAACCATTAAGTACTGGAGGCGACTTCCAGAAAGCCTTTATCCTCAATAATTCTCAGCAGCGTCGTGAAATGCTGTGTTTTGAGATGGGTGACAGGCAGATGACCGATTGCCGGAAAGATATGGTTTTTCATACTGGCAATGATGCGCTCTGCATAGTCAGCCGACCATTTTTTGTTGGTTTTATGCCATGCCGCCGCAACAGCCTTAAAGCATTTTTCCGGTGACGCAGCGGCTTTTTTCAGTCATGCGCTGTTGTGCTGGATTGATATTCTGTGCCAGCAGTTGGCGGATACCGTCGCGCTGCTGGCAGGCGTCGGAAAGCGAAACTTGCGGATATGCGTCTAACGCAATGCGGGATTCTTTACGGTTGAAGCGATATTTGAGATACCAGAGGCGTTAACCGCCCGGATTGACAAGCAGATACAGGCCCTGAGAATCGGTCAGTTTAAAGGGTTTATCAGAAGGCTTGATACTGCGGATTTTCGCATCGGACAGGGACATAAGGTGGTCACTCCATTATCGAACTGAAATGACCCCAAATCAGACCACCAATTTCACCGGATGCGGAGGGAAAACCAGATATGCATCGGAAAAGATTTTCACGCTAACTTATTGAAGCCTAATCACACAGGCACGCATAAGTAAGCATAAAAACAGCGATTTGGCTCCTCTGACTGGACTCGAACCAGTGACATACGGATTAACAGTCCGCCGTTCTACCGACTGAACTACAGAGGAATCGTGTGAACGGGGCGCATAGTAACGAGGTGCATCGGGGTTGTCAAAGGCTGTTTGGACTTATTGTGTCTGACTGCGGATTTTTGCAGCAAAAGCCTGAAAAGGGCCGTTTTTGTCGGCCCTTTAAGCGTTAGCCAGCCATGCGCGCGCGCACCGCTGCGGTTGCGGCAAACAGCCACGGGCGTGCTTCGCTGCTCACGCGCGGCGAAAGCGTCTCACGAACCCACAGATGATAATTATCCAGCCAGGCGATCTCTTGCTCGTTTAGCAACGACAGATCCACGGCGCTGAGATCGACAGGAATCAGCGTCAGGGAGGCAAATTTGCAGAAGCCCGGCCGTGAGGCTACCACTTCCACCTGATTTTCGATGCGGATACCGTGGCTGCCGTCCAGATAATAGCCCGGTTCGATGGTGATGATATTGCCCGGCAGCAGCGGCCACGGGTTCACTTTCTTCGCTAAACGGTGCGGGTTTTCATGGATTAGCAGATTATGGCCGACGCCGTGCCCGGTGCCGTGGTCGTAATCCAGCCCCAGTTCCCAGAGCGGACGACGAGCAAAAGCGTCAAGCTGGTGGCCCTGGGTGCCCTGCGGGAACTGCAGGGAAATCAGCGCCAGAAACCCCTTCAGCACCGCCGTATAGTGCAGGCGGCGCTGCGCATCAACCGGTCCGAAGCTCAGCGTGCGCGTGGCGTCGGTCGTGCCGTTCGCGTACTGGCCGCCGGAATCGTTGAGGTAGAACTCGTTTCCGGTAATGGCATGATTGGTTTCAGGCGAGGAGTGGTAGTGGCACATGGCGGCATTGCTGCCCGCAGCGGAAATAGTGCTGAAGCTTTGCTGCTGGAAATTGTCGCCAAGCTTGCGCAAAGCCAGCTGCTTTTCCTGCGCTTCAAGTTCGGTAACCGGGTTGCCCGCCGCTTCGCGCAGGGGAACCTCATGGCTCAGCCAGGCGAGGAAATTCACCCAGGCTGCACCGTCATCAATATGGCTTGCGCGGTAGCCGGCCAGTTCAGCTTCATTCTTATTGGCCTTCATCAGCGTAATCGGGTCTGGCTGCCACAGGAGGCTGCCTCCGCCAGCTTCAACCGCAAAGCGTACCGCCACCGGCGCATAATCCCCGTCAAGCCAGATGCGTTTATCAGCGGCAATTTCTTTACAGCGGCTCAGGAAATCTTCAGGCCTGGCGATGGTTAGCGGCGCTAATATCTCGTCGCTTAACAGCTGTAATTTTTCCCGGCCGACAAACCACTCCATGCTGCCGTCGTTTTTCACCAGCGCAAAAGAGTGGGATACCGGGTTCATGGCGATATCCGAGCCGCGCAGGTTCAGCAGCCAGGCGATATTATCCGGCAGGGTGAGCGCCAGATAATCAGCGCCCGCTGCAACGAGCGAGGCCGCAACACGCTGACGTTTGCTGGCCGAAGATTCACCGCTGATGTTATCAGGCATGACCGTTATGGCCCCGCAGGGCGCCGCCGGACGATGCGGCCAGATCTCATTAAGCGGATCGTCATTGACGGCGACCAGCTCACAGCCGCTGGTGCGCAGGTTTTCGTACTGGCTGTTCACCATCAACAGCGGCTCGAAAGCGATGCGCTTACCGACGGGCAGGTTATCGCGCAGCCACTGATGAATCGGCTCATCGTGAAGGTGATGGATTTCAAAGGCTTCGGGGTTCACCTGATGACGAGCCTGTACCTGATAGCGCCCATCGACAAAGAGCAGGGCGCGGTCGGGCAGGATCAATGCCAGGCCCGCAGAGCCGGTGAAACCGCTAATAAACTCAAGTTTGTTGTCATGCGGCGCGCAGTCTTCGCTCTGATGCGCATCGGCGCGGGGTATCAGCATGCCGTCAAGCTCGCGCGCTTTCAGCAGATTACGCAGGGCAGACAGCGGAGAAGTTGGTTGCATTGCAGTTCCTTTTTATTAACGGAAAGGCGGTTCGTTAAAGGTGCGCAGCTTACGCGAATGCAGGCGTTCGCCTTCGGCGCGTAATAAATCAATGGCACAAATGCCAATCTGCAGATGCTCGGAAATCGCCCCTTCGTAAAAGCGGTTGGCCTGGCCCGGAAGCTTGATCTCGCCATGAAGCGGCTTATCTGAGACGCATAATAAAGTGCCGTACGGCACGCGGAAGCGGTAACCCTGGGCGGCGATGGTCGCGCTTTCCATGTCGATGGCTACCGCGCGGCTTAAGTTAAAACGCAGCGCCGAGGCGGAGTAGCGCAGCTCCCAGTTTCTGTCGTCTGTGGTGACGACGGTGCCGGTGCGCAGACGCTGCTTAACCTCTTCTCCCGGCATACCGCTTACCAGCTTGGTGGCGTCGTAAAGGGCGCGCTGCACCTCTGCGATGCTTGGAATAGGAATGTCCGGCGGCAGCACGGCATCCAGAACGTGATCGTCGCGCAGATACGCGTGCGCCAGAACGTAATCGCCAATGGCCTGGCTTTCACGCAGCCCGCCGCAGTGCCCAATCATCAGCCAGGCGTCCGGACGCAGTACCGCCAGGTGATCGCAGATGGTTTTGGCGTTCGACGGCCCCACGCCGATGTTTATCAGGGTAATGCCGCTGCCCTTCGCATCGACCAGGTGCCAGGCGGGCATCTGATGTTTCTTCCACGCCAGATCTGAAATCGCTTCTTCCGGCGCCTCTGTATCGGCGGTCAGCCAGGCGCCGCCGGCGCAGGAGAGCGCCACGTACGGGCTTTCCGGATCGAGGATTTGCTGGCAGCCCCAGCGCACAAACTCATCCACATAGCGGGTGTAGTTGGTGAACAGAATAAACGACTGGAAGTGTTCAACCGGGGTGCCGGTATAGTGCCGCAGGCGAGCGAGCGAGAAATCCACGCGGCGCGCGTCAAAATGGGAAAGCGGATAAAACTCCGTTGGATGAAACAGGCCGTCTGCCGTCTCGTCGCCGATTTGCGCCAGCTCGGTGGTCGGAAAGTGGCGGGCTAAATCCGCGCTCATTGAGCGATCCAGCGACAGGCTGGAGCCGTCAATGACATACGGATAAGGGATTTCATGCCGCGACGGGCCAACTTCAATCCGGGCGCCGTAATCTTCGTACAGCAGCGTAAGTTGTTCGGTGAGATAAGCGCGGAAAAGCGCAGGGCGGGTGATGGTCGTGGTATAGCTGCCGGAATGAGTAAAGCGCGCGTAGGCTCTGGTTTTATTAGGTTTAGTGGTCGAGCCGTCCCAGCTTACCCGCAGTTCAGGATAGACAAAGAGGCCAGCCTCCCGCACGAGGGTAGCGGGCAAGGTGCCCTCTTGCGTGTAGGTGCTGATGGCGTCGCGCAGCGCGTTGACTGCCCCATCAAAAAGGGATTCGAGCTTATCAAGCGCCTGCTCGGGCGTTAGCCCGTGTTTTATCGCGTCATTGTTCATTAGTTCTCCTTCTTTTGGGCGCACCGGCGGTGACGCGGGTAAAGCTAGTATCTCATGCCAGCGGGAGAACGGAAGGGGAGATATGTGACACCTTTGTAACAGACAGCGCCATAAAACTGCGGGCAAAAAGCATTCAGGTTTCTGCACGGGTTTTCAAAAATGGTCGCTCAGCGCGGGAGATGTTTTTAAATCAAGCCTTCGATAGTTAACCGAAAAAATAAATCACTGCCTGCTCATCACAGCAGTTCCCGGGAGGTAAACGCTAAAAACATGCTATAGCGGCTTCCTGCGGATCGGCTCTGCTACGAAAGCACGCCCGCTTCCACAAAATTCGTTTTGCTCTTCGGTCATATGATTAAAGTATGAACTTGATCACTTGTCTGGTCATGTGGTCAATGCCATTATCATTAACATTCTCACCGACCAGAGGAGGAACAAGATGGGACAGATACGCACGCTTAACGGCGATATAGACAGCAAGTCGCTGGGCGTAACCTACAGCCACGACCATATCTACTGTATTCCACCTTACTGGCAAGAGCGCCAGGACGACGATTTACTGCTTGACGATCTGGCCGCATCGGAGCGGGAGCTGGCCGATTTTGTCCGGGCGGGTGGTCGTTCATTTTATGACGCTACCGCGCCTGATTACGGTCGCCAGGCGATTGAAGTTGCGGCGATGGCTGAACGACAGCAGGTGCAGGTTATCGCCACCGCCGGCTTCAATAAGGGATTTCTCTGGAGCAGCAGGCGCCCCGGCCATGAGCAAACTTTTGCCGAGTGGATTGAGAATACGCCGCTGGATGCGCTGGTCGAGGAGGTCTGCAACGAAGTGCTAATCGGCATCGACGGCAGTTCGCACCGCGCCGGCGTTGTAAAATGCGGCACCGGCTATAACACCATTTCCCGGCTGGAGCGGAAAACCATGGAGGTTATCGTGCGCGCCCAGCAAAAAACCGGCGCGCCGATGCATACCCATACCGAAATGGGCACTATGGCGCTGGAGCAGGTCGCCATTTTTAAACGGCTTGGCCTGGACTTATCGCGCCTGTGTATTGCCCATCTGGATCGCAACCCCGATCCCTGGCTGCATCACCAGGTGGCGAAAACCGGCGCCTGGATCCTCTTTGACGGCATGACACGCATTAAATATCACCCGGAGAACGTGCGCACCGAAGCCATCCTCTCGCTGTGCCGCAAGGGTTACCAGCATCGCATCGTTATCGGCGGCGATTTTGCCCGCAAATCCATGAGCGCCCACTACGGCCTGGGCGGGCTGGGATTGAAGTTTATCCTCAACGACTGGCGGCCGCGCTTTATCGAAGAAGCGCACGAAGCAGGTATGGATGGCGAAGCGCTGCTGCAGGCGTTTTTTGTGGATAATCCGGCCCGCTATTTCTCCTTTAGCTAAGGATCACGTATGCGACTCGATACCCTTAACGAAAGCCAGGCGAAAGCGGCGCTGACGCGCGCGCGCATCGCGTTGCTGCCCCTCGGCGCTACCGAACCGCACGGCGATCATCTGCCTTTGGCCACTGATAATCTGCTGGCCGAGCGTTTCTGCGAGCGTCTGGATGCCGCACTGGGAGCCGATGCCCTGACGCTGCCGCTGGTGCCCTACGGCCAGGTCTGGTCGCTGCGCGGCCACGCGGGGGCGATTGATATCGGCAACGATCTGCTGGTGGAGATACTGCTAGCGCTGGCGCGCAATATGCAGGGCTACGGCGTTACCAGCATGGCGGTAATCAACGCGCATTACGGCAATTTCGACGCGATGAAAACCGCCGCCCGCCGCCTGAAGGAGGAAAATATTCACCTGCTGAGCTACAGCTGGGCGGGCATGGCGGAGACCGCTGCCCGACTGCAAACCTCCTCGACGGCCCGCTCCGGCTATATGCATGCTGATGAAATAGAGACTTCGCTGATGCTGGCGCTGGCCGGAGAATATGTCGATATGCAGCGGGCGCGGGCGCATTACCCTCTTTTTCCGGAAAACTTCAGCGCGCGGCCGATGCGCTGGACAGAATTTTCGGATTATGCGGTCCTCGGCGATCCTGGTGCCGCCAGCGCCGAAAAAGGACGGCAGCTGGTTGATGCCGCCTTTCATGCGACCCTGGCGTCGTTGCAACGGCATCTGAGGGAGATCGCCCATGATTGATCGTCGCGCCATTGTTACCCACAGCGCCGCCGGTACGCCGGAGCAGGCCATTATCGCGGCAGGCGAGGCGCTAAGAGAAACAGGCGCCTGCGATAGCGGCTATGTTCAGGCAATGGTGGACAACTTTCGCCGGTTCGGCCCCTATTTTGTTATCGCGCCGGGGCTGGCGATGCCGCATGCCCGCCCGGAGCAGGGCGCGATAGAGGCGCAAATTAGCCTGGTGCGCCTGACAACGCCGCTGGCGTTCGGCCACGATGAGAACGATCCGGTATCGGTACTTATCGGACTCTCGGCGACCAGCAGCGACAGCCATATTGCGCTGATACAGCGGATCGTCACCGTGCTTGCCGATACGCAAAAACGGGACCTTCTGCTGACCAGCCGCGATCGTGAGATCTTATTTCAACTGTTTCAGTCACCCTGATGTTAAGGCGCTATTGCCGGATCGTTTGCCAATACTGAGGAAAGCAGCATATGAAAATCTTAACCGTCTGTGGCCTGGGGATGGGCTCAAGTCTGATTCTGAAAATGAACGTGGAAACGGTATTGCGCAAGCTGGGGCAGAGCGCTTCCGTCGAACATATGGACGTTTCTTCCGCGGCGTCGGCCAGCGCCGATTTGGTTATCACCCATACGGAATTCGTCCC
Source organism: Dryocola sharpae (assembly GCF_051307055.1). GTDB lineage: Bacteria > Pseudomonadota > Gammaproteobacteria > Enterobacterales > Enterobacteriaceae > Dryocola. The sequence continues at coordinate 2,662,221 of NZ_CP149994.1, read as the reverse complement.
CAGCCTCAGCCATCTCTCCTGTCCGGTAGTGGTGGTGAATAACTATATCGACCAGCAGGAAATCGAACGCGCGCTGATCGGCTCCGGGCTGTTCGGAGGGGGAGCGTAATGGGCGGCTTTATTGATGTGCTGCACTGGATCACGGTCAATATTTTTGGCGAGGCCTCCATATTGATCGGTCTTATCGTGCTGCTGGGACTGGTGCTGCAGAACAAGCCGCTGGCGGATATCGTTTCCGGCACCTTAAAGGGCATCCTCGGGTTTCTGATTATTGGCGCGGGGGCCAGCATCATCGTCTCAGCGCTACTGATATTCCAGCCCATCTGGACCGAAGTGTTTGGGCTGCAACAGGTGAGCCTGGCCAACATCATGGGGCAGGCGCGCTTTAGCGAGCGATTCGGCAGCAGCGTGACCATCGCCATTGCCGCAGGCTTCGCTATTAATCTGCTGCTGGCGCGGCTGACGCGCTTTAAATATATCTACCTCACCGGCCACATGATGTTCTGGACCGCGATGATTTTCGCCGGCGTGATTGTCAATAACCAGCCGGACGTCTCGCCGGTTACGCTCACGCTTGCGCTGTCGCTGATCCTGGGCGTCTACTGGACCTTTCAGCCCGCGCTGGTGCAGCCCTGGGTGCGGCGCATCACCGGTAACGACAACGTCGCCCTCGGCCACTCCTCCGCTTCGGTGGCGCTGCTGGGCGCGCTTGCGGGCAACCTGTTCGCCCGCCATAAAATCAGCGCCGAAGATATCAAGGTGCCGAAAAATCTGGGCTTCCTGCGCGATTCCAACGTTGTCACCGCCCTGACCATGACGCTGCTGTTTTTTATCGGCACGATACTGCTGCAGATCAAAGCCTCGCCAAAGGCGCTGGAAATCCTGGCCGGCTCCGGCGATCTGAGTTTTTATATCTTCGCCCTCAAACAGTCGCTGCTGTTTACCGGCGGTATTGCGGTGGTGCTGCTGGGCGTGCGCATGTTTATCGGTGAAATGGTGCCCGCGTTTAACGGTATTGGCACGCGCCTGGTGCCGGGCGCAAAACCGGCGCTGGACTGTCCCATTATTTTTAACTTTGCACCTAATGCCGTGGTGCTGGGTTTCGTCGGCGCCTTTGCCGGCTCCCTGCTGTGGCTGGTGGTTATCGGTACCACCACGGGCTATGTCTTTATTCCCAGCATGATCGTGATTTTCTTCCATGCCGGCACCGCCGGGGTCTTTGGCAACGTAACCGGGGGTTATAAAGGGGCGCTGCTGGCGGGGTTCATTACCTCTTCGCTGGTTGCCTGGGGGCAATATTTCTGCGTAAGTTTCCTGATTAATAACACGATTCCGGATACCGCGCTGTGGGCCGGCGACAGCGATATGTTCGTCCTGGCGCCGCTGATTGCCGCTATCGGTAAATTCCTGACCTTTTAAGCCGTAAGGAGGCGTAATGAGCAAGGCAACCGAAGACTTTTTGCAGGCTATTCGTACCCGGCTCGATCGCCTGGAAGGCAACGGCACGTCGCTGGAAGCGGCGGCCGCGCTGATGGCCGATGCCGCTATGGACGGCAGAAAGCTGTTTGTTTTTGGCGCCAGCCACGCGGGGATCCTGACCGAAGAGCTGTGCTATCGCGCCGGCGGACTGGCGATCGTCAACCCGCTGTTTTGCGCAGCGCTGATGCTAAACGTCAGGCCGCTGCCGTTAACCAGCGCGCTGGAAAACGTTGAGGGACTTGGCCGTGAGCTGGTAGGGGCGTCGCCGGTGGGCGAAGGTGACGTGGTGCTGGTGCATTCGGTATCCGGCCGCAACGCAATGCCGCTCGACGTGGCCCTTAGCGCTCAGGCGCGCGGGGCGCGGGCGATCGCCATTACCAGCCTGGATACCGCCGGGCGGGTCAGCCCGCGTCACTCTTCGGGCAAGCTGCTATGCGAAGTGGCGGATATCGTTATCGACAACCTGTGCGACTATGGCGATGCGGCCATCAGCCTGCCCTCGCTCGACCAGAAAGTCGCGCCGCTGTCGACGATAATGGCTGCGACAATCGGCAATCTGCTGGTGATCCGCATCAGTGAAATCATGCTTTCCCGGCGGCAAACGCCGCCGGTTTTAGCCAGCGCCAACATTGACGGCAATCAGAAGATCAATCAGGATATCTTTCAACGACACCATAGCCAGATTCACTATCTTTTATAAAGGCGACAGCATGGAGCCTCTGGGCTTACCGCTTTATCTGCGGATAAAAAACGTCATTCTGGAACGTATTATTGCTTTCTCTTATGTAGAAAAACTCCCCGGCGAGCTGATTCTGGCCGGGGAGTTCAACGTAGCGCGCGGCACGGTCAAGCAGGCCATCGATGCGCTGGTGCAAACCGGCATCCTGTTTCGCGAACAGGGTCGAGGCACCTTTATCAATCGCGACATTCTGCAACACTATTACAGCGATTTGCCCGATCTGCTGCTGCGCTTTACCGGCTCCGCGCCGGTCAGCCTTGAGGTGGAATCGCTGATGCCCACCATGGCCGACGACCATATCAGCGCGAAAATGCATTTAGCTATCGGCAGCCAGCTGCTGCGGCTGGAGCGCTACTTAAAAAGCGCAGGCCAGGTGCTGGGACACGGCGTCACCTGGCTGGACGGCAACGTTTATAGCGGCCTTAGCCATATCGGGGAAGAGCGTTCTTTATACGCCCAGCTGTGCGAGAGCCACGGTTTTTCACCGGTCAGGGCGCGCGATAGCTTTGCGTCTGCCTTATGCAACGCCAGGCTCGCCCGGATACTGTCGCTGCCGGAAGGCAGCCCGCTGCTGCAGGTGGAGCGCGTCGCTACCAGCGCCGAAGGCGCGGTACTGGAATATAGCCAGTTTTACGTCGCCAACGCGGCGCTTTCGCTGGAGCTTGATGCCAGCCAGATAGTAAGCGACGGCCGCTGGCGGTGCACGGTAACTGCCTGACAATCCATTAAAAAATCATTAAAGCCAACCGTAACGGTCGGCCCTGACTGGCGCATGCAGATAACCGGCCGCTGGCTTTGTGAACCCGATTTGAGCATGCTACAAATTCGACACTTCCCCGCGTTGAGCAAGAATAATGATCGAATCATTCTCTCTTGAGCCGAAATAAGGTACAAGGCTGCATGAAAATTCCAAACAGAATCCAACCGCTGGTAGATGACGGCCTGGTTGATGGCGTGGTCCGCCGCCTGAAAAGTGGTAAAGAGGCCGATGTTTATACCGTGTTATGCGGTGAAGAGATCCGCTGCGCCAAGGTTTACAAAGAAGCTACCCAGCGTAGTTTCAGGCAGGCCGTGCAGTATCAGGAGGGGCGCAAAGTCCGCAACAGCCGCCACGCGCGCGCCATGCAAAAGGGCTCAAAGTTCGGCCGCCAGCAGCAGGAAAAGTCCTGGCAGACGGCGGAAGTCGATGCGCTATTCTTACTGGCCAATGCCGGCGTGCGCGTGCCGCAGCCGTATATGTTCCTGGACGGCGTGCTGCTAATGGAGCTGGTCGTCGGCGCTGACGGCATGGTTGCGCCGCGGCTGAGCGATGTGGTGCTGACGGAAGAGGAAGCGCTGGCCGATTTCGACACCATGATCCGCAATATCGTGCGGATGCTGTGCGCCGGCATCGTTCATGGGGATCTGTCAGAATTTAACGTGCTGATGGATGCCGAGGGGCCGGTAATTATCGATCTGCCTCAGGCCGTTGATGCGGCTGCGAATAACCATGCCGAATCGATATTCGAGCGCGATGTGGGCAACATGACCGAATATTATGGTCAGTTTGCGCCGCAGCTGCTTAAGACGCGCTATGCAAAAGAGATCTGGGCGCTGTATGAAGAAGGTAAATTGACGGCGGAAACCGTTCTGAGCGGCCAGTTTGCCGAAGAGACGCATCAGGCCGATGTGGATTCGCTGCTTGATGAAATTATTGCCGCCGAATATGAACACTACGAGCGACAGAGCGCCCTGAAAGATCGCGATCTTTAAAGCTGGCGCAAGGCACCCTTTGAGTTAGCGGCCTGATATGACGACAGGCAGCGGCCAGATCAGGCGTTACTGTCGGGTATAAAACGTTCTTCCAGCGTCGCCTCCAGCTCCAGCATGGCGTTTTCAGCGTGTTGCATGTGGTCGGTCATAATGCGTGCCACCGCCTGAGCATCTTTGCGGCGCATCGCCTCAATCAGACGGTACTGATAGTCGATGCCGACGCTGCGCTCCACCGGCTCCGGGCGCTGATAAATATCTTTGCAGACCGCAAGGTCCTTCAGCAGCCGTTGCAGAAAGTGGCAGATAAAGGCCAGCAGCACGTTGTCCGAATAGCGGGCGACCACCGCATGAAAATCCAGCTCCGCCATACGCTGTGCCCAGCGTTCCGCATCGTCCGCCGGTTCGTGGTCATAGACCGCTATCAGCTGATGCAGCTGCTCAAAGCCGCCGGCATCGATATTGCCAATAGCGCTGACCGCCACCAGAGGCTCCAGGGCCTTGCGCAGGGCGTAAATATTGGCAATCGACAGCTGGCGGGTAAACAGATAGTTCGACAGCAGGCTGATGGCGCGGGTTTCGGTCATCGTATCGATAAAAGCTCCGCCGCCGGGGCCGGTTTTGATGCAGATAAGCCCCTGCACCTCCAGCGATTTCAGCGCTTCCCGCACCGTACTTTTCCCCGCCGCAAAACGGATAGCCAGATCCTTCTCCTGCGGCAGGCGATCGCCGGGCAGCAAATTGTCGCGGATAATGCTCTCTTTAATAGCGTCGACGATCTCATCGGTGCGCTTACGACGCGCGGGTTTGGCTTCCTGGAGTTCACTACTCATCAATCATTTATCCTTTACAGCCGCGGCGCGCTGGCCAGCAGACTCTGGGTGTAACTGTGTTGCGGCGCATGAAAGAGGGTGTCGTTATCGGCACATTCTACCAAATCCCCGCGATACATAACCGCTACGCGATCGGCGATAGATTCTACCACCGCCAGATCGTGACTGATAAAAAGGTATGACAGGGCAAACTGCTGTTTTAGCCGGTCGAGCAGCAGTAATACCTGCGCCTGCACCGACACATCCAGCGCGCTTACCGGTTCATCCAGCACCAGAATACGCGCTTCTGCCGCCAGCGCCCGGGCAATAGCCAGACGCTGCGCCTGGCCGCCGGAAAATTCATGGGGATAGCCGGCCAGGGCATCGGCAGGCATTTGCACCGCCTCCATCAACTCAAGCATCCGGCTTTTGCGCCGCGCGGCCGGATAGCCGCATAAATGGCTGAGCGGCACATCGAGGGTGGCAGCGATGGTTTTACGCGGGTTAAGGGAGGCTACCGGATCCTGAAATACGTACTGAATCATCTGGCCGAAAGCTTTGCCGCCGCGCTGGCGGTGCTGGTGCATCGCTTCGCCCATTAGCTTGATGCTGCCGGAAGTGGGGGTTTCCAGACCGACCAGCATCCGTGCGAGGGTGCTTTTCCCCGAGCCGCTCTCGCCAACCACCGCGAGAGTTTCACCGGCGCTCAGGTGCAAAGATATACCTTTCACCGCCTCTACCCGCGTGCGGGCGGGGGAGAGCCAGCCCGCCTTGCGGCCAAAGGTTTTTGTCAGGTTATCGACTTCAATCACATAGCTCATAGCTTCTCCTGCTGCGGCTGGCGCGGGGGATAAAGTTCAGCAACCTGCTGCAGAAAAGTACGTCCTTGTCCCAGCTTCGGCACGCTGGCGATCAGCCGCCGGGTATAGGCATGCTGCGGCGCGTTAAGCACCGTCGCGGCGGCGCCAGCTTCGACAATTTCGCCCTGCTGCATCACCGCCACGCGGTCGCAGATCTGCGCAATCACGCCGAAGTCGTGGGTAATAAACAGTAGGGTAAGGCCACGCTCGCGGCGCAGTTTTTGCAGCAGGTCGAGAACGCGCGCCTGGACAGTAACGTCGAGGGCCGTCGTGGGTTCATCAGCGATAATAATCTGCGGATCGTTAGCCAGCGCCATTGCGATACCGATGCGCTGGCGCTGCCCGCCGGATAGCTGGTGCGGGTAAGCGTGAAAACGTCCGGCGGCATCCTGAATATCGACGCTCTCGAGCAGCGCCCGTGCTTTTTGCCGCGCGGCACGGTGATTTAACGGCTGATGCGCCTGGATGGCTTCGATAAGCTGCGCGCCGATGCTTATTTGCGGATGCAGCGTGGTCAGCGGATCCTGAAAGATATAGGCCACGCGCGCGCCGCGCCGCTGCTGGAGTTCCGATGGCGACAGCGACAGCATCTCTTCACCGGCGACGTAAATCGCGCCGCCGCTGATTTCGCCCGGCGGCGAAGCCACCAGCCCCATGACCGACAGCGCGGTGACGCTTTTACCGGAACCGCTTTCTCCGATAAGGCCGAGGCACTCCCCGGCTTTGACATGAAAACTGATGCCTTTCACCGCCGCCTTTGCCTGCGTGCCGGAGCGGAAGCTGACCTGTAAATCGACCACTTCCAGCAGAGCCTGATCGCCCTGTGTCGCCGGCGGGATGCTGCTGCGGCTGACCGCGGTTATTGGCCTTGCGCTCAGCAGCACGCCGGATTTCAGCCGCGGATCCAGCAGATCGCGAATGCCGTCGCCGAGCAGGTTAAAACTCATCACCAGCAGGAAAATCATTATTCCCGGCACCAGCGAGACATAGGGCGCGCTGAACATTTGCGCGCGCCCCTGGCCCAGCATCGAGCCTAAATCCGCCGCGGGCGGCTGGGTGCCGAGGCCGAGGAACGACAGCCCGGCCGTTTCCAGAATCATCCAGCCGACGGTCGTCGACATCGTCACCACTATAACCGGCAGCACGTTCGGCAGCACTTCAGTGAGCAGGATTTGCAGATGATTTTTACCCGACAGACGGGCGGCCTGCACAAAATCGCGCTGGCGTAGCCCGACGGTCAGGCCGCGAATGTTACGCGCGAAGAAGGGAATATTGACTATCGCAATGGCATACAGCGCATTCAGCAGGCCGGGCCCCAGCACGGCGACAATCACCAGCGCCAGCAGAATATAGGGGAAGGCCATCAGCATATCGATCAGGCGCATCAGCAGGCTGTCGGTCCTGCCGCCGGCATAACCGGCAATCAGGCCAATCAGCGTGCCGAAAAACGCCGCCAGCAGCGTGGCGCTGATGCCCACCGCCAGCGAAACGCGGGTGCCCCACACCAGCCGCGACAGCACGTCGCGACCCAGCGGATCGGTGCCCAGCGGGTGGCCCGGCGACAGCGGCGGCAGCAGGCGTTGCAGCAGATTGGTGGCATCCGGATCGGCCAGCGGCAGCAGCGGAGCACAGAGCGCGGCGAGCAGCGCTATGAGCAAAATAATCAGCCCCAGCGCGGCCAGCCGGTTAGCCAGCAACAGCGACCACAGCGACGGGCGACGGCTTGTCGCCGCAGAATTCAGCGTCTGGCTCATGATTTTAACCTCGGGTCGAGAAGGGCCTGCAGAATATCGGCGCACAGGTTGATCAGGACGTAGGCGGCGGCAGCCACCAGCACGCCGCCCTGCACCAGCAGCAGATCGCGGGTGGAGACGGCTTTCACCAGCATTGCGCCGAGGCCCGGCCACTGGAATACCGTTTCGATATACACCGCGCCACCGAGGACAAACCCGGCCTGAATACCAATCACCGGGATCACCGACACCAGCGCCATGCGGAAAGCATGGTGGTAAATCACCTTCCGCTCCGATAACCCTTTGGCGCGCGCGGTGCGGATAAAGTCCTGGCGCAGCACCTCAAGCATGGCGGTGCGGGTCAGACGAGCGATGACGCCGGTGGCGACAATCGCAAGCGTTATGGCGGGCAGCGCCAGATGATGCAGCAGATCAAGCCAGCCGCCGCCTCCCCAGATGGCATACATGCCGGAGGCAGGGAACCACTGCAGCTGCACGGCGAACAGCATAATCATCAGCAGGCCTATCCAGAATGAAGGCAACGAGATACCAAGCAGCACCAGCAGGGTGATCAGCCGATCGCCCCAGCCAAACTGACGCACCGCCGAGAATGTGCCCGCCAGTAAGCCGAGCAGGGTGCTGAGCAGCAGGGCGCTACCGCCCAACACCAGCGTGGCGCTGAGGCGCTGCATCACCTCATCCAGTACCGGACGGTTCAGCACATAAGATCGGCCAAAGTCGCCGTGCAGGATATTGCCCGCCCAGAGCAGGTATTGCTGGTACAGCGGCTTATTAAGTCCCAGCTCCTGACTGATGCGGGCGATATTTTCCGGCGTTGCCCAGGCGCCCAGCAACGCCTCGGCGGGATTGCCCGGAATCATCGCCATAATCAGAAATACAATCAGCGACAGGCCGATAAATATCGGCACGATGGATAACAGCCTTTTCAGCAGGTAAATCCACATAGCCATGCTCCGCGTTAACTATTAGCGTTTGGTTACCCGGTTGAGTAACAGATTGAAGTTGGGCTGCAGGGCAAAATGGCCGATGCGAGTCGAGGTCACGGCGTTTTGCTTCCAGTTGGCGACGAAAATCCAGGGCGCATCCTGATGCACGATCTGCTGTACCTGGCGATAGAGCTGACCACGGCGAGCGTTATCGGTGGTCAGCCGCGCCTGCTCCAGCAGGCGATCCACCTGCGGGTTGCTATAGTAGCCGGAGTTAAATCCCCCTTTTTTCGGCCAGGCATCGGTGCGCAAGGTGAGAAAAGGCAGGGTATCGGGATCGTTAGTCATCCATGCCATTTCGGCCATATGGGTCTGGTTGTCGAGCCCGGCATTCACTTTCGACAGATAGGTGTTCCACTCGTAGGTCTCGATTTTGACATTGAGCCCAACGGCTTTCAGGTCCGCCTGAATGGCAGTGGCCATCGGCACCGGATCGAGCATCCCCGATCCGCCCTCGGTTACATAAAAGGTCAGGGTGGCGCCTTCGGCTCCGGCATCTTTCAGCAGCTGGCGCGCTTTAGCCGGATCGTAAGGATAAGGGGCTACAGCCTTATTAGCCGCCCAGCTAAAGGCGGCTGGCACCGGCCCGTCGGTGATCCCCGCCGAGCCCTGCAAAATATTATCCACCAGCGATTGCTTATTCACCGCGTAATTTACCGCCTGACGCACGCGCACATCGTTAAACGGCGGCACCTGCGCATTCAGCATCACATACCAGACGTGCGGTCCGGTGGCTTCATAGAGACGGAAGCGTTTGCTTTTTTCCGCAAATAATTTCACCGTGTCCGGCGGGACTTCGACCATCGCATCGATACCGCCGGAGAGCATCTCCGCTACGCGGGTATTGCCGTCGGTAATGGGACGAAATACCACGTACTTCACCGCCGGTTTGCCGTCCCAGTAACCGGCATTGGCCGTTACGACGACCCGCTGGTTAGCCTGCCATTCGACAAATTTAAACGCGCCCGTCCCCACCGGATGACGGCCAAAGTTCTTGCCATATTTTTTCACCGCCGTCGGCGAAACGATCAGGCCGGTCGGCGTAGCGAGGTTGGAGAGCAGCGGGGCGAAAGGTTCGCTAAGGTGAAACACCAGCGTATGGTCATCAGGCGTCTCGATCGATTTTATCGACGAGAAGAAGAACGACAGCGGAAACGGTCCCGTGTTATGCGAGGGGTGCTGGTCGTCCAGCATCCGCTGGAAGGTGAACTTTGCCGCTTCGGCGTTAAATGGCGTGCCGTCCTGGAAAGTGACGTCCCGGCGCAGCTCGAAGCGATAGGTCAGGCCGTCGGGGCTAATCTGCCAGCGGGTGGCCAGCGCCGGTTCGATATCCAGTTTGCCTTCGCCGTTGCGCACCAGTCCGTCGTAGATATTCACCAGAATGCGCGAGTCGTTAGCCGCCGTCGCCACCTGCGGGTCTAGCGACTGCGGCTCTGCCACCTGACCGATCAGCAGGGCGTCGGCGGGCGTTGCCGCCTGCGTCACGGGCGATCCGCCCAGTCCGAACGCCAGACAAAGGGGCAGAGCAATTCTGACCAACCTGATTGTTACTTGACTCAGCATATCGACCTCTGATGAAGGAATAAGCATTGTTCTGCTTTTTATTTATGCGTATAAATAGAATTTATTGCAATAATTTATGCATATAAATTTGCTATAACGCGAGTGGAGCAGAGATGACCTTTTCAATAGTCGCACGCGATCCGTTGAGCGGTGCGCTGGGCGCAGCGAGCGCCACGGCAGGCCCGGCGGTGGGTGCGCTGGTGTTACATGGTCACGCCCATGCCGGGGCGATTGCCACTCAGGCGATGACCAATCCGCTGTACGGTATTCGCGGTCTGGCCCTGTTACAGCAGGGGTTAAGCGCGGCGGAGACGCTAAAAAAACTGCTGCGGCAGGATAGCGAAGCAGCGCAGCGGCAGGTCATTATCGTCGATCGGCAAGGCGGCTTTGCCCACTGGAGCGGCGAACGGTGCGGAGACTATGCGGCCACTCTGCAAGCGGCAGACTGTCTGCTGGGGGGCAATCTTCTGGCCGGCGCGCAGATCCTCAGCGAGATGCAGCGCGTTTATCAGGCGCAGGATAAATTACCTTTTGCTGACCGTTTACTGACAGCGATGCGGGCGGGCGCGGCCGCCGGCGGCGATCGACGCGGCCTGAAATCGGCAGCGCTGAAAATCTGGCACGACCGGGAATATGCCAGTATCGATTTGCGCGCCGACTGGGCGGATGCGCCGCTGGATGTGCTCGAAGAGATTCTGTCTCAGACGCGAGAGCCGCTGTACGCGGATTTTTTTGCTGCGCTGCCCAAAGGCAGAGTGGATTGATTAACGGACGGCGAGTTCGCCATCCGTTACTGCGGAACGCAACGAGGGCTGACGTAGGTTGTTTAACCGCTGATGCAACAGCAAAAAGCCCGCTTAAGTTTCCTTAAGCGGGCTTCTTAAATATGGCTCCTCTGACTGGACTCGAACCAGTGACATACGGATTAACAGTCCGCCGTTCTACCGACTGAACTACAGAGGAATCGTGTGAACGGGGCGCATAGTAACGGGGCGAGATCGGCTTGTCAAAGCCTGAAATGGCGCTTGCGGTTCGTTTGCTGATAAAACAAGCAAACGAGGCAAAAACAAGCAAAGACATATCTTTACAGGAGTTAGGTTGCCAAAAGATGACGCCCGGCTAAGATATGCGCTTCAGGAAAGCGGGGGACGGATGTTTAAACGCAAGCAAATGGCAAAGTGGTTTTTATGCCTGGCATGTCTGGTGGTGTTAGTTTGCACCGCGCAGCGCATGGCGGGTCTGCACGCGTTACAAATGAAAGCCGCCGTCAGCACGCTTGTCGCCCAGCCTGATGCGCCACAAGCGGATGCGGATGCGTCAGTCACGCCCTGCGAGCTCAGCGCTAAATCGCTGATGGCTTCGCCGCCGGTCATGTTTGAAGGGGCGATCCTTGCCCTGTGCTTATTGCTGGCTCTTCTTGCTCCCGTGCGCGCCATGCGCCTGCCGTTTTCCCCTCCGCGGGCCGTCTCGCCGCCCACGCTCAGGGTCCATCTGCGCTTCTGCGTCTTCCGTGAATGAAAAACTTGCTAAGTAAAACAGTTAGTTAATTCATTTACGGAGAAAATTTATGTTTACTGTGTTCAGGCAGGCGCTGCTCTGCTTGTTATTGCTGTGGCTGCCCGCATCCTGGGCGGCAGAATCGGGCTGGCTGCGTTCCGCCGATAACGATCATGCCAGCGTGCGCCTGCGCGCTGATAAAGCCGGTAGCGGAGAAATCCGCCTGCTGCTGGACGTGAAGCTTGCAGAAGGCTGGAAAACCTACTGGCGTTCGCCGGGGGAGGGCGGCGTTGCACCGGCTATTGCCTGGCAGGGCGATATGCCGAAAGTAAAATGGTTCTGGCCTGCGCCGCAGCGTTTCGAGGTGGCAGGGATGACGACGCAGGGCTATCACAATGATGTGTCCTTGCCAATGGCGATCGACGGTGCGCCGCCTGCCACTATCAGCGGCGTGCTGACTTTATCTACCTGTAGCAACGTCTGTCTGCTTACGGATTATCCTTTCTCGATAACACCTTCTCATCAGGATGAGCAGTTTGCCTACGATTATGCGCAGGCGATGGGCCGGGTGCCGGTAGCCCGCGGGCTGACGGACTCCCTGAACGTGGCCTGGCGCGCGGGTGAGCTGGTTGTTAACGCTACCCGCGCTGACGGCTGGCAGCAGCCCGCGCTGTACCTCGATCCGCCGGAGGGCGCCGTTTTTAGCAAGCCGGTTATCACCATCGATGGCGACAGTTTGCAGGCCAGGGTGCCGGTTAGCGACGGCTGGGGCGAGGCCGCGCCGGATCTGCGCGGAAAGTCAGTTACCCTGGTGCTTGCAGATAACGGTATAGCTCAGGAATCCACCGCCAGCGTCGGAAACGCTCCGCCAGAGGCCGCCGGCAATGACGCGTTTCCGCTCTGGCAGGTGGTGTTAATGGCGTTGGCAGGCGGGCTGATTCTGAACCTGATGCCTTGCGTGTTGCCTGTTCTGGGTATGAAGTTGGGATCTATTTTACTCGTTCAGGAAAAGGATCGGGGCCTGGTGCGGCGCCAGTTTCTTGCCTCGGTGGCCGGGATTATCGCTTCGTTTATGGTGCTGGCCCTGCTGATGACGGTGCTGCGTCTGACTAATCAGGCGCTCGGCTGGGGCATCCAGTTCCAGAATCCCTGGTTTATCGGCGCGATGGCGCTGGTGATGCTGCTCTTCAGCGCCAGCCTGTTCGGCCTGTTTGAGTTTCGGCTTTCTTCCGCTGCGACCACTAAACTTGCGACTCACGGCGGTAACGGCATGGCGGGACATTTCTGGCAGGGCGCGCTCGCGACGCTGCTTGCCACCCCCTGCAGCGCTCCTTTTCTCGGAACCGCCGTGGCGGTAGCGCTTGCCGCTTCTTATCCGGTGCTCTGGGGGCTTTTCATGGCGCTTGGCCTGGGGATGAGCTTACCCTGGCTGCTGATTGCGGCTCGTCCCGGCCTTGCCATGCGCCTGCCTCGCCCTGGCGCATGGATGAACCGGGTGCGGCGTTTGCTGGCGGCAATGATGCTGGGTTCTGCGCTGTGGCTGGCAAGTCTCCTCCCCGCCCACTTCGGTATTTCGCTCAGCAAACCGGTGCAGGAAAGCATCGCCTGGCAGCCGCTCACCGAACAGGCCGTCAGCGACGCGCTGGCGCAACATAAGCGGGTGTTTATCGACGTTACCGCCGACTGGTGCATCACCTGTAAAGCCAATAAGTTCAACGTCCTGATGAAAGACGACGTGCAGGCTGCCCTGAGCGAGCCGGACGTGGTGGCGCTACGCGGCGACTGGAGTTTGCCTTCAGATGAAATAGCCAGCTTCCTGAAAAGGCGCGGCCAGGTGGCCGTACCCTTTAATCAAATTTATGGCCCCGGCTTACCGCAGGGCAAGGTGTTGCCGACGCTGTTGACCCGCGATGCGGTACTCAACGCTTCAGGTGAAGCGAAAGGAAATCAACCATGAAAAAACTCGTTATTCTCTGCTTCGCATTATTGGCAGCTTTCAGCACGCTGGCGCAAACGGCTCCCTTTACGCCCGAGCAGGAAAAGCAAATAGAGGCGCTAATCGAGCAGGCGCTGTTTAACGATCCCGCCAGCCCGCGGATCGGCGCGCAGAACGCCAGGCTCACGCTGGTTAACTTCACCGATTACAACTGCCCGTACTGCAAGCAGCTCGACCCGATGCTTGAGAAAATCGTGCAGAAATACCCGGACGTGGCGGTGATTATCAAGCCGCTGCCGTTCAAGGGAGCAGGCTCGGTGCTGTCGGCCCGAACCGCATTAACCAGCTGGCGCGAGCATCCCGGAGAGTTTCTCGCGCTGCATGAAAAGCTGATGCTGAAAAAAGGCTATCACGATGAGGCAAGTATCGCCGCAGCCGTTGCGAAGAGCGGCGCCACCCCCGTCAAGCCTGACGAGCAAAGCATGGAGACGCTTGCCGCTAACCTGCAGCTCGCCCGCCTTGTTGGCGTGCAGGGGACGCCAGCGACGATTATTGGCGATGAGATGATCCCGGGCGCGGTGCCGTGGGAGACGCTCGAAGAAGTGGTAAAAGAGAAGCTGGCGGCGGCTGATGGTCAGTAAACTGCGCCGCCGGGCGCAGGAAGGGCTCATTTTGCTGGCGCTGCTGGCGGGGGCGATGCTGATCATGGACTGGTGGCGGGCGCCGCAGCAACCGCCCGCTTTTGACAGCACCCCGCTGCAAACGCTGGATGGGCAAACCGTCACGCCTGGCTTACTCAGCGCAGAACGACCGCTGCTGGTCTACTTCTGGGCAAGCTGGTGCGGCGTGTGCCGGTTTACCACGCCGGCTGTCGCGCGGCTTACAGCGGAAGGCGAGAACGTGATAACTATCGCGCTGCGCTCCGGGAATGAGCAGGAAGTCGCGCGCTGGCTTGCCCGCAAGGGAACGGCTATGCCGGTTGTCAATGACGCTGATGGCGCCATCTCCCGCAGCTGGCAGATTGGCGTCACGCCAACGCTCGTGGTGCTGGATAAGGGCAGGGTCGTCTTAACCACCAGCGGCTGGACCAGCTACTGGGGGATGAAGCTGCGCCTTTGGTGGGCAGGATCGTCATAAGTTTTTTGCATCTGCGCGCACCGCTCTGGTGCGCGCATACCTCTTTTGGGGCATAAGCAAAACGCTTTTTCAAGTAATGAAACCTTTCTTTATATCACTTGCTCTTATAATACAGCTGCTTAGCCTTTCTCAAGCGGGCTTTAAAAAAGTGGCAAGCATCTTGCAAAACCTTCTACGACATTACTGCCGAAACCGGCACTGGCATTCCGCGAAGGGGGCAAAAAATGAATCTAAGACGGCTGAAATACTACGTCAAAATCGTCGATATCGGCAGCCTGACCCAGGCCGCTGAAGTACTGCATATTGCCCAGCCGGCGCTGAGCCAGCAGATAGCTACCCTTGAAGGCGAGCTGAGCCAACAGCTGTTGATTCGCACCAGGCGCGGCGTGACGCCAACGGATGCGGGGAAAATCCTTTATACCCATGCGCGGACGATTTTACGTCAGTGTGAACAGGCGCAGCTGGCCGTCGGAAACGTTGGCCAGACGATGAGCGGCCAGGTATCAATCGGGCTTGCGCCGGGGAGCGCGGCTTCTTCTGTTATCATGCCTCTGCTTCAGGCCGTGCGCGCCGAACTGCCGGACGTGCTGATCTATCTGCATGAAAACAGCGGCTCTGTCCTTAACGACAAGCTGTTAAGCGGCCAGCTTGATATGGCGGTGCTATACGATCGAACGCCGACGGCGGGCATTATTAGCCAGCCGTTACTTAAGGAGGAGCTGTTTCTGGTCGGCACCCGCGACTGCCCGGGGCAGACCATCGAACTTGCCGCGGTAGCCGAAATGAACCTGCTCCTGCCGCGCGACTACAGCGCCGTGCGCAAGCGCGTGGACGAAGCCTTCTCGCAGCGTCGTTTAACCGCGAAAATCATCGGTGAGATCGAATCCGTTTCCACCATGACAGCCGCTGTTGCCAGCGGAATGGGCGTAACGGTGCTGCCGGAGTCCGCCGCTCGTTCGCTGGTCGGAGCCGCTAACGGCTGGATGGCCCGCATTACCAGCCCGTCGCTCAGTTTACCTCTGTCCATTAATCTGTCCGCGCGTTTACCGCTCAACCCGCAATCGCAGGCGGTAAAAGATATTCTTATCTCGCTGGTCACGCAGCCGATGGTGAAAAATCCGGAGCTGATGCTGGTAGGGTAAGGCTGTCTTATTGCTAAAAGGAATAAATTGCTGGTTTTTAGTATTTGTTCTGCAGGCGCCGGGACTTTAACAATAGTGTAAAGACCAGCGATACTTCCGGGGACAAAATGAATTTTCAGCAGCTTAAGATTATCCGCGAGGCGGCGCGGAGGGACTACAATCTCACCGAAGTCGCCAGTATGCTCTTTACCTCGCAGTCAGGCGTCAGCCGCCATATCCGCGAGCTGGAAGAGGAGCTCGGCATTGAGATTTTTATCCGCCGGGGTAAACGCCTGCTGGGCATGACCGAACCGGGCAAAGCGCTGCTGGTGATTGCCGAACGTATTCTTAACGAGGCCAGCAACGTCCGCCGCCTGGCCGATCTGTTTACCAACGACACCAGCGGCGTGCTGACCATCGCCACCACGCATACCCAGGCGCGCTACAGCCTGCCGACGGTTATTAAAGCTTTTCGGGCGCTTTTCCCTGAGGTTCGCCTTGAGCTTATCCAGGGCACGCCGCAGGAAATTGAATCTCTTCTGCACAGCGGCACGGCGGACATTGGTATCGCCAGCGAGCGCCTGAGCAACGATCCCACGCTCGTGGCCTATCCGTGGTTCCGTTGGTATCACAGCCTGCTGGTGCCCGATGGCCATCCGCTGATCCACGCAAACCCCCTGACGCTCGACGGTATCAGCCGCTGGCCGCTTATCACCTATCGACAAGGGATAACAGGCCGTTCGCGTATTGATGAAGCCTTTTCTCGCCGCGGCCTGACGCCGGATGTGGTGCTTAGCGCGCAGGATTCAGACGTGGTGAAAACCTACGTGGAGCTGGGGCTTGGCATCGGTCTGGTGGCCGATCAGGCAAGCGGTGAAGAAAGGGGCCTTGTGCGCCTTGATACGCGGCATCTGTTTGACGCTAACACCGTGTGGCTTGGGCTTAAGCGCGGTCAGCTACAGCGCAATTATGTCTGGCGATTTATTGAATTGTGTAACCCTGAACTCTCCGTAGATGAAATTAAGCGCCTGGCGCTGGAGCCAGACGAAGCGGTTATCGATTTCCAGATTTAGTTGGGCTAATTGTGACGTAAATGGTCGTGCAATGTTAATCGCTTATTAAATGATTAACGGCTGGCGCCCGGAGTATATTTCTGAACGCATATTTAACGCAGAAATATATCCCGGGCGTTTTTGATTTACCGGAAAGGAAAGGGTTGCAAATGTGATCAATATTTCCAAATATCGATCGATTATCGCCAATCAATAGCCGCTAACTATTGATTGTGGTTTTTTACAAATAAAAACCGATCAAATTCATAAAGTTACTCTTCCGCTGTCCGATATCTCCTTAGGCGTTTCGTTGTATCCGCTTTCTTTTTGTTCACCTGAGTAATAACGCAGCGGGTGATGATCTTTTATTGCAAGGAATAAAACACTTGAGGGAGTAGTCATGTCTTTACAAGACGTAAAAATTCGCACTAAATTAACCCTGGCTTTTAGCTTATTTATTGTACTGATGATTTTCACCGCCAGCCTCTCGCTGCTTAGCCTGCACAAAGCAAATAACGGCATGCATGACATCATTACGGAGGATTATCCGACAACGATAAAAGCCAACCAGCTTATTGAAAATTTTCAGGACTTTATTAACGTTCAGCAAATGATGCTGCTCGACGATCGGGGAAAATTTCGCGAGGCGTCCGAAAAGCGGCTGACCGAGCTCAGCGCGCGTATCACCGCCTTGCTCGATGGCCTCAGCAAAGCACAAAACGATGAACGCTCGCGCCGGGTACTCGATGAAATTACCGCGGTACGCAAAGAATATCTGGATTCCCGCTTCCGTATCTTACAGGCCGTGCAGCTTAACGATCGGGCGGCAGCGCTTGAGGAGATGACGACAACCACCCTTCAGATACAGGAAAAATATAAAGCGAAAGTTCAGGCGCTGATCGCAATCCAGAATGAAAGAATGAATATAGCAGGTGCGGAGGTGGCAAAGGATTACCGCGCTAATCGCGCGCTGTTGATCCTGATTACGCTGTTGAGCATTGTTCTGGCGGCGACAGCAGGCTGGCTTATTGTGCGCTCCATTACCCGGCCTTTAGGTCAGGCGGTTGAATTTGCGCAGGCCATTGCCGAAGGCGATTTAACCCGCAGCATTGATATCCATCGCCGGGATGAAACGGGCGTTTTGCTCCATGCGCTGATGGCAATGAAAGTTCGTCTGCAGGAGATTGTGCGCGAGGTGCAACAAGGCTCCGAGAATATTTCTACCGCGGCGGCGCAGATTGTCGCCGGTAACCACGATCTGGCGGCGCGTACCGAGGAGCAGGCCAGCTCCGTTGAAGAGACTGCGGCCTCTATGGAGCAAATCACCGCGACGGTGAAAAATACCTACGATCATACCAACGTTGCCACACAGCTATCTGCTGATACGGCAAGCGTGGTAAAGAAAAACGGGCAGATGATGTCGCAGGTGACCAGTAAAATGCGCCTGATTAACGACACCTCTAACCGCATGTCGGATATTATCAACCTGATTGACTCCATCGCTTTCCAGACCAATATTCTCGCGCTCAATGCCGCCGTAGAAGCGGCGCGGGCCGGCGAGCACGGGCGTGGATTTGCGGTGGTTGCCGGTGAAGTACGCCAGCTTGCGCAAAAAAGCGCTTCGTCTGCCAGCGAGATCCGCAGCCTGATTGAAAATTCAACTTCGCAAACGCGCGAGGGGATGGATCTGGTGCAGACGGCAAATCAGCAAATTACCGGTATGGTCGGTAACGTTGACGAGATGAACGGTATTCTCAGCGAGATCAAACAGGCAAGCCTTGAGCAAACGGAAGGGATTTCACAGATCAATACCGCGATCGGCATGATTGATACCACCACGCAGCAGAACTCCTGTCTGGTGGAGGAGTCCGTAGCGGCGGCGGCTTCGCTTAACGAGCAGGCGCAGCATCTGCGTGAAATGGTGAGAGTATTCCGCTTAGAACAAACGGCTGCCGGCCAATACGCTTAATTAATAAGGCGGGCGAGCGCAAGCTTCGCCCGCCTGTTTGCCTTGTAATACGTGGCACTAATTCTGTTTTACGTCTGGGGCTATAAAATATTGTTAATATTTTCAGGAAATTAACCACGGCGGCAATTTTTGAACGGGACCAGACCGATCCCGTCTTGTTCATATTTAGTTGGCCTGTTCTTTTCCTGCTACCGAATACGTCACCTGCTGGTTGCGCGTCTGCATAAATTCTTCCAGCGATACTCCGCGCATCGCAGCATAAATATCCAGATTTGAACCACCAATCACCGCGCCTAATTTTTCCAGCAGAAAAAAGCTCGCGCCATACTGAATAAGTTTTCGCCAGTCCCGGTCACGCACCATGGCGCACTCTTCTTCGGTCAGGCTGGCTTCGGCAAGCATAACTTCCTGGTCCAGGCGGAAACGCTCACGCGGGCCGGGCTGAATAAGCTGGTGTAAAAAACGATTCAAGCGTAGCGCCTCAAGACTACGCGCCTGGGTAAAGGGATAGGAGCCGCTCAGCTTCTCAATTCCCGCCAGCTGGCTTGCCATCTTCTGCTGGTGACGCTTCGCCGTATCAACCGGCAGGGTTCCTGCCTGATTCTCCAGAATCAACGTCGCGATGCCGGTCATCGACGGCAAATAGTAAGACTGATGCTTCTTCACCACATTAGCGGACAACGCGCCGCGCATCACCAGCCACATGATCTCTTCGGCGCCCTCCACGCCGCTGAGCTCAGCGTATTCGGCGATGGTCAGTTCAGTCAGTTTTTCCGGATCGTTGACGAGCAGCTCCATAAACTGCCGATCCCATTCAACGTTATTAAAGCCGCAGCGTTCGCCATGAACCTGATGCGACAGTCCGCCGGTTGCGACAATCGCCACATTAATATCTTCAGGATAGCTTTCGATGGCGCGACGCAGCGCCTGGCCCAGCTTGTAGCAGCGACGTGCCGACGGAACAGGAAACTGTAATACGCCAACCTGCAACGGGATCACCCGCGTTGGCCATTCCGGTTTAAACGGCATCAGCGCCGAAAGCGGTGAAAACAAGCCGTGATCGAGCGGTTTATCCATAAAAAACGACATATCGAATTCATCGCTCATCAGGCTGGTGCCGATGTGGTGCGACAGCGCGGCATCGCCTTTTACCGGTGGCAAATCGCGTGGGCCGCCGCCTTCATCAGCCACGTGATACTGATGGTCGATACCGAGCGAAAACGCCGAGTAGTGATCGAAGAAAAATGAGGTCACATGATCGTTGAAAATATACACCAGCGCGTCAGGTTTTTTCGCGGCAAGCCACTGCTGCATTGGCGCAAAGTCGTCAAAAATGGGCTCCCAGGCACCTTCTTTTTGTTTATCGTGATCGACGGCAAAGCCGATGGTTGGGGTATGTGAAACGGCCAGGCCGCCAATGATCTTCGCCATAACGGTAACTCCACTTATCGGTTATTTAACGTTTGCGACAGTGCCGGAATTTCACCGAGTCCTGCCCCTTTTATTTTCATGGTCAGTTGAATGTTGCGATGTAAAACAATGCTTACTGCGGCGAGCAGCGCCGGCAGGGCCAGGATAAAGAAGATGGCCGACTGCCCTGGAAACGCCCCCATTAACAGACCGCCCAGGGAGGAGCTCAGAATGGCGCCGATGCGGCCAATGCCGTGCATCCAGCTTACGCCCGTGGCGCGAATTTCCGTCGGATAATAAGCCGGGGAATAAACCTGCAGGCCGTTTTGCGCGCCGTTAATACACATGCCGGTGATAAATATAATGATCCCCAACGCCACGCCGCTCAGGCCGAACAGGCCCTGGGTAATCAGACAGGCGCAGCCAATTAAATACACCACGCCGATAACCCACTTAGCGCGTAGCTTATCCATCAACGCGCCGACGATAATACCGCCCAGCGGCCCGCCCAGCTGGAACAGGCCGGCGATAATCGCGGCTTGCTCCAGTGAAATACCGCCGGAGCGCATGATGGTCGGCAGCCAGCCGTTCAGCAGATAGATAACGAACAGACCCATAAAATAGGTCAGCCAGAGAATGATGGTGCCGCGGGCAAAGCCATGACGGAACAGTTCCGCAATGGTGCTGTTGCGCTTCACGCCGGGAGAATTAAGGATGAAGGCGTTATTGCTGCTAAACTCTCCGCCCATACGATTGAGCAGCGCGGCAATTTGCTCACGCGGCGCCTTGCGTACCACCAGATTGAGCGTTGATTCCGGTAACAGCCAGCTAATAACCGGCAGCATCAACAGCGGCAACGCGCCGCCAAAAATCAATACCGCAGGCCAGTGGTAATGCGCCAGCAGCCCGGCGGCAATAAACCCGCCCAGGCCCGAACCAATATTAAAGCCGCTGAACATTAAGGTTATCATCACCCCTTTACGGCGTTCAGGCATGTACTCTGACAGCAGTGTCACGCAGTTCGGCATTACCGCACCTAAGCCGAGCCCGGCAAGAAAGCGCAGCAGCGCCATCTGCGTAGGCGTGGCAGCAAAAGCGCAGGCGAGGCTGAACGCCGAAAATATCAGCACCGACAGCAAAATGACCCGCTTGCGGCCATAACGATCGGATATCGGCCCGGCGATCAGCGCACCCAGCGCCACGCCGAGCATCGCCGCGCCAAGAATTGACCCCATAGCGGCACGGCTGATGCCCCAGTGCTCAATCAGCGCAGGGGCGATAAAACCCATCACGGCGGCGTCGTAGCCGTCAAACATAATTATCATCAGGCACAGCGCCAGTACGCGCCACTGAAAGGACGAGATGGGCCGGGCATCAATCCACTCTTTTACATTAACCAGGTTGTTTACTGTCATCGGGTACGCTCTCTTCTGTGCCGCCTGCGGCGGCTATCGTTGTGGTGAGAGGAAGGTAACAATCCAGTAACACGTTAAGCGGGGAGGGCGGCAGTGTCTGTCAAAAAAGGCTTTTAGAGGTATGAGTTAGCTTTATATTGTGATGTGTTTAACAAAGTCCTGAGGCAGCGAAAATAGCGACAGTGGGCACTGAAATGGTCCTCTGGCGCTAAATAAATTAAGTTGTTATATGAATTTCTTTTAGGTCGCTTCACTCAACGTTTCACTGATGCAGCGCAGTAAAGCTTTTGCGGCGGGAGAATGCAGCGCGCCCTGACGGAAAGTTAAACCGATTTCACGGCGCGTATCAGGCAAATTAAACAGTAGCGGCGCGATGATGCCGGCGCGTAATTCATAATCCAGCTGATGCGAAGAGACCACCGCCACCATATCTGAATGAAGCAGAAGCCCACGCACTATCGCCAAATCGCCGCTTTCCACCACCGGCTGCGGAGCGCGCATGCTCAGTGCCTGAAATGCACGATCCAGCAGATGGCGCGCGGGCGTGTTATCGCGAGGCAGGATCCACTGCGTCATCGCCAGATCGTCCGGCGTTAGCGGGCGCCCGGCAAGGGGATGCTGCGGCCGCGCCAGTAAAATAAGCTCCTCATCGAACAAGATCTGATTATGAATATCCGGCACCGCGTCGTTCTGACGCAAAGCGCCAAGGATAAAATCAATATCACCGGCGCGCAGTTCCGTCACCAGCGCGCTAAAGGCGCTCTCATTGGTCACCACTTTGACGCCGGGATGACGCGCCACCAGCTGAGCCATCGCCTGAGGCAGCAAACTGCTGCGACACAGCGGCAGCGCGCCCACATGCACGGTGCCGGTCAATACGCCTTGCTGCGCCGCAAGATCTTCAGGTATATGGCGAATCTCGTTCAGCGAGCGGCTGATGAACGGTGCCATTTCACGTCCGGCAGGCGTAGGCATCATGCCTTTCGGCGTGCGCTGAAACAGCGTTAATCCAGCTCCTTTTTCCAGCACTTTTAACGCCGCGCTTACCGCCGGCTGGCTGATACCCAGCGAATTTGCCACGCTTTGCGTGTGATGAAGCCGATACAGCGCCAGGAAAATTTGCAGGCGTCGCAGGTTAAAAAGCCAGACAGGCTCTGCCTCTTCGCGCCTGCTGTTGTGCTGTTTCAATTTACCAAGCAGCGGCGGAATGAGATGGAGTTCCTGTATGGCGCGCCTGGCGCGCGGCAGAACGCATTTACCCATTTCCGTCAGCATCATGCCGCTCGCGTGACGTTCAAACAGCGGCGTGGCTAAAGTGTGTTCAAGATCACGGATTGAACGAGTGATCGCCGACTGGGTTCGAAATAATTTTTCCGCTGCTTCCGATACGGTACCGCGTTCAGCAATCATGCAGAAAGCTCTTATTTGCATGATTTTTAAATGGAATGCTTCAGGTGGTTTTTTCATGCTATCCACAGGCGATTGGGATGGTGAATCACAACATAAATAAAATTCATAGCTGAAGCAATGAAAGGCATTATTCGCGGCGCATGCCGCATGTCAGGATAAAAAAAACAGCAAAACGCAGGATGACATGATGGAAAAGAATGCAAAAAAGAGTGCCTTGGTAGTCAGCGCACATTCCGCAGATTTTGTCTGGCGAGCGGGCGGCGCTATTGCTTTACACGCCGCACAAGGTTACGACGTGCATGTGGTGTGCCTTTCCTACGGCGAACGCGGCGAGTCGGCTAAGTTATGGCGCAAAGGTAATATGACCGAAACTCTCGTGAAGCAGCACCGGCAGAAGGAAGCCGAAGCCGCGGCGGAAATTCTCGGCGCCAGCATTGAGTTCTTCGATCTCGGCGACTATCCGCTGCGTGCCGACAAAGAGACGCTGTTCCGCCTTGCTGACGTGTTCCGCAAAGTGCAGCCGCACTTCGTGCTGACCCATTCAGTAACGGATCCGTATAACTATGATCATCCGCTGGCAGCTAACCTGACCCAGGAAGCGCGTATCATCGCTCAGGCCGAAGGTTACCGTCCTGGTGAAACCATCATCGGCGCGCCGCCGGTATATTGCTTTGAGCCACACCAGCCGGAGCAGTGCGGCTGGAGGCCGGACGTATTGCTGGATATTACCGCGGTGTGGGATAAAAAATACGCTGCTATCCAGTGCATGGCCGGGCAGGAACATCTGTGGGAATACTATACGCGCGTTGCCTTACAGCGCGGTGTTCAGGCCAAGCGTAACGTCGGCATCGCCTCGGCAAAAGCTATCAGCCACGGCGAAGGTTATCAAAGTCTGTTCCCTCGCGTGACGGAGGATCTTGCATGAGCCTGGTAAATAAAAAAGGCGTTGTGGTGAGAAATATTGCGCGTGTCGATGACCAGCAGATTGCCCGCTTCGCCAGATATGGTGTGGCAACGGTACATGAAGCGCAGGGACGTACTGGTTTGCTTGACGTTCGTGTGCGCCCGGTTCAGCAAAATCGAGCCATCGCTGGCAGCGCCGTTACCGTACTGGTAACGCCGGGTGATAACTGGATGTTTCACGTTGCGGTGGAACAGTGTCAACCTGGTGATGTCTTGCTTGTGGCTCCAACTTCAGATTGCCATGACGGCTTTTTTGGCGATTTGCTGGCGACCTCGTTAAAAGCGCGGGGCGTGATTGCTCTGGTAGGCGATATAGGTATCCGGGACAGCCAGACGCTGCGTGATATGGATTTTCCTGTCTGGTCGCGGGCCGTGTATGCGCAGGGGACGATAAAAGAAACGCTGGGTTCGGTAAACGTGCCGGTGATCTGCGCCGGACAGCTGGTTAATCCGGGGGACATCGTGGTAGCCGACGATGACGGCGTGGTCATCGTGCCACGTGAACAGGCTGCGACGGTGGATGCCGCCGCGCAAAAACGCGTCGCGGCTGAAGAAGGAAAACGTCAGCGACTCGCGGCCGGAGAGCTGGGGCTGGACATTTACCAGATGCGGCCAAAGTTAGCTGAAAAAGGGCTACGCTACGTTGATTCTCTTAATGAACTGAAGAATATCTGACGATGAAACAGACCTTTCTCCCCTGCGTGCTGATGCGCGGCGGCACTTCTAAAGCCGCCTGTTTTCTGGCGGCGCATCTGCCCGCTGATAAAGCCACTCGCGATCGCGTGCTGCTGGCGGTAATGGGGTCGCCCGATACTCGCCAGATTGACGGCATCGGCGGTGCCGATCCGCTGACCAGCAAAGTTGCGATTATTTCAACCTCAACGCGCCCGGACGCGGACGTTGATTACCTGTTCGCTCAGGTTAACGTGAATAAAGCGGCGGTGGATTACGGGCAAAACTGCGGCAACATTCTTGCCGCCGTCGGGCCTTTTGCGATCGAGAAAGGGCTGGTGGCGGTGCAGGGCGCGGTGACGCGGGTGCGTATTTTTATGGTAAACACCGGTCAAATAGCCGAAGCGCAAATTGCCACGCCTGACGGCGCGGTGGAATACGAAGGCGACGCGCATATTGATGGCGTGCCGGGCTTTGCCGCTGAGCAGGTACTTAGCTTTCAAAACATTGCCGGCTCAAGCTGTGGCGCGTTATTGCCGACCGGCAACGCGCGGGACAGCTTTGACGGAATCGACGTTACCTGTATCGATAACGGTATGCCGGTGGTGCTGATAAGGGCCGCCGATCTGCAACGCAGCGGGCTGGAAACGCGTGAACAGTTAGATAACGATGAAGAGCTTAAAGCGCGGCTGGAGTCCATTCGTTTACAGGCAGGCGCACGGATGAACCTTGGCGATGTAAGGCAGCGTACCGTTCCGAAAATGACACTGATTGCCGCACCGACGCAGAACGGCGCTATCGCCACCCGCACCTTTATTCCACACCGCTGTCATGCGTCGATTGGCGTGTTGGGCGCGGTGAGCGTGGCGACAGCCTGTCTGACCCCCGGTTCGGTAGCAGAAGATCTGGCAAATATCAGCGCGGCTCGCGTGCAGCGGCTGTCGGTGGAGCATCCCTCCGGCGAGTTCGGCGTAATGCTGACGCGTGATACGGCAGGCAGGGTTATCAATAGCGGGCTAATTCGTACTGCACGCCTGCTGTTTGAGGGGCGAGTGGCGATACCAGGTTCACTGTGGTCAGGCAACTAAGGAGAGCACAATGACGCGCATTGCGATTGTAGGTTTTGGCGAGGCCGGACAAATTTATGCCGGAGATTTAGCTGGCAGGGCCGATATAAAAGTATGGGACAAAAAGTTTCTCGGTAGGCAAGCGGAGCATTTACGCGGGCTGGCTGTGCAGATCGGTGTGCAGCCAGCCAGCTCTTTGGCTGACGCGCTTGAAGGCTCAAGCCTGGTGCTATCGCTGGTGACAGCATCCAGCGCGCTGGAAGTAGCGGAGCAGGCTGCTTCCCTGCTCTGTCAGGGCCAGATTTTCCTGGATTTTAATTCCGTTGCGCCTGAAACAAAGCGTACAGCCGCAAAAGCGCTGGCCGCTGGTGCAGGAGATTATCTGGATGTCGCGGTAATGGCGCCGGTGCCGCCGAAACGACTTGGTACGCCGCTGCTGATCGGTGGGACTGCCGCAAACAGCGTTACGCAAACATTATGTACGCTGGGCTGTAACGCACGCGCTGCCAGCGAGAAGGTGGGCGACGTGTCGGCGATCAAAATGTGTCGCAGCGTGATGATTAAAGGGCTGGAAGCGTTAACCACCGAATGCCTTAGCGCGGCGCGGCAGTACGGCGTGGAAGATGCCGTTTTGGCCTCCCTGCATGCCAGTTTTCCGTCGCTGGGATGGGACGATCAACTGCCGCATTACCTCATCAGCCGTGTCGCTGAACATGGCGTCAGGCGTGCGGAAGAGATGGGCGAAGTGGTGAAAACCTTACAGGATGCAGGCGTGAAAGCGGTAATGAGTCATGCGACACAGCTTGTACAGGCGGAATTGCCAGCCAGGATAGCCGGGCACGGCATGGGCTATGGCGATTTGACGCCGTTCGTCTGGCAGGATGCGCTGGACAGGCTGAAGTAAATCCGCAAGGGAAGGCCTGCAGGGGTTTTCTCGCGTAGCGTATAAAGCAAAAAGCCCGCTTAAGTTTCCTTAAGCGGGCTTTTTAAATATGGCTCCTCTGACTGGACTCGAACCAGTGACATACGGATTAACAGTCCGCCGTTCTACCGACTGAACTACAGAGGAATCGTGTGAACGAGGCGAATAGTAGCCTCACGCTTAAAAAGAGTCAATGATAAAAATAACGCCTTGATTCAAATGAGCAAATTAAAATCAACTTGTTGAATTAATGCGCCGTTTTACCCTCAGTGCTCGTAGTTTTCGCTCCTGTGCAAACGCTGGAGCGGATCCTGGCCATAGAACATGCGAAATCGCTGATAAAGGGAGGGGAAGCGCGGCGCAAACAGCTCTGGCGCGCTGAAGAAATATTCTGAAAGCACCGCGAAGCATTCCGCAGGTTCGGTCGCCGCGTAGGCATCGATACTGGCGGCGTTTTCACCCACCAGATCGATCTCGTCCTGAATGATATTCATGGCGGCATGCAGATCGTGCTCCCATGCTGCAACGTCCCGCAGGGCGATCAGCGGCACGCCGCTTGCGCGATCGCCATTGCGCATATCAAGCTTATGGGCGACCTCATGGATAATCAGGTTGAAACCCGAGGCGTCAAAGGAGTCTTGTACATCCAGCCAGTTCAGCACCACAGGCCCTTGCTGCCAGCTTTGCCCTGACTGCACGCTGCGCTGGTTGTGTACCAGGCCGATCTCATCCTGCCACTCATCGTCCACGACAAAAGGAGCCGGGTAGATAAGTATCTCATGGAAACCATCCAGCCATTCCAGGCCAAGCTCCATCACGGGAAGGCAGAACAGCAGCGCGATACGGGCGCTCTTCAGATCGTCCAGTTCGAAACCCTGCAGGGGGACCAGCCGTTTTTGCTGTAAAAAACGATCGGCGAGACGGAGCAACTTTTGTTGTTCAACAGGGGTGAGCGCTGCCAGCACGGGAATAGCTAAGGCCTGCTCCCACGGTAAGGCTGAGACAGTGGATGCATCACTTACTTTCCAGGGCCACCTAATCATATTTCTTGCTCGCAAAGTCATTATTTGAACAGAACATATCGGGGAGATTTCTGCCGAGCCATTATTCAAGCACTTAATGAAAATCACTTCAACGACAGGGGTCACAAGTGAGCCGAACCCGCACAATTATTTACGCTGGTCGTTTTTAAACCGCTATTCTTCATCGCTTACGGGCTTCAGGCAAAAATCAGCTTTCTGGCAGTTGATTTGCAATAAAGATGTGATAAAAATCACATTGTAAGGACGGCAACACCGCCGTCATCCCCACGCTTTTGAGTTGAGATAGCTATGTCGAACGTTAAGGATGCGAAACCAGCCCGCACGTCGGGAGGGAAAATTGCCCTGTGGTTATTCTATGGATTCTGCCTGTATATTGTCTGGGCGATGCTGCGATATTTCTGGGTAGTCAGTCGCGTCACCGGCGGGGAAATGGGCTCATTAGGCGGAAAATTGCTGGGGGCGTTAATGGGATTGCTGGTGCTGGGGTCGGCGGCCGCGGTGCTTGGCTGGGTTGCCTGGTATACGCGCCCGCGCGGTGATTTGCATCGGGAATAAAATGCTGGTCGCCGGGGCCTGCGCTTGTACAGGTACGGAGTGTGACAACGAAACGAGGAGCACGTATGCCGATAGCCCGTTGGCAAGCGCGATTTGAGCAGTATCTGCACGATCACTGGCTGCAGGATGATAAAGCCCATGATGTTGCGCATTTTCGCCGCGTCTGGAAAACGGCGCAGCGGATTATGGAAGGAACGCAAGCCAGTCGTTTAGTGGTGCTTGCCGCCTGTTATTTTCATGACATCGTCAATCTGCCCAAAAACCACCCGCAGCGGCATCTGGCCTCTGCTCAGGCCGCGCTTGAAACGTTACGCATCCTCGATGTCCACTTTCCAGACTTTCCACATGAGATGCGTGACGCGGTGGCCCACGCTGTTCACGCCCATAGCTTTAGCGCGGGCGTAGCGCCGCAAACGCTGGAAGCCAGAGTTGTCCAGGATGCCGATCGGCTTGAGTCGCTGGGCGCAATTGGCCTTGCTCGCGTGTTTTACGTCTCCGGCGCGCTGGGAAGAGCGCTGTTTGATAGCGAAGATCCGCTTGCCAGACAGCGTGAGTTAGACGACGCCAGCTATGCGCTCGACCATTTTCAGCAAAAGCTGCTAAAACTACCCCGTTTGATGCAAACCGACGCGGGACGGGAGCTGGCGCGCCACAATGTCGATTTTCTGGTGCATTACATGGCAAAGCTTTGTGCTGAACTAAAGGGGGAATACCATCACCTCGACGACGACGTGATTGAGCAATTATCCCCCCTGCGCTAAGGGCGCTGCCGTAAACGGCTAACAAGCTGACGTTGATGATAGCCCGCCAGAAAGATCGTTGTGGTCAGCGCGCCCAGCAGGGCGCAAAACATATCCGACTGGGTATCCCACGGATCGCCCTGGGTGTCGAGGAAAAGGTCAGCGCCCTGGCCCATAGCCAGCGCCGCCCACCATTCGATCAGCTCATAAACGGCGCTGATCGCCAGCGCAATGCAGCACACCACGAACCCGAGCATTTTGCGACCGCGCACGTACCGGCCCCGAATAAGGATTTCTCTGGCTGCCAGCGCCGGCACCAGCCCCTGAAAAAAGTGACCGAGTTTATCGTAAGGATTACGGCTCAGTCCAAGCCAGGCCTGCACGTCAAAACCGACTGGCACTTTGGCGTAGGTGTACTGACCGCCAACCATCAGGATAATGGCGTGAAAAAATATCAGCGTATACAGCAGCGGCGTTAACGGATAGCGCGCATGCGTGACCCACAGTAAAGGAACTATGATCAGCACCGGCGTGACTTCCATCAGCCAGGTTATTTTGTCCCCGGCATGGATACCGGTCCAGGCGAGGATCGCCAGCAAAACCAGCGCGGCGCTTTTTAAGAGGGGAAATGTCATAGGTTTTTCACATATTGCCAAAACCATCACTATCTGCCGGATACGGTAGAAATTCAAATGTGCAAAAAAACGGGGCCTTAATGGCCCCGTTACCTGTTGCTTACCGTCGATGGTTTCAGAACATCTTGCGTAAACGCAGGCTGAAGGTATGTGCCTGGTAGCGCTCGCCCGCCTGCAGATCGTAACGTGCGTCGAGGTTCAAATCGTTAGCGTTATACAGCGTGCTGCCGATAGCCACGCCTGCCATATCCTTCACCGGTGCGATACCTCTGGAAGTGAAACTCGTTTCACCAATAGTGTCGGCTGCGTAGGTTGCGGTGCTGCTGGTTTCGGTGTTGTCGTACTCATGGATCCAGGAGAGCTGCGCAAAGGGGGTCAGTTTACCCAGACCGGTATCGAAGGTTTTTTCCAGGCGCGCACCGATATTGCTCGCTACAGACTGCGTATGGCTTGAACTCACGTCCAGCGCCATGCCGTTACCACCGGTTTCTTTATAGCCGTCAACGTGCTGATAGCTATAAGAGAGGGCCGCGAGCGGAGTGACAATCACCTCAGCAGGCAGCGTGAGCGGATAACCAAATTCACTTTGCAGCGTGACAGACTGGCCGTTGAATTTACCCTGTGCGCTACCGGAGAAGCCGGTGAAGTCTGTGCGGCGGGTAGAATCATAGTTCTGACGGTTGACGCCGGCGGACAAATTCACATACCAGGGATTGCCGGTGTAGCCTGCGTAGCCAATCAGACCGTAGTTGTCGGCGGTGGAGGCGTTGCCGCTCAGGTTATCTTTACCATGAACAGAGGTGTTGCTGTAGTTGACTGCGCCGCCTACGCGCCAGTCGTCGCCCAGCGCACGGTCGGCACCGAGGATCAGGCCGCCGAATTTCGCGCTATAGCCGCTGACATTGCTGGTGCTGTCCTGGCGGGCATACCCACCGAACGGCTGACCCCAGAGGATCCATTCGCTGTAAGCATCGCCCGTTGCTACGCCGCTTATGCCTGCCGTTTGCGGATTGCGAGCAAGATCCATGTGGGTGGTAACTACGGACATGGCCGTCAGGGTTGCAACGTTTGTCGCGGCGCTGGTGTTAATATTCTGGCTCGCAGAGAGGCGCTCGCCCACGCGGTTTGCTTCTTTCTGGTCTGCAATCGCCAGCGAGGCGTTATAGAGCTCAAGCAGCTGCGGAGAAATGCCCGAATAATGACCCAGTCCGCCCAACGCTGCCGTGGCGTTTGGAATGGTTGCCCAGCCCGGTTTGGTGGAGTCCGGGGTGGCCGGCGTGGCTGGCGTTGTCGGAACCGGCTCAGGCATCGTCGGGATCGGATCGGGAGTTACCGGCGTGGTTGGGATCGGATCGGGCGTCACAGGCGTCGTTGGGGTGACAGGCGTCGTCGGAACCGGATCGGGTGTTGCTGGCGTCGTTGGCGTCGGGTTCGGCTGAGCCGGCGTCACTGGTGTAGTCGGATCCGTTGGGGTCGTCGTTGGCGGCGGCGTGACGGGTTCCTGCAGCGTAACAACCAGCGAGCTACGACCATTTTCGTCATAGGTCGAGCCAGTCGCTGCACCGGTATAACCCGCGGCCTGGTAGCGTAACCGATCCACATTGTAATTGGTGTCGGTGCTGCTGGCATCGATGACTACGTAGCGCTGACCGGCGGCGAACTGGTATGTATTACCGGTACGGGCCAGGCTGACGCCTGAACCTGCGTCAACGATCGCAGAACCGTTCACGACCAGACGGCCATAGCCGGTATCGGCAGAAGAGGCGTTAGCCACCGCCGTGTCAGCGACGCCGACGATCAGTGCCGCGTTGCTGCCCTGATGGTAGTTACCGCTAATGGCGATCGTGTTGTTGATTTGCAGCGATGCCGCATCGTTGTTAACGGTTCCCTGGGTCGAAATGTTGTCATCAAGCAGCAGGCGGCCGGTGCTGAAAATCACATCGCTGTTCGGGTTGTCGATTTGCCCGATTCCGTTAATACCCGTCAGGATACCGGTACTGCCGTTGCCGCCTTCGATGATTAGCGGCAAGGAACTAGCGTTTGAAATATTACCTTCGATGATGCCACTGTTGGCGATTGTCATAGAAGTTGTGGAGGTACTACCGTAAGCGTTATTGAAGATGGCATAGCTATCGCCGGTAATCCTGCCGCTGTTAACGATATTAAATGATGCATTCGAATTATTATTATCAGCATTATATATAGCGTAGATGCTGCTGCTGATTAGCCCGTTATTAACGACATTGCCGTTAGCAGCATTAATATTATTGTTGTTATAATAATTATAAACGCCAACGATAGCGCCGCTGATTTCACCATTATTGGTGAATGTGCCAATCGTGCCCCGGTTTTGCACGCCAAAGTAACTGCTTCTGATGATACCATCGTTTATCAGCGTGTTAATCGTGCCCTGATTCAACACGGCTGATTCGCTATAGCCGTTGTTTGAGCTGCCGCTGTCGATCAGGCCGGTATTATTAAATGTACCAATAGTTCCCTTGTTTAAAACTGCGGCATTCTCAGAGTAATGACCGGAGTTATTATCCATATGAATGGTGCCAGCGTTATTCAGTACGTCAATCTGGCCGGTATTGTTGATCGCGGTATAACCGCTG
Source organism: Dryocola sharpae (assembly GCF_051307055.1). GTDB lineage: Bacteria > Pseudomonadota > Gammaproteobacteria > Enterobacterales > Enterobacteriaceae > Dryocola. The sequence continues at coordinate 2,630,120 of NZ_CP149994.1, read as the reverse complement.
ATGGTACCGCTTTGGGTATTTGTCAGATTGTTAATCACCCCGGCGTTGTTAATAGTCGCGTTACTTGAGCCGGAAAAGATATTGTTCGTTGAGCCGGTGATGGCGCCGCTATTCATCAGGCTACCGACCTGACCTGTTGCGCTCAGGTGAACGGTGTCGAGGGCGTTACCGTTGCTCTCAATTGTACCTGAGTTATTAATATTGCTAATGTTTCCGTCAAGGTTCAGTGCAGAATAACCGGTGCCGGTAATGAGTCCCGCGTTTTCCAGCGTGCCGACGAGCACACCCTGAATGACGGAAAGCGCATGCGTCTGAGTACCGGTAACGGTGCCCGGAGCGGTTATGGTAACGGAGTCATAAGCGCTGGAGATCTGAACGTTCTGCTGAGAGTCGGTTATGGTATAGTCGCTCACCGCGAGGGCCGGTGTTGCCAGCAATCCCTGCGCAGAGGTTAATGCCACCAGCAATGAGCCATGCTGGCTGATACGTGATTTCTTCATGTGTACCGTCGCGATGTTGCTTAAATCAATTAATGTACAGGTGTGAACCTGGATCAGATTAATCTGATTCCATTCGGGCGAAGAATATACATTTGCTTGCAAAAAACAATAAGCGCGGTTTAATTATTTCTTGTTTGAACCATCAAATTTCTAAGCGTGCGGTGATATGCATCACGTTTTGCGGGGCTTGAATGCAAATGTTCAGTAAACGAGTCGCTGGCTGGTTATTGATTGGTATAATTTTTTTCCTCAGCGGCTGTGCAGGCCCCAATCCTCATGTGCGCGGTAGCACACTGGCGAAAAAAAAAGGCCTGCTCGGTGAAAATTTACAATCCGGAAGGTTCACGCTCGTCAGCTGGCAGCGGATTGCACCGCCGGTGAAGTTACTGCGGGTCTACATTGAGGGCGACGGTTTTGCCTGGAAGAGCCGCACGCGTCCATCAGACGATCCCACGCCGCGTAACCCCGTTGGCCTGATGCTGGCGGCAGCCGATCCGTCGGACAACGTGCTTTATCTGGCCCGTCCCTGCCAGTTCACAGCAGTGCCATTACCCGCTGTCTGTACGCCTGCCTGGTGGACCGATAAGCGTTTCTCACCTTCCGTTATCGAGTCGATGGATGGCGCGCTCAGCCAGGTTATGCAACGCTACCCCGGCGCGAAAATAGAGCTGGTAGGCTATTCCGGCGGTGGGAACATTGCCGCGCTGCTGGCGGCCCGGCGAAGCGATGTCTCTTCGCTGCGCACGGTTGCGGGCAATCTTGACGTCGCCTATGTCAATACGCTGCATCGTGTTTCAGCGATGCCTGAAGCCGTAAATGCCATCGGTATAGCCCCGCAGCTTGCCGCAATGCCGCAGATCCATTTCAGCGGAGGCGCGGATGATATCGTGCCTCCTGCGGTGGCCGAACGTTTTCAGCGCGCGGTGGGAACGCAATGCGCGCAGGCTGAGACGGTGCGCGGCATGGCTCACGGATCTGACTGGGCCGCCATCTGGCCGGCGTTATTAAAAAAGAGAGTAGGTTGCGGGCCTGCACCTAAAATACCTGTACGGATTGGGCAAGGCAGAGTGGACTCTGATTAAAAGGCTGTAATTTTTTAGGACATTATTTTATTCGCCGGGTTAAAAAAATATATAGCAACCTTGTTATCAGCTGAGCAAAAAATAGCTGTTAACGAAGCAGAATTCTTTTAAAGCTAAAATCCGTGCCCTATAAAAGTTGGGTAGCACAATTATTGTACTTCCGCTTCCATAATAAGCGCTTTGAATTACAGATGTACCGTATACATAAACAGACCGCTATGTTAGGGTTGAATCCGTGACTAATCATCACACATTCAACCCAGATGGAGCTAGTATGCAAGCATTACAGCCGGTTATTGATGAACTTATTGAGCAGTCACGGGACGCGGATAAAAATAAACAACAAGAAGAGTTGTCTCTGCTGAAAAAGGTTCTGGAAATTTATGATCAAAAGGTCGTGGCAGAGGTATTACGCGCCGTCAGCGGAAGCCACTGGACGCGTGAAACCATCAATCGCTGGGTGAATGGCAAACTGACGAACAAGCGGCTGGTCGAGGTCGAAATTAAAATGCTGAAAAGCATGCTGCCTTCGCCGCCCGCCCATCACGGGAAATACGCGTTTCGCTTTATCGACTTATTTGCCGGTATCGGCGGTATCCGCAGCGGGTTTGAAGCGATTGGCGGCGAATGCGTGTTTACCAGCGAGTGGAATAAGCACGCGGTAAGGACCTACAAAGCCAACTGGTATTGCGATCCCGAGCGGCACAGGTTCAATGAAGATATTCGCGATATTACGCAAAGCCATCGCACCGATCTTAGCGACGAGGAGGCTGCGGCGCATATCCGGTCGACGCTGCCGGAGCATGACGTTTTGCTGGCGGGATTTCCTTGCCAGCCGTTTTCCCTCGCCGGCGTCTCCAAAAAGAATGCGCTGGGCCGCGCCCACGGCTTTGCCTGTGAAACCCAGGGCACGCTGTTTTTCGACGTTGCGCGCATTATTGACGCCAGACGCCCGGCAATTTTTGTGCTGGAAAACGTTAAGAACCTTAAAAGCCACGATAAGGGCAATACTTTCCGCATCATTATGGAAACGCTTGATAGCCTGGGCTATGAGATCGCCGATGCGGCCGTTACGGGCGCAGGCGATCCTAAGATCGTCGACGGAAAGCACTTTTTACCGCAGCACCGTGAACGTATTGTGCTGGTGGGCTTCCGCCGCGATCTTAACCTGCATCAGGATTTCACGCTGCGCGCGCTCAATGCGTTATACCCGCAGCGCCGCCCAACCTTTGGCGAGCTGCTTGAACCAACGGTGGATGCCAAATACATCCTCACGCCTGTGCTGTGGAAATACCTTTATAATTACGCGAAAAAACATCAGGCAAAAGGCAACGGTTTTGGCTATGGTCTGGTAGACCCAACCAATCCGGCAAGCGTGGCAAGAACGCTTTCGGCACGCTATTACAAAGATGGCGCCGAAGTTCTCATCGATCGCGGCTGGGATAAAGCGCTTGGCGAACTGGATTTCAACGATCACGAAAACCAGCTGCGTCGTCCGCGTCGTTTAACACCGCGTGAATGCGCGCGTCTGATGGGTTTTGAAGCGCCCGAGGGAAGATCCTTCCGTATTCCGGTTTCGGATACGCAGGCCTACCGTCAGTTTGGCAACTCGGTTGTGGTGCCTGCCTTTGCCGCCGTAGCGAAACTGCTGGAAGAGAAGATCGGGCAGGCTGTGCAAAAACGTTAAACGGAGAAAAAGATGGCCGATGTTCACAGCAAAGCCGTGCGCAGCAAAAATATGCGCGCCATTGCCACACGCGATACGGCCATCGAAAAGCGCCTGGCGGGCTTGCTCACCGAATGCGGATTTGAATTTCGCGTGCAGGATGAGCAGCTTGCCGGTCGTCCCGATTTTGTTATTGATAGCCATCGCTGCATTATCTTCACCCACGGCTGCTTCTGGCATCATCACAACTGTTATCTCTTTAAAGTGCCCGCCACGCGCACTGAGTTCTGGCTGGAGAAAATCGGCAGGAACGTTGAGCGTGATAAACGCGATATCCGGCGTTTGCTGGGGGAGGGCTGGCGCGTGCTGCTGGTCTGGGAATGCGCGCTAAGAGGGCGTGAAAAGCTCAGCGATGGGGCGATAACAGAAAGGCTGGAGGAGTGGATTTGCAGCGGGGGCCATCATGCGCAGATTGATACGCTCGGTATCCATGCACTCAATGACGACGGGTGGCAAAAGCCACCCGCAGACTGACTACCTTTCGGCTTCACACGGCCCCACTACCGGCTTTGGGGGCAGCAGATATTTCCCAAGCGTTACCAGCACGACCGCGAAGATAATCACGCCCAGCGCCAGCCATTCGACAGGAGACAGGCTTTCGCCAGCGAATCCTGTCCCAAGCAGCACGGCCACGACAGGATTAACGTAGGCGTAGCTGGTCGCCACCGCAGGAGCGACGTTGCGGATCAGATACATATAGGCGCTGATGGCGATTATCGAGCCGAACAGCGCCAGGTAGCCTACGGCCAGGAAGCCCGCGGTTGTCGGCATGGCCGTCAGGCGTTCGCCCGTAGCCGCGGCGGCGCAAAGCAGCACGAAGCCTGCGGCGAGCATCTCAATCGCACCGGCCATTAAGCCGGTCGGCAGTTCAATGCGGGAACCATAGACGGAGCCAAACGCCCAGCTCAGCGAGCCAGTCAGAATAAGGATCGCGCCCCAGGGATTGCCGCTCAGGTTGCCGCCGCTGTTGAGAAGGATGATGCCCGCCAGGCCAATGGCGATACCCAGCCATTCAAGCTTGCGCGTCGGGATGCCGAACAGGCGGCTAAAGCACAGGGTAAACAGCGGCACGGTGGCTACCATCACCGCCGCTATACCGGAAGGAACGTGCTGATGTTCCGCAACGGTTACGAAGCCGTTGCCCACGGCGAGCAACAGCACGCCGATCAGGGCGGCATTGAGCAGAGGTTTTATTGCCGGTAATTGATGGCCTCGCAATAACAATACGCTCAGCAAAAGCACACCTGCGCTCATAAAACGCACGCCGGCCATCATAAACGGCGGCCAGCTTTTCACCCCGATGGCGATAGCAAAATAGGTGGAACCCCAAATGATATACAGCGCAAAAAGCGCCGCTATCAGCGGTAATAATTGACCTGAACGAACGCGCATACTCCCTCACGACATGGCTTTGACGAGCTAATAGTTAACGTCAAAACTATCAGCCTGGCGAGTAGTTTACTTGTTATTATCTTGTTAATTTTCGTTGACATATGACTTTAATTTTCGTGCGCCGGGTTTTGCTCCATACTAAAAAGCAACTTAACAAAAAAGGATGGTGATTTTGGCCGGAAGTAGCTTATTAACGCTCCTTGATGATATTGCCACGCTGCTGGACGATATCTCGCTGATGGGAAAGGTGGCGGCAAAGAAAACCGCTGGCGTCTTAGGGGATGATTTATCGCTCAATGCCCAACAGGTTTCGGGGGTGCGCGCCAACCGCGAGCTGCCGGTGGTATGGGGAGTGGCGAAGGGATCCTTTCTTAATAAACTTATTCTGGTGCCGCTTGCGCTGGTGATCAGCGCCTTTGCGCCCTGGGCGATAACGCCGCTATTAATGGTTGGCGGCGCGTTCCTGTGTTTTGAGGGCGTTGAGAAGGTGGTGCACAGTTTTCAGGCCCGCAAGCACAAGGAGACGCCTGAAGAAAAGAAGGCCCGGCTTGACGCCGTTGCCGCGCAGGACCCGATGGTTTATGAAAAGGATAAAGTAAAAGGCGCTATACGCACCGATTTTATCCTCTCGGCTGAGATTGTCGCCATTACGCTGGGCATCGTAGCGGATGCGCCGCTGCTGAATCAAATTGTGGTGCTGGCGGGTATTGCGATCCTGGTCACCGTGGGCGTATACGGCCTGGTAGGGATGATCGTGAAGCTTGACGATTTAGGCTACTGGCTGGCTGATAAACGCTCGCAGATTGCACAGGGTGTGGGTAAAGCGCTGCTGGCGCTGGCGCCGTGGCTGATGAAGTTTCTGTCGATTGTCGGCACGCTGGCCATGTTCCTTGTCGGCGGCGGGATTCTGGTCCACGGCATCCCCGCTTTACACCACGCGATTGAGCACTGGACTGAAAAAGCGGGCGGTGTCGTCCATCTGATCGCGCCGACGCTTGTCAATATGGCGCTTGGTTTTATTGTCGGCGCGGTAGTTTTAGCGGCTGTGAACGGGATAAACCATCTGCGTGGCAAGGGTTCGCACTAAGAATTTGCATAAATTTGCGCCTGGCACCGGGCAAAAATGCTGCTTTTTGACTATAACTGTAAAAGTTTTCACCCCTGATACCGGAGGCAATTATGGTCTATGTGGTCAGCGATGAAGTCCAGCCTAAGAAGGGCGGTCCAAAGATGATCGTTACCGGGTTTTCAAACGGCATGGTGGAGTGTCGTTGGTATGACGGTTATGGCGTAAAACGCGAGGCTTTCCGCGAGGATGACCTGGCGCGCGCGCAGGAGGAGAGGGAGCAGCTACAAGGATAAGTGCAAAAATACCCGGCTACTGTCCGGGTATTTTTATGACGCCCTGCATCCGTCAATACAACCGGTTACCGGGAAGGAATAAAGTAATCCAGCCCCTCTTTCCAGCCCTGCGGACCGTAATGAAGGCTATGGTAAACCCGCGCAGGATTATCATTACGTAAAACAACGGGTTCACGGCTGTAGCCTTTTACCACCACGGCGTAGTCAACGTTGTCCAGCAGCATTGCGTTATTCGGGCCGTTGCCCAGGCCGATTGTCGTATAGGTTTTACCTTCGTTTTGCTGGTACTGCTGATAGAGCCAGCGCAATGCCTGGCCTTTGTCGCCCTGCATGCCCATTACGTGCCAGAAGCGCCCGCCCTGAACCAGCATCAGGCCCAGCTCCGCTATGCGTTCGGCAAAAGCGCTGAACATTTCCTGCGAATCTCGCCAGATAAAAGCCTCAGATGCTTCTCTCAGGCGCGCCAGGGCCGCCTGTTTGTGCGTTAATCCCGTCCATTCGCTCAGGGTGTTTACATCCACATCCGCAAAGCAGGTGAATTTAAAACCAGACTGGTTGCGCAGGTTATTAAGCAAATCCATCAGTTCATCGTGACGGACGCCTGCAATCCTTCGTGGAAAGCTTTCGCTGCCGCTCCAGCGCGCGTCCAGCTGTATTACCGCGCCATCTTCAGCGATAAACGCCTGCCCGGCAATGCCCAGCTCTTTTTGCCATTCAATAATCTCAGCGGCGCTTTTATTGCTGCACAGGACCAGAGGAATGTCCCGCTGCCTGAATACGCCCAGCCAGCCGCTCGCGGCTTCCCAGCGGTAGGTGTTATGGTCCAGCAGGGTGCCGTCAAGGTCGGAGACGATAAGCAGCGAGTCGTGCAAATGTGGCATCGGGATCCCTCGTTAGGATTAATCTCAAATAATTACCGCGCCGGGCGCTTCGCTAAACCGGGATCGTTTCCTGAAAGCCAGCGCCGCCGGGAAATTATGGAGAAAAAGTGTGGTGAATATGTTGTGTGGTAAATATTCATTTCAGCAATATATTCTTGTCTTACAAAAATTTTGCAGTAAGGTGGTTATCGACATCAGATTTCCTGATGTAGCGAATTTCAAATGCTTCTTGCATGCATAATGCTTTTACATCCCGGCTTCCCCGGCCGGGATGCTTTTTCGTTATCTGTTGACCTCACTGACGCTGAAATCGTGAATATCCAGCTCAAAGGCTTCCGCAAGCTCAGTGTAGGTGTGCCATGCTCGTCCGTCGACGCTGACCCGGTGCGGATCTTCTTCACTATCCGCACGCTTCACCTCGCTCTCACTGATTTCGTTGATTGCCGCCAGCAGGGCATCGACGTCAATACTGACCTCCCGCTGCTCCGTATCGCTGGGCTCTTTTGCGGTCTTCATGCCATATCCTCCTGCCAGTCACCAGCCTTAAGTATAGACGGCTCAACAGAATGCCTTACCTAGGCAGGCGTTCGGTGTGAATCAAACGTTTTTGATCTACACTGGCACAAAGAAACTGGAGGATTTTGGTATGAATATCAACGATCGCGTTACCGTGAAGACCGACGGCGGCCCTCGCCGCTCTGGCGTGGTATTGGCCGTGGAGCAGTTCAGCGAGGGGACGATGTACCTGGTCTCCCTTGAGGATTATCCGCTGGGGATCTGGTTCTTTAATGAGACGGGGCATCCTGACGGGATTTTTGTCGAGCAGCTGCAGCAGTAACGGACCCGGCAAGCGGGCCAGAGATTGACGCAAAGGAGCCGCAGTTTTGTAAGTCGGGTAAGCGTAGCGCCACCCGACATAATTTTGCTTAATTAACGCAGGTTAACGAAAATGCCGTTGGTGACGTTATCGGTGAGCCGTACCACATGGTATATCACCTGCTTATTATGCGTTTTTATTTTGCGCTTAATATTGCCTTTATGTGACGATACCGTTTTGGCTTTAATGTTCATTTGATCGGATATCTGAATCGTGCCCTGGCCGGACATCCACATTTTCAGCATGCTTGATTCAGTTCGGCTCAGCGAAAGCGTAGGTAAATTAATGTGTCCGATGCATTGCGCATTTTTTGCTAAATACTCTTCAAGAATTTCGTCCAGCGATTCCGGCTTAATGGATTTCGAACTGATAAGCAGATTATTTCTCACCAGCAGATATTCATCAAAATGAATATTAGCGATGGCCATGAAAACCAGAAACAGGGTGCCGGGATGCTGATTAATGATCTGCTTAATATGCTGGCTGCTTTGCGGGTCGTGAATAAAGCAGTCTTCATTAATAAACACCACGCTGGGGAGCTGTGACTGACAGGCCTGGGCCAGCTCTTCTACATTCTTAACATCGGTAATTTGTCGTTTTCTTATTCCGCGGCTAGCCAGATAGCCGGTCAACCCCAGCCGGGTATAACTGCATAAGTCCATAATAATCGTTGACATAGCAAACCCTCACCAAGTGTATTATCCGAACAGCTTCGATTGAGCAGGCCGCTTTGTTGAGCGCCTGCCATTACGAAACTTCCCTGCCAGCACTTCCGCGCCTTTGTTCCATCCCGGGAAAATGGCGGGGAAAAACGCTTTCCAGCCATTGACTTGAGTTGCAGATAAATGACGCTACGGAAGTATTTCAGGCGCGATCACTATCCCGTAAAGTTATGTATAATTTGCCAGGAATGTTCCCAAAGTAAAGTAAATGTTATGAACTGTGAGAGAGGTAAAATCTAATATCCCGCAGCAGAGTTATCCTGGTGGATGTTATTTGAAATACTTTTTAGGAATAACCTCAGAGAGGCCATGAGGAAAAAGCGGTTAATTCTTCGGAATTTCACTGACTATATCTGCCAGCAAATCAAAAATCTCACTAAATAAATGTTCAGCAAAAGGCGCAATCAGCGGCATCAGTGCGGCCATAACCAGCAGGCCAACGGAGAGCGTAACCGGGAAACCAATTACAAATACGGAAAGCTGCGGCGCCATACGGTTTAACAAACCCAGCGCGATATTAAGCGTCAGCAGCAGCGTGATTAAGGGCAGGGCAAGCATCAATCCGTTAAGAAAAATGAATCCGCCCGCGCGGGTAAGGGCCATAAATACATTGCTGTTGATCGCCTCGCCGCCAATTGGCAGCGTGTGAAAGGTATCAACCAGCATTGAGATCAGCCATAAATGACCGTTAAACGTCAGGAACAGCAGCATCGCCAGCATGTCCATAAAGCGCGCCAGCACCGGCATGTTCAGGCGGCTGCCCGGGTCGAAGAAGGTGGCGAAAGAAAGCCCCATTTGCAGGCCGATAAGCTCGCCTGCGGTACGAATTACGGCAAAGGCGAACTGCATGGTGAAGCCCAGCATAATGCCGATTAAGATTTGCTGCGCCGCAAGCCAGAAACCCGCGGCAGAGAAAATAGTCACGCCGCTCATCGGCAGCGTCGGGGCGACGATCCAGGTAATCATCAGCGCCAGGCCAATTTTTACCTTTTTCGAAATAGCACGTTCGCTGAGAATGGGCGCTGTGCTGATGAGCGCCAGAATGCGTATAAAAGGCCAGAAGCCCATGCTCAGTAGATTCAGCCACTGGTCGCTGTCAACGTGGATCATCCAATCATCGTCGGCAAATTGGTGAGCAGCGTGCGCATATAATCAAGCAGCAGGTTGAGCATCCACGGGCCTGCCACAATCATGGTGACAAAAACGGCGAGGATTTTCGGAATGAACGACAGCGTCATTTCGTTAATCTGCGTCGCCGCCTGCAGCATGGAGATAATCAGGCCGGTCACCAGCGCGACCAGCAGCAGCGGTGCCGCGAGCGCCAGGGCAACCTTCATCGCCTCGGTGCCCATCATCATGACCGATTCAGGCGTCATCGTTTCACCTTAACTGTAGAAGCTTTGCGCAAGCGAGCCGACCAGCAGCTGCCAGCCGTCAACCAGCACGAAGAGCATGAGCTTGAAGGGCAGGGCAATGGTTGCCGGCGGCACCATCATCATCCCCAGCGCCATCAGCACGCTGGCCACAACCAGGTCGATAATCAGGAACGGAATAAACACGGTAAAACCGATCTGGAAAGCCGTTTTCAGCTCGCTGGTGACATAGGCCGGCAGCAGAATGCGCATCGGCACTACCTCCGGGCCTTCCATCGCCGGGGTGTTAGCCAGACGAGCAAACAGCGCCAGATCCGCTTCGCGCGTCTGCCGCAGCATAAACTCGCGCAGCGGCTTCGCGCCTTTCTCAATCGCTTCCGGCATCTCCATTTTGTTTTCACTAAACGGCTGGTAGGCGTCGGTATAAATCTTGTCGAACACCGGCGACATAATAAAGAAGGTCAGAAACAGCGCTAAGCCCAGCAGCACCTGGTTAGGCGGAGCGGAAGGCGTGCCGAGTGCGTTTCGCAGCAGGCCGAAGACGATGATGATGCGCGTGAAGCTGGTCATCATCAGCAAAATAGCGGGCAGGAAGGTCAGCGAGGTGATAAACACCAGCGTCTGCACCGGCAGCGACCAGCTCTGGCCGCCGTTCGGCATCGGCTGGCTTACCAGGCCCGGCAGCTGCGCCAGCGCCTGCGGCGTAACAAACAGCAGGCTGACCAGAATACCCATTAACGAGAAGGAGAGAAAACGTTTCATCAGGCTTTCCCGTTACGTTTAAGCAAATTTTTCATCAGGCTCTGGAAATCCACCTGTTCGGCAGGCAGGGGATCGACGCTTGCCGGCGCAGGTGGGAGAGTATGTAAATGGGTGATTTGCGTCGCGGTAACGCCCAGCACAAGGCGGGCGTCTTCTACATCCACAACCACGACGCGTTCGCGCGGGCCAAGGTTACAGCTGGCGCTGACCTTAAGCCCCTTCGTGCTGCCGGTTCTGCCGGTAAGGCCAAACCTTTTAGCCAGCCAGGCCGCCAGCAAAATAAACAAAATGATTGCCGTCAATGCGCCGCTCACCTGCACTAAAGGCGAGCTGGAGCTGACGGCGGGCTGCTGCTGAACGGTGGTCTGGGTTTTCATGCTGTTAACGGCTCAGGCGACGCATACGTTCCGATGGCGTAATGATATCGGTGATGCGCACGCCGTATTTATCGGCCACGACCACGACTTCACCCTGCGCAATCAGATAGCCGTTGATCAGGATATCCAGCGGCTCGCCGGCCAGGCCTTCAAGCGCCACTACGGAACCCTGCGACAGGCGCAGCAGCTCTTTAATGGTCATGCGGGTACGGCCCAGCTCCACGGTCAGTTTGACCGGGATATCCATAATCAGGTCGATATCCTGCATTGAACCTACAACGTCGTTGCCTTCAAGCGCGCGGAATACGCTGTCCGCGCTGCTTTTGCTGGAGACCTTTTGTTCGTTCAACGCATCAGCCCACAGATCGTCCACGGAGCCTGCATTATCGTCGGACGGTTGATTAATATCACTCATTTGGGCTGTTCCTCATTCAGCGAATTCAGTATCGGGTTGATCAAGTGTTCGACGCGCAGGGCGTACTGGCCGTTTAGCGTGCCGTATTGACTGGTCAGCACCGGTACACCATCGACATGCGCAAGAATGCGATCCGGCTTGTCGACAGGCAGCACGTCGCCAGGTTTTAGTTTTAGTATCTGTGACAGCCTGAGCGGAATGTCGGCAAAGTTCGCCACCAGTTCCAGTTCAGAATGCTGCACCTGGCGCACCAGCGTATCGCGCCAGCTTTGGTCCTCCTGACGGGAGTTCTCCAGCGGGGGATTCACCAGCAGTTCGCGCAGGGGTTCAATCATGCTGAACGGCAGACAAATATTGAATTCGCCGGTCAGGTTGCCAATTTCCACATGGAAAGGCGTATTCACCACGATGTCGTTCGGCGACGTCGTAATGTTGGTAAATTTCACCTGCATTTCGGAGCGCACGTATTCCACGTCAAGCGGATAAATGGCCTTCCACGCGTCGCTGTAAGCTTCCAGCGCCAGCTTCAGCATGCGGTTAATGACGCGTTGCTCTGTATGGGTAAACTCGCGGCCTTCAACTTTCGTCGGAAAGCGGCCGTCGCCACCAAACAGGTTGTCCACCGCAATAAACACAAGGCTTGGCGAAAAGACGAACAGGCCGGTGCCGCGCAGCGGTTTCAGGTGCATCAGGTTGAGGTTGGTCGGCACCGGAAGGTTACGCGCAAACTCATGATACGGCTGAATACGGATCGCGCCGACGGTAATATCCGGGCTACGGCGCAGCAGGTTAAACAGCCCCATACGGAACTGACGAGCGAAACGTTCGTTGATAATCTCCAGCGCCTGCAGGCGTTCACGCACCACGCGGCGCTGGGTATTAGGATCGTAGGGGCGGATGTTGGTTTCACTTACTGCCCCGGCAATCGGTTCGTCGCTGCTGTCGGCGTCGCCGTTTAGCAGCGCATCAATCTCAGCCTGTGAAAGAATGCTATCGCCCATGCTCTACCGCAAAATAAAGGCGGTATACAGCACGTCGCTGACCACCTGTTGAGGTTGACCGGCAACCAGAGGCGGCGCCAGCGTATTTTTAATTGCCTCTACCAGCTTCTGCTTGCCTTCATCGGTGGCAAGGGCAGTCGCATCCTGGCGGGAAAACAGCAGCAGAAGGCGGCTACGCACTTCCGGCAGGAACTCGCTCAGGCGCTGGCGAGTCGCTTCATCTTTCAGGCGCAGCGTGATGCCGACATACAGCACGCGATCCGCATCGCCAAGGTTGACGGTAAAAGTATCCAGCGCAAAAAAGACCGGCGCGGGCGGCGGCTCCGGTTTTACAGCCTGAGCGCTGGCGGGGTGCTGCTGCATCCGCCAGTAGCTGTAACCCGCGGTAGCGCATGCGGCGAGTGTGATCAGGACCAGTAACGGCATCCAGATGGAGCGCTTGCGGCCTTTGGTCTGAGCGATGTCAGTCATATAACGCTTTATTCCTGTATCGATACTGCTTTATGGTGCGATTATCCCGCGTCGCCCCGGCATCAAAGCCTGGAAAACACGGGATATTTGTTGTTACCTCTGCCGTTTACGCCTTATTGCCGTCGTCAGGCGAAAATGTCCACGGCGTTGTTACCCGAGGCAAGGCGCTGCACGCTGGCAGGAACGGCAAGGGCTTCAGCCTCGCCGCCCAGAGAAGGGAAGCTGCCCGCGGAGCGCTGCGACTGCTGTTGCTGCTGGCCCGACTGCTGCTGTTGCTGAGCAAAACTTTCGCTGCTGATATTGCTCTGGCCGAGCTGAATGCCGCTTTCCGCAAGGGCCGTGCGTAACGCAGGAAGCGTCGCTTCGAGCGCTGCGCGCACGTGGCTGTGCGGGGAGGTCATCTGCAGCTGGGCCTGGTTATCGTCAAGCTTGAGGCTTATCTGGATTTGACCTAAGTCTTCCGGATGCAGGCGCAGCTCGGCGCTTTGCTGGCCCTGACGGGTGAACAGCGTCACGTGCTGGCTCACCGCCTGTTGCCACTCCTGGCTTCCCAGCTGGGCGCTAATCTGCGGCGCAACCGGCGTGGCGATATGCGTACTCACCGGCGTGCTGACCGTTGCGCTGCTGATGGTCGGCGTACTGACCGTCGGCGTGGTGTTATTGCTGATAGCGCTGTCGCGACTCTCTTTATCAACGGCGACGACCGGGAGCGTGCTGTCATCTGCTACCTGATTTGCCCCGGGTGCAACGGATTTCGCGGCGAAAGTGGTGTCGGCTGGCTGGTTTTTGCCGGCAGCGCTCAGGCCGTCATCGGCGCGGGCTGCCGTCGTTTTTTGCTGCGCGCCGCCCGCCAGCAGCGCGCTCAGCGGTGAAGCCTCGTCACTATCTTTACTGGCCGTCGAGGTCAGCGTTGCAGCAGGCGTCGCGGCATTCTGCTGTGGCAGCATGGCGAAGAGGGCGCTCAGCGCCTGCATATCAGCGGTGCTCAGATCGCGCGTGCTCTCCTGCGCTGTAGCGGCCTGCTCGGTTTTATCCGCGCCTGTGGCTTTACCCACATTTGCCAGCAGGGCGGAAAGCGCTTCAGGCTTGTCCATATCGAGCTTGTTGAGCAAATCTGCGAGAGTCGTTTTGCCCGCGGCGGCGTCCTGTGCATTAAGATCCCGGCCGGTGGCTTTGTTCAGCGCGGCGCTCAGCGACAGCGTTTCGCCGCCCTCAGGCGAGGCGAGGCCCGGTAGCGCCTTGCTGAATAAATCGAGAAAACCGTCGCTCAGACCTTTCTCGCCCGTGGCCGTGGCGGTCAGGCCGCTGTCGGCGTCGGCGGTCGTGTTTAACAGGGGCAGTTTGATCATTCGCCTTTCCTCATTGTCGCCCGCTGGGCATATTCATCCATCTGTTTCTGATCGAGCCGGTTTTCAGCAAGCAGCCTCTCGGTGGCTTTACGTTCCCGCAGGGTTTGCCAGGCCTGCAATCTTTTCTGTTTTTCCTGCCAGAAGTTCAGCGCCTGGTCGACCTTACTGGTCCAGGCGCTGAGCTGCTGACGGTGCTGATCTATGGCTTTTTCGAGCGTCTGGATAAACTGCTGATAGTTTTGCCAGCGGGTGCTTGCAATCCCCTGGCTCATGCTGGTGTTCAGGTTAGTACTGTACTCAAACTGATAGTTAATCAGCATGTTGAGCTGCTCTTCCGCCTGTTGAAACCCTTTACGCATTTCGCCTAATCGTAGCGCCGCGTTCTCCACCTCTTTCTCGGCGAGTTCGTGCAGCGTTTCCAGTGCAGTGCTTTGGCCCATAGTTACCTCTCATCAAACCGTCGGGAAGATAAGTTCCAGCGCCGCGCAGGCGTCTTCCCAGCCGCTGCGTTCAAAAATCCCCTGCTGCAAAAAGGCTTCCAGATGCGGCCAGAGCACGATGGCTTTATCGAGCATCGGGTCGCTGCCTTTGGCATAGGCGCCAACGCTTACCAGGTCGCGGTTGCGCTGGAAGCTGGATAGCAACTGTTTGAAATTGCGCACCTGCGCATAGTGCCGATCGGTTATCAGCGAGGTCATGGCGCGGCTAATCGACGCTTCGATATCAATCGCCGGGTAGTGCCCCGCCTCGGCGAGACGACGCGAGAGCACAATGTGCCCGTCCAGAATGGCGCGCGCTGAATCCGCGATCGGGTCCTGCTGGTCGTCCCCTTCGGTCAGCACGGTATAAAACGCGGTAATCGATCCACCGCCATGAATACCGTTACCGGCACGTTCCACCAGCGCCGGCAGCTTGGCGAAGACGGAAGGCGGATAGCCTTTGGTTGCCGGTGGCTCACCGATCGCCAGCGCGATTTCACGCTGCGCCATGGCATAGCGGGTAAGGGAGTCCATAATCAGCAACACGTGCTGGCCACGATCGCGGAAGTCCTCGGCGATGCGCGTGGCATAGGCGGCACCCTGCATGCGCAGCAACGGTGAAACATCCGCAGGCGCGGCGACCACCACCGAACGCGCGCGGCCTTCAGGGCCGAGAATGTTCTCGATAAAATCTTTTACTTCACGGCCGCGTTCGCCAATCAGCCCGACGACAATCACGTCGGCCTGGGTGTAACGCGCCATCATGCCCAACAGCACGCTTTTACCGACGCCGGAACCCGCGAAAAGACCCATACGCTGCCCGCGTCCGACGGTGAGCAGGGCGTTGACAGGGCGCACGCCGACGTCAAGCACGTGCTCAATAGGAGTACGCTGCAGCGGGTTAAACGGAGCGGCGCCCAGCGCGCCGAAGGTGGCGGTTTCTGGCGCGGGCAGGCTGTCCAGTGGACGCCCGCTGCCATCCAGCACGCGGCCAAGCAGCGCCGGGCCGAGCGGCAGCTGTTTGCCGCCGTGCGAGCCGTCTTCGCCTGAGATGCGCGCGTAAACCCGCGCGCCAGGCAAAATTCCTTCCACTTCTTCAAGCGGCATCAGAAACAGTTTCTGGCCGTTAAAGCCAACGACTTCGGCTTCCACTTCACGGCTGTGTTGCTCGATGATGCAGGTTGCGCCAAGGGGAAGCTGTAAACCGGTCGCTTCCAGCACCAGGCCCGTGGCGCGGGTCAGGCGGCCGTAGCGGCGCACGGCTGGTAATTTCGCCATGCGCTCTTCAAAGCTGTCCAGCGTGTTAAGCCAACGCGTTAGCCGGGCGGTCATTACAGGACTCCCGGCGCGGCAAGACGGCAGAGTTCCTGCCAGCGCGTTGCGACGCTGGCGTCCAGATCGCCCTCGTCGGCGGAGACTTTACAGCCGCCCTGATGCAGGCTCGGATCGCCGCGTAAACGCCAGCCGTGCAGGCTTAACGTCGCGCCCAGCATATCTTCCACGCGCTGTAGATCGTCCGGATGAACGCGCAGCTGCGGCTTGCCGCTGAACAACGGCTCCTGCTGCAACAGTCCCTGGATTTGTTTAATGAGCGCGGCGTTATCGATGCCCTGGGTATGGCCGATGACCTGACGAGCCGCCTCCAGCGCCATCTGCATCAGGCGCGAGGCGATAACGCTGTCGAGCGCATCAAGCGTATGCTGAAACTCGCTGACAAGCTGCTGCATGCGGGCGTGAACGGGAGCCTGCTGCTGTTGCGCCTCGTTGAGACCCTGTTCGATACCCTGCTGAAAGCCAGCCTTGCGGCCTGCTTCAACGCCTTCGGCATGTCCCGCAGCGTAACCGTCCCGGTGGCCCTGCTCATGCGCCTGCATCTGCAGCAGCGCCAGCTGCTGCTGCAAATCCGGCTCGCTTTCTGCGGCAGGTTCTTCTGAGGAAACCTCCTGCGGCATCAGGCTTTCAAACACCGGGCTGGACGTGGGCGCCAGATCGTCCGGCGTCCAGATCTTCCAGGGCAGCGACTCAGACATAGGTATCCTCGCTGGTGCCAATTACCATCTCGCCGGTTTCGGCCAGGCGACGAACAATAAGCAGGATGGCTTTCTGTTCGTTCTCCACCTGGGAGAGACGAACCGGGCCGCGGTTGGAGAGGTCGTCGCGCAGAATATCGGCCGCACGCTGCGACATATTGCGCAGGAACTTCTCGCGCAGCGGCTGTTCGGCGCCTTTGAGGGCGACCAGCAGCGATTCGGATTCCACTTCCTGCAGCAGGCGCTGGATGCTGCGATCGTCCACTTCGACGAGGTTTTCGAACAGGAACATCTCGTCGATAATTTTCTGCGCCAGTTCGCCGTCGAAGTCGCGAACCGCGGTAATAACCGCTTCTTCCTGCTGCGTTTTCATCAGGTTGATGATTTCCGCAGCCGTTCTCACGCCGCCCATCTTGCTGCGCTTGAGGTTCTGGCCGTCGAGCAGGTTGTTGAGCACTTCGGTCAATTCTGCCAGCGCCGCCGGCTGCACGCCGCCAAAGGTGGCGATACGCAGCATGACGTCGTGGCGCAGGCGCTCGTCGAACAGCGCCAGAATATCGGCGGCCTGAGCGCGCTTGAGGTGCACAAGGATGGTGGCGATGATCTGCGGGTGCTCGTCGCGAATAAGATCCGCCGCGCTCTGCGGTTCCATAAAGTTGAGCGTTTCCATGCCCGAGGTGGTTTCGCGCGTTTCGAGAATATCTTCCAGCAGGCTTGAGGCGCGCTCTTCGCCCAGCGCTTTGACCAGCACCGAACGCAGATAATCGTTGGCGTTAACGCTAAGGGCCGCGAACTGCTCCGCTTCCTGCTCAAACTCCGCCAGCACGTCGGTCAACTGCTTATTGGAGATCTGGCGAATGTTCGCCATTGCCGCGCTCACGTGCTGCACTTCCCGCGGGCTGAGATGCTTGAATACTTCAGCCGCGCGGTCTTCGCCAATAGTCATCAACAGAATGGCGCTCTTTTCGGTGCCGGTAATACTCATAGTTCGTTACTCATCCATTGGCGGATAACCAGCGCAACGACGCGCGGATCGTTATCAGACATATCGCGGATACGCTGGCTCATCACTTCGGCGCTCAGGCGCTGGTTAGCTTTACGCTGTTGCTGCTGTTCGTCTTTGCTCAGGCGAACGGAGACGGCTTCATCTTCTTCTTCGCGCTGGCGTTGGACTTCAACCTGGGCTTTCAGAATTTCATTTTTGCGCTGCAGCTGCGGACGGATAGCTTTACGCCACAGCAGCCAGGCGACAATCAGCACCACTAACCAACGGCCCGCCCAGAGCAGCAGATCGAAGAACGATTGCTGCTGCCAGAACGGCAGTTCGCCACTGGTTTCTTCGCTTGTGGTAAACGGCGAGTTCACGACGTTGAGCGTATCGCCACGCTTCTCTGAATAGCCCATCGCTTCACGAGTCAGGTCTTCGATTTGCTTGAGCTGATCGTTGGTCAGCGGCAGCGGCTTGCCGTCGGCCAGCTGACGATAATTCACCACTACGGCAACGGACAGGCGCTGGATATCGCCCACGTTAAGCTTGGTATGGCGAATGGTGCGGTCCACTTCGTAGTTGGTGGTCTCGTCGCGCTGGGTGTTGCTGGAGCCGGTTTGTGCGGAGGTCGAGGTAGACTGCGTCTGCCCGGCGTTCGCCTGGTTTGCCTGATTCGGCTGCGCAGGCGTGGTAACAGGCGCGCTGTTTGGCGGCGCAGGCTGGTTAGACAGCGCGCCCGGCACGCCGCCCGGGCTGCGGCCGTTAACCTGCTCACTCTGATTTATCTGGCGTGAACGAATCGCGGACTGCGACGGATCGGTATTCGGATGATACTGCTCTTCGGTTTGTTCTTTATTGGCGAAATCGATCTGCGCGGTAACCTGGGCATGCACGTTGCCGTTGCCGACGATAGGGCCAAGGATGGACTCGATACGGCGCTGATAGCGGCTCTCCACGTCGGCGGAGTATTTAAGCTGCGCGTCGTTCAAATCGCGCCCGGCGGTATTGGACTGCGTCAGTAAATGCCCGCCCTGATCCACAAGCGTAACGTTGCCCGGCGGCAGTCCCGCTACGGCGCTGGAAACCATATGCACAACCGCGCTTACCTGTCCTTCGTCGATCGCACGACCTGGCTGCAGGTTCAGCGTGACGGAGGCGGACGGGGATTTTTGTTCACGGACGAATAAAGAAGGTTTTGGCATGGCGAGGTGCACACGAGCACTTTTCACCGGACCGAGCGTTTCGATGGTGCGCGCAAGTTCACCTTCGAGCGCACGCTGGTAGTTCACCTGCTCGCTGAACTGGCTGATGCCAAACTTTTCCTTGTCCAGCAGCTCAAAGCCTACCGCTCCGCCTTTCGGCAACCCTTGCTGAGCGAGGCGCAAACGCAGGTCATAAACTTTATCAGCGGGGACTTCTATCGCGCTGCCGTTATCGGAGTAACGATAGGGAATGTTCATCTGCGTCAGCTGGGTGACGATCGCGCCCCCGTCCTGATCGGCCAGGTTGCTGTACAGCACCTTATAGTCAGGCTGTTTAGCCCATAACGTTAAGGCCACAATAACAGCGATAGCCGCAGCGCCCGCGATGATTAAAGGAATTTTAGGATTTGCGCGGATACGGGTGAGCCATTCCTGAGTTTTATTCGGCGATGTTTGTGCCTGGGCCGCAGCGGTCATTGCGCACCTCGCGGCTTAGCATAGAGAGAATAATTCGTATAAAGAGTGAACAAGAAGAGCTCCCGGGTCGACAAACACGACAAAAGTTCCAGATAGATGGCGCAGTCATTATTTTCTTTTCAGGAATTTTCGATGGCCGAATTAGCTCTATTTTTTGCACCTATTTAACGCCTTTATCCTATTGACAAGGTGATAATCTTGCCGCGTTCAATAAAACCGGGGCAGGAAAATGGCAATTCAGGGGATTGAAGGGGTTATTCAGCAGCTGCAGGCTACCGCGCTTTCCGCGGGCAACCAGGTGCAGAATAACGATCCTAAGGTAAGCTTTGCTGGCGAACTACAGTCGGCGTTAGGCCGCATCAGCGATACGCAGAACGCCGCGCGTACTCAGGCAGAAAAATTCGCCCTCGGCACGCCGGGCGTGGCGTTAAACGATGTGATGGTCGATCTGCAAAAATCTTCCGTTTCCTTGCAGATGGGGATTCAGGTGCGTAACAAGCTGGTTTCCGCCTATCAGGACATCATGAACATGCAGGTTTAGCGGTATAAGCTCTTTGATAAACAACTATCAGATAGCTTATGCACGGGAGCGGGCAGGGCGGCGTAACGGGCTTTGTTAGCCAGGAAGGAGAGAATCTGTCATAAACAGATCCCAACCGGTTACCGCATTCCAGTATTGCTTCTCTCGCTCCAGATCCAGAAGAACAAGCGCGTTTTCGCTAAACCAGTCCTCAGGGAAGCGCAGCGTCCAGTGGTTATAATCCGTTTCCAGAATCAGCGACGCGGGCGTGGTCGTCGCCTGGCGCTGATTATTGAGCAAGCTGCCCAGGCGAAGAAGCTGGATAAGCGGTAAAAGCTGCTTTTTCTTATACAGCGTAAAATCCGGGATTTCTTCGAGCTTAAGCGTCTTGCGATGGAAGCGAACCAGCGTTGCCATGGCCTGTTGCTGTTCCTGATTAAATCCCGGCAGGTTGCTGTTATGCAGAATATAGGCCGAATGGCGATGGCAGCCGCTGTGGTTAATGTTCAGCCCTACCTCATGCAGCAGCGCGCTCCAGCGTAACAGGTCGGCTAAGCGGGTAGAGGCATATTTGGGGTTTTGCTGCTGCCATTGCTGATACAGACTCAGGCTTGTGTTTACCACCCTCGTGGCCTGGTCGCGGTCAACGTTGTACTGCCTGGCCAGGCTTTCGGCGGTACGGCTGCGAATATCCCTGTGCCGGAAACGGCCCTCCATTTCATACAGCACGCCTTCGCGCAGGGCGCAATCAGAATAGCGTAACGCCTTAATAGACAGCGCGGTAAAAACGCCGATTAGGATAGCCAGACCGGGAATAAAAACGGGAACACGATCTTCGCTGAGGCCGGGCAGGCTGAGGCTGCTAACCTTTTTATATTCCAGCACCTTATCGCGCAGCATATGCAGGCGCGGCAAAGTAATGATGCCCTCTTTTTCGCCCATCGCCATTAGCACTTCGTGAATAGCTTTAATGCTGCCGGAGGTGCCCAGGGCCACGTCCCAGCCGTGAGTACGATACTGCGGGGCCAGGCTCTCAAGCTTTTGCAGCGCCGCAATGCAGGCCCGGTTAAATTGCGCAGCGCTGATTTCCCCGTCGGAGAAAAACGTTTTCGCAAAACTGACGCATCCCATGCGGCGGCTTTCCACAAGCGTGGGTTCAAAATTCTCGCCAATCACCATTTCCGTGGAGCCGCCGCCAATGTCAACCACCAGCTTACGGCCTCTTTCGGGCTGCGTATGCTCAACGCCCATAAAAATGAGGCGGGCTTCTTCCTGGCCGGAAATAATCTCAATAGGGTAAGGAATAACTTTGCTGGCGCGTTTTAAAAAATCAAGCGCGTTAACGGCCTGGCGCAAAGTATGGGTGCCGACGATGCGAATATTGGCCGCAGTAAATCCCTGCAGGCGCCCGGCAAATAGGGCCAGACAGGAGAGGCCGCGCTCCATGGCTTCATCAGACAGGTGGTTAATTTCATCCAGCCCGTCGGCCAAATGGATGCGCTGTTTTATCCGCCCAATAGGCTGTAAGGCACCGTCGACGACGCGAGCGATGACCATATGGAAGCTGTTAGATCCCAGGTCGATTGCCGCATATTCAGTTGGCAGGGATGTTTTCATTTTTATTGGCATATTTTATTCCGCTTGTTCTGATGATTTGATGTAATCATAAATCGCCAGCTGCGCACGAACTTTGCGGCGATTGCCTCGTGGGACATAGTGGTTATGCTGTTCTTTATCAATGGTGCGGGCCTTTACCGTGTCGCTAAATAATATGTCGATAATATCCAGCATATATTTTTTCAGACGCGGGTCCAGCAGCGGTGCGGCAACTTCAATGCGGAAATCAATATTACGGGTCATCCAGTCTGCGGAGGATATCCAGATATTGTCATCGCCAGCGTTTTTAAAAATGTAGATGCGGTCATGTTCCAGAAAACGGTCGACGATGCTGATTATATGAATATTATCGCTTATTCCCGGCTGCTGAGGGATAAGCGAGCACATGCCGCGCACCAGAATATTAACGGGCACGCCGCCCTGAGAGGCGGCGTAAAGCCGCTCGATTAAACCAGCGTCAACCAGGTTATTTAATTTAAGCGTAATGCCGCAGACTAAGCCCTTTTGCACATTCGCGATTTCCCGATCGATTGCTTTATATAATAGCTGGCGTGAATTTTGTGGTGAAACCATCAGGTAATTGAAACGTACCGGGCGGTAAGGGTTTTCAATAAAGTTAAAGACCTCCCGCACTTCATTGGTGATGCGTTCATCAGCGGTTAACAAGGAATAGTCGGTATATATTCTGGCCGTCTTTTCATTAAAGTTACCGGTGCCAATATGGGCGTAACGCACAATCTTTCCGTCTTCAAGCCGTGAAATTAAAAATAATTTTGAGTGAATTTTCAGCCCCGGCACGGAGAAAATAACGTGCACGCCGGCTTCCGTCAGGCGCTTTGCCCAGTGAATATTAGCTTCTTCATCAAAACGCGCCTGCAGTTCCACCACCACAGAGACTTTTTTGCCGTTGTGCGCCGCGTGGATCATGGCATCGATAATGCGCGAGTTTTTGGCAACCCGGTAAATGTTGATGCGAATGGACAGCACGCTTGGGTCAAATGAGGCCTGGCGCAAAAGTTCCAGAACGTGCTCAAAGGTATGGTAAGGGTAATAAAGCAGGATGTCCCGCGCGCGAATAGCTTCGAAACCATTACGGAATTTATCAAACCCGGTGTGCCTTATGCTAGGTAAAGGCTTGTTGACCAGCGCGCTGCGGCCTACGCCTGGGAAGCTGATAAAATCTTTAAAGTTATGGTAGCGCCCGCCCGGAATAATAGAGTCATAGTGGGAGATAGAAAGCGCTTTACACAGCATATCGACCATCGCCTCCGGCATATCGCGCTGATATACAAAACGCACCGGCTCTGCGGTTAACCTTTGTTTTAAGCTTGAGGACATTAACTCCAGCAGGCTGGATTCCATCTCCTGGATAAGATCATACTCTGCATCACGGGTCATCTTCATGGAATACGCGTTAAGGCTGTCGTATTCAAAAAAACCGTCAAAAATAGTGGCTAAACAAAACCGTAAGACGTTATCAAAGAGGATTATCGGCTTTATGCGTCGTGGTTTTTCCGGCGGCAGGTTAATAAAACGGGGGATTTTGTCCGATGGAATTTCCAGCAGCGAGTAGGTGATGTTTTCACCATTAATTATTTCAACCACCAGGTAGGTATAATCATCCTTCATAAACTGCACCAGATCGGTGTCCTGGTTAATGATGGTCGGCGTAATATACCTTCGCAGATCTCTTTCAAAGTAATTGTTTAGCCATACCTGCTGATGCGCTGAAAGCTGTCTTTCATTAATTAAAAATATTTGCTTGCGGGCCAGCTCAAATAATATTTCATTGTAGAGCGTGTCAAAGTCGTTGCCGGTCTGGAGTACCTGATCCTGTATCTTTTTTAAAAGATTACGGGACGATGAGTCAGAAAGCTGCTCTTCCTTTATGAGTATGCGGCGCTTTAATTCTGCGACCCGTACCTTATAGAATTCATCAAGGTTGCTGGAATAAATGCCCAGGAAACGCATGCGTTCAATCAGCGGGTTGCTTTTGTCCGCCGCTTCCTGCAGTACACGAGCATTAAAGGACAGCCAGCTTAACTCTTTTTCAATATACCTACTTTCCTGGGTCATTAGGGCGTCCCCTGCTGGTGTAACAACCTTGTGTAGCGTGTTTTTTTGTAATGTCATATAATTTCGGAAGGCAATTAATTATTCAACGTGGTAGCGAGACTGTATTCGCTAATGTCATTTGTGGTAGTAAGGTTTAATGCTAATCACGCACCAGTTTACATATTATTTATGACATTTTTGTTTCGTTTGCATTTCACTTTTATTTCAATTTAAGAGCGTTAAATACATCTGGATTTTACTATTTTCGCATTGTATATTTCCTGCAAATTAATAAAAGGGGTTAATTATGACTACCGTTTCTCTTAATACCAGAATAACGCCAGAACTAAAGTCCACCCTGCAACAGTACGCTGAAGCCAATAGCCTGACAATCAGCGCGGCAACCGAAAGCCTGCTGCTCGCAGCGCTTGCGTCGGCCGGAAAGTCCGATGCGCTCTCTGCCAAAGCCATTGATAGCCAGAATACTAAGGAAGAGACGCAGCCGCTCAGCGCAAAAGAGATCAACATGCTGCGCAAACTGTTGAAACGAAAAAAATGAAACAGCACCCTGAAGCCGTCGCTACTTCTTATGAAGAAGCCTGTGAGCTGCTGCGTGCCGGTTATGTGAAATCGGTTCGTCTGGCGTGGAATATTGGTGCGGACGAGTTTTTTAGCCTGGCGGAAGGATGGTGCGACGCCGGTGCGAAGATCAAAAGAGAAGATAATTTCTTTATTATTTCTATAAAAGGTTTTCCGATCCCGCGGCTAGATTAGCCTTACCCTGCCGTGAAGAGCGCATAAGCGATCTTATGGGCTTCCCTTATTATGCTTGCGAGATGCAATCAGCGTCTTAGTCATCCCCCTCAACCGGGAAGCCTGCCCGGCGGATAGCCTCTTTGCTGTCGTTAACGCCGTTGCTGTAGGCCGCGTCGATTTCGCAGACCGGGCTTGAACTGCACGGCGGAAGACGGACTGGCGTGGATAACTGTTTCTCTAAGGCTTCGATTTTTTGCCGCGCCAGCAGTAATTCGCCTAAAGCCTCGTCACACTGGGCAAGATACGCTCCAGATGATGTTCCGCGCCGTTGATGCGCATCTTGTTTGAGCCAGAGTCGAATTTTTTCCAGCTGGTCATTGCTCAGCTTGTTCATAAGGACTCCTGGTCTGAGGGTAGCTAAGCGCAGGCTTTTTTACGGCAAAAACCTGCGGGCGAACCCGCAGGATCGAAGCCAGCTAGCGCTGAATTAAGTAGCGAATCGTTGGGCCATCCTGCTGAATATCCAGCACGGTGTAACCGTGATTTTTCGCATCCAGCGGAATGTTATTAATCGACTGCGGGCAGTCGCTAACCACCTCCAGAATCTGCCCCTTCTTCAGCTGCGGCATGGCTTCAAGCGTGGCGACCGCCGGGTAAGGGCAGGGCTCCCCAACCATATCCAGACGGAAATCCGGCACGATATTCTGACTCATACGTTCTCCTCAATGACGCGGTCAGACGCGTTGCTTTTGCGTCTGAAAAAGCGCTTTTCCCAACCGACCAGCAGCGCGAAGGCGGCCAGCAGCAGCAGATAAGTGACCAGCAATCCGCCCAGCGGGCCAAAAGTATTTAACAGGTTAATTTTATCCCAGCCGGTGGCGAGCGCAGGGGAGAGATCGTCCCAGTAATAAGCAAGAATAGTAGAGCCGATCACGTTCCCCAGCCCCACCCACCAGTAGTGTACCTGGCCTTCAACGGCGCGGTACATCCAGCCGGTCTCGCAGCCGCCCGCCAGCACAATGCCAAACCCAAACAGCAGGCCGCCCAGTACCGCATTCGGACCGGCCCACATGATTTTTGCCTCCACGCCGAGCTGCACATAGCTGAAGATGCCGATGGCGCTTACCGCCATGCCGAGAATAATAGCTTTGGCCATGTGCGTGCGGCCGGTTATCCACATATCGCGAAAAGCCGAGGTAAAGCAGATTTGCGCGCGTTCAATCAGCAGGCCGAAGCCCACGCCAAACAGCATCGCCAGCCCGAGTTTGGGCTGGTTCATGGCAGTCAGTCCGGCCCAGCCCAGCATGCCGACAAACACCAGCATTCCGATACGGAAACGGCGCTTTGCCTGCTGAGGCTTCTGCGTTAATGGCGAGGCGGCGGAGACTTTCTGCAGCTTAACCGGAATGCGGAACATCGGTAACAGCGTGAAGCGTGCGCCAAACCATGAACCCAGCGCCGTTGCCAGCGCAAAAAACCAGGCATGGAGCGAGAACTGAGGAATGCCGGTGAAAAACGCCGCCAGGTTGCAGCCCATCGCCAGACGCGCGCCGAACCCGGCGATGATTCCCCCCGCGACCGCCTGAATGATGCGGATGCGGTGCTGCGGCAGGCGCAGCTTAACGTTGTTGGCCCACAGCGCTGCGGCAAAGCAGCCGCCAAACATGCCGATAATCATCATGCCGTCGATACGCGTCAGCGGGTTGCCGTCCAGATGAATGAGTTTGTAATAGCCCCACTCTTCGGCGTGCACGCCCATAAGCTGCAGCAGCTGTCCGCCCCAGCGGGTAAATTCCCCCGTCACGGCCCAGAAAGTGCCGGTAATGCCGAAATAGTAGGTAGAAAGAATGCCGGCCGCGATAACCGCAGGCATCGGCGCCCAGAATTTTATGAGGTACTGCTGTTTAAAATGATGCCAGGACATGTGCCGCCTCTGAACTCAGAAGGAGGTGAAAGAAGGCGGCTATTAAATCATTTTTTTCAGCGCCGCCAAGCGACTGCGCCAGCACTTTGGAAAAACTTCATTTTTTAATGATTTTCGTCAAACAAGCAGGCGCATGGGTTAGCCATTACGGAGTACGGCGGGCGGCCATTATTGTTGCTGTTTCCTTTGCAACACTGGCGGGCTAAATGCTTTAATGCCAAAATTATTTTTTCTCCGCAGTCAGGATAGACGATGAAGAAGGTTGCAGTTTTAGCGGCGTTGCTGGCCCTGAGTGGTTGTGTGCA
Organism: Dryocola sharpae; assembly: GCF_051307055.1. GTDB lineage: Bacteria > Pseudomonadota > Gammaproteobacteria > Enterobacterales > Enterobacteriaceae > Dryocola. The sequence continues at coordinate 2,603,477 of NZ_CP149994.1, read as the reverse complement.
GGTTGATAATTATCGTGAAGTGGTCAAGGCTCCGGCCCCCGCCGGGCTTGCGGGTTACTGGCAGTCCGAAGGGCCGCAAAGCGAGATGGTGAGTCCGCAAGCCGTTGCGACGCTGGTGGTCACGCCCGAAGGGGATACGCTGGATTGCCGCCAGTGGCAGCGCGTCATTGCTCTGCCGGGTAAACTGATGCTGCGCTCTGATTCGCTCTATAACGTCACAGCGAAGCGTGAAGTTTATGACGTTGAGCTTGAGGGAGACACGCTGGAATATGCCGGCATGACGCTCAAACGCGTGGATCGTCCGACCCTGGAGTGCGCTGATTACCTCGAAAAACATCCGCTCGCCACACCGCTTCGCTAACGCTTTGTTTCCCCTGCGCCGCTATTTCGCTCAGGGGAAATGGTCCACGCTTCCCCGCAGCCTATGACTTTCGCTTGCGCCGTAACGCCAGCAGAGGGTTAACGGTAATGCCGTGAATTATTACGCTTGCCACTACCAGCGTCAGCGCGCAGTCCATCATATAGTTAGCCTGGTCGCCGCGCATGCCGTGTGTCCAGGCATAGGCGATATAGTTCAGGCTTCCTATGCCGCGTATACCCAGCCAGCCAATAGTCATTCGCTGATAGCCGGAGGTCGAAACGCCCCATGTCACCGCGTAAACCGCCAGCGGGCGAACGATGATAAAGAGTAGCGCCGCGATAAGCAGCCCATCGGGCTGCCAGTGCTGGGCAAGGGTGATGCCCAGAATAATGATCAGCACGGCGGCGAAAAGGCGCTCGACGGTATCGCCGAAAGAGAGGGCGTCGCCAATCACCAGCCCCATCGCTTTGACGCGGGTTGTTTCTGCAAACTCGTGTCTTTGATGCGGATTCACCATGATTTCAGCCGGCAGCGCGGTACCGTCTTCTTCTTCGCGTTCGTCCGGGAAATATCGCTGAACTTTAATCTCCGCGCTCCTTAACCCGACTCCCGCAGCAAAAGCGGCGAGGAAGCCTGAAGCGCCAAGCGAAAGCGCAATGGCGTAGCTAAGCGCTATCAGCGCCAGCGCGATAAAATCGCTTGGCGCAAACTCGCGCTGGGTATAGCGAAAATGCGTAGCCAGCAGCCCAATGGCATACCCCAGCATGTAGCCGATGAAGACGCCTGCCACCAGCGCCCATATCACCTCTACCGTAAACCAGTGGGTAAGGGCGGAGGTGGTTATGCCGTCATCGCTGCTGAAAAGCATCAGCGCCAGTATCAGCAGGGGCAGGGCGGTTCCGTCATTCATCCCCGCTTCGGTGGAAAGCGACAGGCGCAGGCTGTCGTCGTCGCGTGCGTCGTTAATGGCAATCAGGCTGGCCAGTACCGGGTCGGTCGGCGCGACGATCGCCGCGAAGGCGAGGGAAATGGGCCAGCTCATTCCCAGAAGGTAATGCGCGGCAAGCATAATGCTGCCCACGGTCAGCAACATGGCGGGGCCGGCCAGCAGCACGCCCATTTTCCAGCCGGCCGATCTGAAAGGTATGCGGATCTTCAGACCGGTCATAAACAGCGAAGCCGCCATCGCCACTTCGGAAACGTGGGCGATGATGGTGGAATATTTGACGATATCAATATTGAGCAGGTTCAGAACCCAGGGGCCGCAGACAATACCCACCAGCAGATAAAGACCAAAAAGAGGAACGACGCTGCGGCTGATCCAGCCATAGCTTAATGACATCACTAACAGCAAAGCACCGGATGCGGCGGTCCAGGTTACAAAATTCATCGACAGGTTTCTCGCTAACTACTTTTCAGTAGCCAAAAGGCTTTCTTCATGAAGTTAAGCTTAGGTTAAATTTTGCGGCTTCGTCGCGGCTGGCGCAATGGCCCTCTCCGGGAAGGAGAGGACCCGCCCTTACAGCACGTCTGCCAGCACCCACACGCTCACGCTTCCGCCGTTGCAGGTAAATGTTGCGCTGCCTTTTTCATCAGTGGTCAGGGTTTCTTCCCTGTTGCTCAGGTAGTCCCGCCAGCTTTTGCCGCCGTAATTTTCGCCAAGCTCAATGGTTTTTTCGCCTTCATCGCCATTAGAGAGGACGACCACGCAGCCTGGATAATCTTCGGTGCCGCTGCGGCTGAACGCAATGCAGTTAGGATGATCGAACCAGAGCGTTTGCACGCCGTGAGCGAAGCGCTCGCGGGCGTGAATCAGATCCTCAAGCTGCTCTACTATCGGCATATCAATATGATACGTCTCGCCGTCGCCGCCTTCATCGTCATAGCTGGCGCCGAAAAGATCGGGATAAAAGACGGAAGGGACGCCGTTCTCGCGCAATAAAATTAAAGCGTAGGCAAGGGGTTTGAACCAGGATTCGACGGGAGCCTCAAGCGCCTGCAGCGGCTGGGTATCGTGATTGGCTACCAGCGTCACCGCATGGAACGGATCGGCCTCCACCAGCGTGCCGGCGAAGATTTGACTCATATCGTAATCGCGGCCCTGCTGTGAGGCCTGGTGGAAGTTCATCTGCAGCGGGGCGTCAAACAGCATCGTTTTGCCTTCTACCTGCGCAATGTACTCCTGAAGCTTATCAACGCTATGTGACCAGTATTCCGCCACGATAAACAAGGGCGTTTCAGCCACTTCCTGCACGTGCTCTATCCATTCTTTATAGAACCAGGCGGGGATATGTTTGACGGCATCTAAGCGAAAACCGTCGCAGCCGGTTTCCTGCATCACCCAGCGCGCCCAGTATTTGATCTCTTCCGTCACCGCGTGGTTGCGGAAGTCGATATTATTCCCCATCAGATAATCGAAGTTTCCAAGCTCGTCATTCACCTGCTCGTTCCAGCCCTCGCCGGTATAATCATTGATGATTTTAAAGATGCCCTCTTCGTCGGGGTTTTCGATATGGTCCACGCCGCTAAAGCACTTGTAGTCCCAGATGAAGCGGGAATATTTGCCGTTGCGGGCAGGGAAGGTGTAGCGCGTCCAGGCCTCGCACTCGATGATTTCATCGTCGATGTCATTGCGGTTGTCCGCATTGACGCGGTTAACGCGAATACGCTCTTTCTCATCCGCGCCCATTTTGTGGTTCACCACAACATCCAGCAACACCGCAATGTTGTTATCTTTAAGCGCTTTGACGGCGGCCAGAAGCTGCGTTTTATCGCCGTATTTGGTGGCGACGCTGCCTTTTTGATCGAATTCCCCGAGATCGAACAGATCGTAAACGTCGTAGCCTACGGAGTAGCCGCCGGAGCTGCCTTTGTAAGCCGGAGGCAGCCAGACCATATTGATGCCGATTTTATTGAGATTAGGCGCCAGCGCCTCAACTTCAGACCACAGTTCACCGCCGCCGGGTGAGTACCAGTGAAAGCATTGCAACAACGTTGGGTTACGCATATTCAGGTTCCATGAGACAGGGATCTCAATTATGGATGATATGCTTAAAAATGCCCGGTGCGAAAAAGCTCCATCTTTGCCGCACCTTGGGGAGTCAGGGGAGGGTATCCAGTTTGTCCTGCGGCGCCAGGATGTGACCACCCTGTTTGCCGTAGGCGGTTAACACCGATTTTTGTATGGAGGATTGCCCAACCAGTTTGGCAAGCTCGGCCATACGCGCCTGCAGCAGGCGCTTAACTTCGCTTTCATTGTCGAGGATAGCGCGCAGCACGGGGCGAAGCTGCTCCTGCGTTTGCGCTGAGGGCTGAATATCCTGCATGAATTGAGTCAGTTTATGCACCGCATTAACGTAATCCATTTCACTGGCGATTAATTCGTCCCATAATCCTTCGCGGGCGAGGTGCAGCATCCTCTTACTTTTTTCCAGTAATTGCTGATAGAGGGTATACAGTTGCGGTGCGTGGCTCATTAGATTGCGTCCCGAGTGTGATTAGGCGCCTGAGCGACCTCTTTCCAGGCATCGGCAATGTTTCTCAGCAGGTTCTCGACCTCTTCGATCGCGCTGGCATCATTACGTAGATTGGCCTGGAGAAGACGACGCACCATATAAGCATAAAGCGCGAGCAGATTCTGAGTCAGCTCATCGCCGCTCTCTTCATCGATCCCGTTTTTCAGCCCGTTCTCAATGATGTTTATGGCTTTAGAGAGCGAAAGCCCTTTCCCTTCCAGATTGCCGTCCTGCAAAAAAAGACGGGCGCGTACTAACGCGCTGAGTGCGCCATCAAACAACATGGTAACCAGTTGCTGCTGGCTGGCGCTCATGACTGCGCTTTCAACCCCGATTTTTGCGTAGGCCTGCGTGCCTTTTGCGCCGTACATGTCTTCTCCTGAATTAATTATTTGCTGGTGCTGGTCGTATCGAACTGCTGCGTCAGATAGCTGCTGGTGGAGTTCAGCGAGTTCATCAGCACGTCCAGCTGGGTAAATTGCGCTTTATAACGAGCCATCAATGTGTCGATGCGGTCGCTGGCGGTGTTGTACTGCTCGGTCAGGTTGTTCAGGGTTTTACTCACGCCGTCTTTCGCCGACTGGATAATCCCGGTGGTGGAGAGCCAACTGGTCAGTTTACTGCTGATGGTAGTCGTGATGCCGGTAACTTTACCGTCGCCGACGATCATATCCTTGACCCCGGAAGCATCTTTTTTCAGCGCCGCTGCCAGCTTGTCGTCATCTACTTCTAACTTCCCGGTGCTCGCATCCGAGGTGACGCCAATCTGCGCCAGCGTCTTGAATGAAGAATTGCCCGACATATTAGTCAGCAAGCCTTTCAGCTGCGTCTGGATAGTACGCAGGGTAGTGTCGCCAAGTAACGCGCCGTTGCTGGAGTCCTGGCTGTCTGCGCCGGCATCGACGGCGGTGTATTTGGTTAAGCTGCTGAAGGTGTCCTGCAGCGAGTTATAGGCCTCGACCCAGGCTTTGACAGCGCTTTCAGCTTTCGAGGTATCTTTGGTAATGGTCAGCGTCTGGTTGCCGGTAGTGACATCGTTCAGATTAAGGGTGATGTCTTCCAGCGCATCGCTGATGCTGTTGCTGCTGTTTTCGATATCAACGTTATTAACTTTTAGTTTGGCATTCTGCGCCGTGACGCTCTCTTCCATGCCATTAGCGGCATCGGTGCTGGTGCCGTTATAGCCCATAAAGGCCTGCAGGGCGCTGTCGCTGTCGTCGCTGAAGCTCAGGGACATAGCGTTGTCGCTGCCGGTGTCGTCCGAGGTGACGGACAGACGGTATTCGCCGTTTCCAACGTTGATAATACTGGCGCTGACGCCGGCCTTGGCATTATTGATGGCGTCGCGAATACCGTTCAGCGAAGAGTTGGCCGCGCTGATATCAATGGTCACCGGTTTTTTATCGCCGCCCTGCTGGATAGTCAGCACGCTGTCGCCGGTAGCGATGGCCGTTTTGCTGTCGGCCTGGCTATTTTTGGTGGTCAGCGTCTGCGCCTGCGCCAGCTGAGAGACGCTAATCGTATATTTCCCGGCAATCGCGCTGCCGGTAGTGGTGGCGCTGAATGCCGTGCTGCTGCTGGTCGTTGACGTGGCGGTAAATAAGTCGGCTTTATTCAGTGCGGTATTGGCGGTCTGGAAGGTTTCCAGCGCGCTTTTCAACGTGCCGTAGGCGCTCAGTTTGGCGGTATAAGACGACTGCTGGGTCGAAATCGGCTTTAGAGAGGATTTTTCCGCCGCCTCCAGGCTATCCAGAATGCTGCTTAAATCCAGGCCCGATCCGACTCCCAGCGTTGAAATACTTGCCATATAAATTCCTTATTGTATCGACGCGTAAAATGAATACCGGGATTATCGGCCTGAATAACGCAAAGTTTACGGTTAATTTCTTTTTTTTAATGGCGGGAATAGCGGCAGGGGGAAAGAGTATTTCTGCCGCTAAAAATTATTCGGGGCGGCGAAAAAAATGCTAAAGGTTGTTGGGGACCAGACGATAACAGGTTTAACGGCGACGAAGCCGAGGGGTGGAAGCCCAATCACGTAAACCGTAGATTTGAACACAGGAAACTAAATCATGGCCCAAGTCATTAATACCAACAGCCTCTCGCTGATCACTCAGAACAACATCAACAAAAACCAGTCCGCGCTGTCGACCTCCATCGAGCGCCTCTCTTCCGGCCTGCGTATCAACAGCGCCAAAGATGACGCAGCGGGCCAGGCGATTGCTAACCGTTTCACCTCTAACATTAAAGGCCTGACTCAGGCTGCGCGTAACGCCAACGACGGTATCTCCCTGGCGCAGACCACCGAAGGCGCGCTGTCTGAAATCAACAACAACTTACAGCGTGTTCGTGAGCTGACCGTGCAGGCAACCACCGGCACTAACTCCGAGTCCGATCTGTCTTCTATCCAGGACGAAATCAAATCCCGCCTGTCTGAAATCGACCGCGTATCCGGCCAGACCCAGTTTAACGGCGTAAACGTGCTGGCAAAAAATGACAAAATGGATATTCAGGTGGGCGCTAACGATGGTCAGAAAATTACCATTGACCTGAAACAGATCGACTCTCACACTTTGGGCTTGGATGGTTTCAGCGTGAAAGGCAACGATGCTGTTAAAACCAGTGCAGCGATTACAACTATCGGTACCGGTACTACTAATACTGTAAACGTCGACTACAGCGCCACCAACACCTCTGCGATTACTGGTTTTGGCTCTGGTAGTATTACTGGCATCGTTAAAGACGATAATGACGACTATTATGCTGTTGTAACTGGCACAACCGGTGCTGCTGCTGATGGTTCTTATAAAGTAGATATCAACGCAACTACCGGTGCAGTTACGCTGGTTGACGGTACTTCGGACACTCCAGCTGGCTCACCTACTTCAGTGAATGCTATCACTACTACTACTGGTGCTACTAACGTTACTTGGGGTGCCGATACCGCTACTAGCGCTATCAAAACTGGCGCGAGTTTGGTTAAATTGCAGGATTCTCAAGGCAACGATACTGATACTTATGCTATCAAAGATGCTGACGGTAACCTTTACGCGGCAAATGTTTCAACTGGCGGCGAAGTTACCGTTAAAACTGCTGATTACACCGATGAGAAAGGTAATTCTGTAACTAACGCAGCGATTAAACTTGGTGGCGACGATGGTAAAACCCAGGTTGTTACTGTAGGTACTGGCTCTGCAGCGAAAACTTATGACGCAGACAAATTAAATGGCGGCAATCTGAAAACTGGTTTAACTAGTGGTGGTGAGACGCTGGCTGCAGTAGCTGATGGTAAAACTACAACTCCGCTGGCCGCACTGGACGATGCTATCGCTCAGGTTGATAAATTACGTTCTTCTCTGGGTGCCGTGCAGAACCGTCTGGATTCTGCGGTAACTAACCTGAACAACACCACCACCAACCTGTCTGAAGCGCAGTCCCGTATTCAGGACGCCGACTATGCGACCGAAGTGTCCAATATGTCTAAAGCGCAGATCATCCAGCAGGCCGGTAACTCCGTGCTGTCCAAAGCTAACCAGGTTCCACAGCAGGTTCTGTCTCTGCTGCAGGGCTAATCGCCTTTTACCTGACCAACCCCGCTCCGGCGGGGTTTTTTCTTTGTAATTTCACTTACTCACTAAATAACCCCCCCTTTCACCCACTATTCTTGCGATTAAAAGCCCTCCAGAAACGGATAATCATGCCGATAACTCAACTAACGCAGGGCTGTTTATCGTGGAATCACTGTATACCGCTGATGGTGTGATGGATAAACACTCGCTGTGGCAGCGTTATGTCCCGCTGGTGCGCCACGAAGCATTGCGCCTGCAGGTGCGATTGCCGGCGAGTGTGGAACTTGACGATCTGCTACAGGCGGGTGGCATCGGTTTGTTAAACGCAGTGGAACGTTACGATGCCCTGCAAGGAACGGCATTTACTACCTACGCGGTGCAGCGCATTCGCGGGGCGATGCTTGACGAGTTGCGCAGCCGTGACTGGGTGCCGCGCAGCGTCAGGCGTAACGCACGCGGCGTCGCGCAAGCGATTGGTCAACTGGAGCAAGAGCTGGGACGCAACGCCACCGAAACCGAGGTGGCCGCGAAGCTGGGTATCCCGCTCGACGAATATCGCCAGATGTTGCTCGATACGAACAACAGCCAGCTCTTCTCATATGACGAGTGGCGTGAAGAGCATGGCGACAGTATCGAACTGGTCACCGAGGAGCATCAGCAGGCGAATCCTCTGCAGCACCTGCTGGAGAGCAATTTACGCAGCCGTGTGATGGACGCGATTGAGGCGTTGCCGGAGCGCGAACAGCTGGTGTTGACGCTTTACTACCAGGAAGAGCTGAATCTCAAGGAGATTGGCGCCGTTCTGGAAGTGGGGGAATCTCGCGTGAGCCAGTTGCACAGCCAGGCCATTAAACGCTTACGCACTAAATTAGGTAAGTTGTAGGGAGTGCCGCACGATTATCTCACCACTGGAAATTATCATGACGGTGCAGCAACCAAAAAGACGGCCTCTAAGCCGCTACCTTAAAGATTTTAAACACACACAGACCCACTGCGCGCATTGCGGCAAGCTTTTGGATCGCATTACGCTTACCTGCCGTGGCGAAATCGTCAATAAAACGACCATCGCGCAGCTTGATACGCTCATTGATGACGCCGCCTGGCAGGTGGAAAAACAGGCGTGGACGGCGCTGTGCCGCTTCTGCGGCGACCTGCATTGCAAGGAGCAGGGCAACTACTTCGATATCATCGGCTTTAAGCAGTATCTCTTCGAGCAAACCGAGATGAGCCACGGCACCATTCGCGAGTACGTTGTCCGCCTGCGTCGGCTGGGCAATCACCTTTCAGAGCAGGCCGTTTCCGCGCCTTCTTTATTGCAAAGCCTTCATGACGACACGCTGGACGCCTTGCTTCCGCAAACCAGCACCAACAACTACCGTATCGCGCTGCGTAAATACTGGCAGTTTCAGATGCAGCTCACGGCTACGCCCTGCGTATACCAGGAAAATCATATAACTTCCGATATATATTAATATGGCATAAGTTGTAGCGGACTGGTTTTGACGCTAAAAACCAGCTCGCTACACTACAACAAAATTATTGATAGCTGGGGTAACTATGAAATTAGCAATGGTAGGACGTCAGGCGCTGATGGGCGTGCTGGCGGTGGCGCTGGTTGCGGGTGCAAGCGTAAAGACGTTTGCGGCAGAAAATTTGCTCAATAAAGTTAAAGAGCGCGGCACGCTGCTGGTAGGCCTCGAAGGGACTTATCCTCCGTTCAGCTTCCAGGGCGACGACGGCAAGCTAACCGGTTTTGAAGTGGAGTTTGCCGAGCAGCTCGCCCAGCATCTTGGGGTGAAGGCAGCGCTGAAACCGACCAAATGGGACGGCATGCTGGCTTCGCTGGACTCTAAACGTATTGACGTGGTGATTAATCAGGTCACCATCTCCGATGAGCGTAAGAAAAAATATGATTTCTCAACGCCATATACCATTTCCGGTATTCAGGCGCTGGTGAAAAAAGGCAACGAAGGCAGCATTAAAAGCGCGGCGGACCTGAAGGGTAAAAAGGTTGGCGTGGGACTGGGCACCAACTACGAACAGTGGCTGCGTGAAAACGTGCAGGGCGTAGACATCCGTACTTACGATGATGACCCGACGAAATATCAGGATCTGCGCGTTGGCCGTATCGACGCCATTCTGGTTGACCGTCTCGCCGCTCTCGATCTGGTGAAGAAAACCAAAGATACCCTGGCCGTCGCGGGCGATGCGTTCTCGCGTCAGGAAGCGGGCGTGGCGATTCGTAAAGGCAATGAGGATTTGCTGGAAGCGGTGAACAAAGCCATTGCCGGGATGCAAAAAGATGGTTCGCTGGCAAAACTGTCCGAAAAATGGTTTGGCGCCGACGTCACCAAATAATTCCCGTTTACCTCTGAAAGGTGCTGAAAACAGCACCTTTTTTATTTGCATTTGCAGGCAATGGCCCTCGCTGGTACATAATGAAGGGATGGGGAATTTTCGTTCCGCCTTAATGGAGTAGCTCATGTCACTGCATAACCTGACACGTTTTCCGCGTCTGGAGCTTATCGGCGGTCCCACGCCGCTTGAGTACCTGTCGCGTTTTTCTGATTACCTCGGTCGCGAAATCTACATCAAACGTGACGACGCCACGCCTGTGGCGATGGGCGGCAACAAGCTGCGCAAGCTGGAGTTTCTGGCCGCCGACGCGTTGCGCGAAGGGGCCGATACGCTGGTGACCGCCGGCGCGATTCAGTCGAACCATGTTCGTCAGACGGCGGCCGTTGCGGCAAAGCTTGGCCTTAAATGCGTCGCCCTGCTTGAAAACCCTATAGCAACCCATGCTGACAACTACCTTACTAACGGCAACCGTCTGCTGCTCGATCTCTTTGATGCTGAAATTGAAATGTGCGATGCGCTGCACGCGCCCGACCAGCAGCTTGAGGAGATCGCCACGCGGCTCGAAGCGCAGGGGTTCCGTCCTTATGTGATCCCGGTTGGCGGTTCTAACGCCCTTGGCGCGCTCGGCTACGTGGAAAGCGCGCTGGAAATCGCCCAGCAGTGCGAAGGGGCGGTGAGCGTTTCATCCATTGTTGTGGCTTCCGGTAGCGCAGGCACGCACGCGGGGTTGGCCGTCGGGCTTGAGCAGGTGATGCCGGATGTCGATCTTATCGGCGTAACGGTTTCCCGGACCGTCACCCAACAGCTGCCGAAGGTGGAAGCTTTGCAAAAGGCCGTGGCGCATTCGTTAGCTTTAACCGCCTCCGCGCCCATCCACCTTTGGGACGACTATTTTGCGCCGGGTTACGGCACGCCTAACGAAGAAGGGCTTGAGGCCATCAAACTGCTGGCGCGGCTGGAGGGTATTTTGCTCGATCCGGTTTACACCGGCAAAGCGATGGCCGGGTTAATTGACGGCGTGGCGCAAAAACGCTTTAAGGATGAAGGGCCGATAATTTTTGTGCATACCGGTGGGGCGCCTGCGCTGTTCGCTTACCATCCGCATGTATAACTCATAATAAGAAAATCAGACAGGGTGTGATTTAAGTATGCAAGAGAGCCTTCAACTGGTGCTGGATTCGGCGCCGTACCTGCTCAGGGGCGCCGTTTTCACGCTGCAGCTCAGTATCGGCGGTATGTTCTTCGGGTTACTCCTCGGTTTTTTACTGGCGCTGATGCGCCTGTCGCCGTTTTTACCTTTTTCTCTGCTGTCACGTTTTTACGTGTCGATCTTTCGCGGCACGCCGCTGATAGCGCAGCTCTTTATGATTTATTACGGTCTGCCGCAGTTTGGCATCGAGCTGGATCCTATCCCGGCGGCAATGATTGGGCTGTCGCTTAACACCGCGGCCTATGCGTCTGAAACGCTGCGGGCGGCCATCTCTTCTATTGAGAAAGGGCAGTGGGAAGCTGCGGCCAGTATAGGTATGACGCCGTGGCAAACGCTGCGTCGCGCCATCCTGCCGCAGGCCGCGCGCGTGGCGTTACCTCCGCTCAGCAACAGTTTTATCAGCCTGGTAAAAGATACGTCGCTTGCGGCGACCATTCAGGTGCCGGAACTGTTCCGTCAGGCGCAGTTGATCACCTCACGCACCCTTGAAGTGTTCACCATGTATCTTGCTGCTTCGTTGATTTACTGGGTAATGGCAACGGTGCTTTCCGCCCTGCAAAACTACTTCGAAAATCAGCTTAACCGCCAGGACAGGGAGCCAAAATGAGCGCTATCGACGTAAAACAGCTGGTGAAAAAATTCCACGGCCAGGCGGTGCTGCACGGTATCGATCTGGAAGTGAAAACCGGTGAAGTAGTGGCGATCATCGGGCCAAGCGGCTCGGGTAAAACCACGCTGCTGCGCTGCATCAATTTGCTGGAGCAGCCTGAGTCCGGCACTATTCAGGTTGGCAATATCACTATCGATGCCGCCGTTTCCATGAGCAAACAGAAAAACCGGGTGCGCGAGCTGCGCCAGCACGTGGGCTTTGTTTTCCAGAGCTTTAATCTCTTCCCGCACCGCACGGTGCTGGAAAATATTATTGAAGGACCGGTCATCGTAAAAGGCGAGCCAAAGGCAGAGGCGACGGCGCTTGCGCGCGAGCTGCTGGCGAAAGTCGGACTGACCGGCAAGGAAACCAGCTATCCGCGACGGCTCTCCGGCGGGCAACAGCAGCGTGTGGCTATTGCCCGCGCGCTGGCGATGCGCCCTGAAGTTATTCTGTTTGATGAGCCGACCTCGGCGCTGGATCCTGAGCTGGTGGGCGAAGTGCTAAGCACTATCCGCCAGCTGGCCGAGGAAAAGCGCACCATGGTTATCGTGACCCATGAAATGAGCTTTGCGCGCGACGTTGCGGACAGGGCGATCTTTATGGATCAGGGGCGCATTGTGGAGCAGGGCCCGGCACGCGATCTGTTTGCCAACCCTCAGCAGCCGCGTACTAAGCAGTTCCTGGAGAAATTCCTTACGCGGTAATGAAAATCCCTCTCCCGGCGGGAGAGGGAAAAGTAAGTTTATTCCCGACCGGCGGCCTTATTTTTAAAGAAACGCGCTGCCTGGTCGATAACTCATACAAATGTGTTTTTTTAACGCCCCGGCGTTACATGTTTATGCCGTAAGTACCCATTGTTTCAGGAGAAACATTAGATCTAATGCCGGATTGCAACTTTTTTAGCTGGCGACGGGAAACGCTTGATGCTTTCCAGTCTATTACCGAAGCCTGCGAAGTAACCACCACGGTTCACCGATACACTCAGTCGTTAGAATTTGATTATTTTGCGTTCTGTGTTCGCCAGCCTGTACCTTTTACCCGCCCAAAAACATCGGTGTTTTCATCCTACCCGCAGGCCTGGCTTGCGCATTATCAGGCCGAGAATTATTTTGCTATCGACCCGGTGCTAAAACCGGTGAATTTCATGCGCGGCTTTCTGCCCTGGAGCGACGAACTGTTTGCCGATACGCCAGAGCTTTGGGACTCCGCAAAGGATCACGGCTTGCGGCGGGGCATTACGCAATGCGTCCTGTCACCTTCCAGAGCGGCGGGGCTGCTTTCGGTGTCGCGTTCATCATTGAAAGGGAAATTATTGCCTGATGATGAGCTTAATGCTCGTCTGCAATACCTTGCCGAACTCAGCCTGATGACGCTTACACGCCTGGCCGATCCCAGCGTTGACGGGATGACGATGAAGCTCAGCAAACGCGAGCTGGAAATTTTACAGTGGACGGGGGAGGGGAAAACCTCGGCGGAGATCGCCATGATTCTATCGATATCCGAAAATACCGTTAATTTTCATCAGAAAAATATGCAGAAAAAGTTTAACGCGCCGAATAAAACGCAAATCGCCTGTTATGCGGCGGCGCTCGGGATCATCTGAGCGACTTCCCGTTCTGCGTGCCAGACGACAAAACGGCGGATGAGAGTATCTTCATTCCGCCGTCACTCACCGACTACTGGCGATAAGCTTGTTTAATCTGCTTAACGGTATTACCAAATACTTCAGCGTGCGCCGTGTCATCCATCTGAGCGATTTGCTTTTCCATTTTAATAATAACCTTACCTGCGTCAGCCTGGCCCATCGCTTTGAGCATCTGGGTTAACATGGCTTTCAGGCAGGTGACTTCAATAGCCAGTTCGCTATTGTTGTCAGCGGTGGAAAAATCAGGAGTGCTCATTTATTTTCCTCAAGTCTCGGTTAGTACACCGTCATTCGGCGCAACGGTTTTGTAAGGCGGCGGAGTATAACACACAGGTCGATCATTTTATTAGTGGTTAAGATCGCGCTGAGATTTTATCCTCGCTTGCGCGCGCTTTTTTACCGCCCGGCGGTAAGGCAATAATAAACGGAATTCTGCTCGCGGCCGTAAAAATGTTTATGTTTCGTTTATTAAACGTTAATGAATAGTATGTTTAAGCCCAATGGTCGTGATTTTATGCCTTTGATATAGTGGGATTTTCAATCTGCTATGCATTTTTGCTTCTCTGACTAAACAGGTTTTCACCCCGGCGTTCTTTTGGCCGTACGCTGTAAAACTAAATTTCCGAAAACTGCGAGTAATCCCGCTTTCCCCATTCTTTGCATTTTAAAGTTCCTGGAAAACCCGTTAATATAAGCACCTAAGCTTTTAGCAGCGTTATCCCTTTTCTGGAGAGTTATCCTTTGATCAACGTTCTTCTTGTTGATGACCACGAACTGGTGCGCGCAGGGATACGACGCATTCTTGAAGATATCAAAGGGATCAAGATATCAGGTGAAGCAAATTGCGGTGAGGATGCCGTGAAATGGTGCCGCGCGCACCCGGTCGATGTGGTTTTAATGGACATGAATATGCCCGGCATCGGCGGCCTTGAGGCCACGCGCAAAATTGTACGTTACTCTTCAGATATCAAAGTTATTATGCTGACCATTCATACGGAAAATCCGCTGCCGGCGAAAGTGATGCAGGCGGGCGCCGCCGGCTATCTGAGTAAAGGCGCGGCTCCAGCAGATGTGGTCAACGCTATTCGATTAGTGAATTCCGGCCAGCGCTATATCGCTTCAGATATTGCCCAGCAGATGGCGCTAAGCCAGATAGAACCGGAAAAAACGGAAACCCCGTTCGCCAGTTTGTCCGAGCGCGAATTACAGATTATGCTGATGATCACCAAAGGTCAGAAGGTCAATGAGATCTCTGAGCAGCTTAATCTGAGCCCGAAAACGGTTAACAGCTACCGTTACCGCATGTTCAGTAAACTTAATATCAGTGGCGATGTGGAGCTGACGCATCTGGCCATTCGCCACGGTTTATTCAGCGCGGAGACGTTAATCAGTAGTGAGTGAGACATTCGATTCGCAAGCCTTCCTTAAGACCGTCACCAGCAAACCCGGCGTCTATCGTATGTACGACGCCAGCAGTACGGTTATTTATGTCGGTAAAGCCAAAGATCTAAAAAAACGCCTGGCGAGCTACTTCAGAAGCAATCTGTCGAGCCGAAAAACCGAGGCGCTGGTGGCGCTGATTCATCATATTGATGTCACCGTCACCCATACCGAAACGGAAGCGCTGCTGCTTGAACACAACTATATCAAGCTGTACCAGCCGCGCTATAACGTGCTGCTGCGCGACGATAAGTCCTACCCGTTTATCTTTCTCAGCGGCGATACGCATCCGCGTCTTGCCCTGCATCGCGGCGCCAAACATGCGAAAGGCGAATACTTCGGCCCGTTTCCTAACGGTTATGCCGTAAGAGAAACGCTTGCGCTGCTGCAAAAGGTTTTCCCCATCCGCCAGTGTGAGAATAACGTCTATCGCAACCGCTCCCGTCCATGCCTGCAGTACCAGATTGGGCGCTGCCTCGGTCCCTGCGTGGCGGGGTTAGTGAGCGAAGACGACTACGCTCAGCAGGTGGAGTACGTTCGCCTTTTCCTCTCCGGCAAAGATGACCAGGTGCTGACGCAGCTTATCGGACGTATGGAGCAGGCGAGCAAAGACCTTGAATTTGAAGCCGCGGCGCGTATCCGGGATCAGATCCAGGCGGTGCGACGTATTACAGAGAAGCAGTTCGTCTCCAATATGGGCGATGACCTGGACGTTATCGGCGTGGCGTTCGACAACGGCATGGCCTGCGTGCACGTGCTGTTTATCCGCCAGGGCAAAGTCCTTGGCAGCCGCAGCTATTTCCCGAAGGTGCCGGGCGGCACCGAGCTTGCGGAAGTGGTCGAGACCTTTGTCGGCCAGTTCTATCTGCAGGGCAGCCAGATGCGAACCCTGCCGGGAGAAATCCTGCTCGATTTCACGCTGCCGGACAAAACGCTGCTGGCTGACTCGCTCTCAGAGATGGCCGGGCGACGTATTAACGTCCAGACCAGACCTCGCGGCGATCGCGCTCGCTACCTGAAGCTGGCGCGCACCAATGCCGCCACGGCGCTGGTCACGCGGCTTTCTCAGCAATCCACTATCCATCAGCGTCTGCTGGCGCTGGCGCAGACGCTCAACCTGCCGGAAATTAAGCGGATGGAGTGTTTCGACATCAGCCATACGATGGGCGAGCAAACGGTGGCCTCCTGCGTGGTGTTTGATGCCAACGGCCCGCTGCGTGCGGAATACCGTCGCTACAATATTTCCGGCATCACGCCGGGCGATGATTATGCCGCCATGAACCAGGTGCTGCGCCGTCGCTATGGCAAGGCCATTGAAGAGAGTAAAATCCCGGACGTTATTTTGATAGACGGCGGGAAAGGGCAGCTGAGCCAGGCTAAAACGGTGTTTGCCGAACTCGACGTGACCTGGGATAAGCATCATCCGCTGCTGCTGGGCGTGGCCAAAGGCACAGACCGCAAGGCTGGCCTTGAGACGCTCTTCTTTGAGCCGGAAGGGGAAGGTTTCTCTTTACCACCGGATTCGCCCGCGCTGCATGTTATTCAGCATATCCGCGACGATTCGCACAATCACGCTATCAGCGGGCACCGGAAAAAACGAGCCAAAGTAAAAAATACCAGCTCGCTGGAAACCATCGAGGGCATCGGGCCAAAACGCCGCCAGATGTTGTTAAAGTATATGGGTGGATTGCAACCGTTAATGAACGCATCCGTTGAAGAAATCGCAAAAGTGCCGGGTATCTCGCAGCAGCTGGCAGAAAAGATCTACTACTCGTTGAAACATTGAGGCCGCTGTAGCAACATAGGGACAATTCCCACTTACGACAGACAGTTATCCGGCACTATGCAATTTAATATCCCAACGTTGCTTACTCTGTTTCGTGTCTTTCTCATTCCGTTCTTTGTGCTGGCTTTTTATCTGCCGTTCAGCTGGGCGCCTTTCCTGTGCGCTTTTATCTTCTGGCTGGCAGCCATAACAGACTGGTTTGACGGATTTCTCGCGCGCCGCTGGAATCAAAGCACCCGCTTCGGGGCGTTCCTCGATCCCGTAGCGGATAAGGTGATGGTTGTCGTGGCCCTTGTGCTGGTGGTCGAACACTATCACGCCTGGTGGGTTACGCTTCCGGCAGCGACCATGATCGCCCGTGAGATTATTATCTCTGCGCTGCGCGAGTGGATGGCGGAAATCGGCAAGCGCAGCAGCGTTGCGGTGTCGTGGATTGGTAAAACCAAGACCATGGCGCAGATGCTGGCTCTGATTGGCATGCTGTGGCGCCCGAATATGTGGATTGAGTACGCCGGCATCGGTCTTTTCTTCATCGCCGCGGTATTAACCTTCTGGTCTATGTTCCAGTATCTGGCCGCCGCACGCGGCGATTTGCTCGAACCGTGATCTAAGCGGCGCAAAATTCAGCAAACGAAACGCGGGACAGGAAAATTTCATTGACTCACTGCGGCATCTAAGTAGAATGCAACGCATCGAACGGCGGCATGGCTTGCCGGAAGATAATAAAATCAAGTGATTAGCAGCCAGGTTCACTTGTAAAAATTTGCGGGAATAGCTCAGTTGGTAGAGCACGACCTTGCCAAGGTCGGGGTCGCGAGTTCGAGTCTCGTTTCCCGCTCCAGATTTATGTGGCAGAGAAGCTCTGTTACAGCCTGCAAAGGCAAAAAGTTTTGGCGCGTTAGCAAAGCGGTTATGTAGCGGATTGCAAATCCGTCTAGTCCGGTTCGACTCCGGAACGCGCCTCCACTTTCTTCCCGAGCCCGGGTGGTGAAATCGGTAGACACAAGGGATTTAAAATCCCTCGGCTGTATGGCTGTGCGGGTTCAAGTCCCGCCCCGGGCACCATGGGAACACAAGAATAAAATCAATGATAAGCAGTGTCGTGTAAACCACCTTCGGGTGGTTTTTTATTGCCTGCAATCTCCCTTTCCCGCTATCTTGCCTGATATGTTCTTATACTCACCGACAGGCGCGTGAAAAACCCAGTCATTACAGGAGCCCGGATGATGAACCAGGGACCATTAACAGAAGAAGAGATTGAATGGCTTGATGACGTGCTGCTGAAGCACGCTACCGAGCGCTCCATTATGGACGTTGCTGAAATGGACGGCATGCTGACCGCCATTCTCTCCGGGCCGAAAGAGGTGGGGCCGGAGGCGACGTTTGCCGCATTCTGGGGTGGCGAAGGGGACCAGCCGCTCTGGGAATCAGAAGAGGAATTGAAAAAGTTCGTTGCGCTCACCTTCAAGCATGTCAACGATATTGCGGAGCGCCTGAGCGGCTATCCGGAACAATATGAGCCGCTTTTCGGCACCAGCATTGTTGAAGAGCAGGAGTTCACCATCGTGGAAGAGTGGTGCTTTGGCTATATGCGCGGCGTTATGCTGTGGGACGTTGAGCCGCTGCCTGAAGAGCTGCGCGCCATGCTCAAGCCGATTGCTCTGCACGGGCTGGAAGAGAAGTTTGATGAGCTTGATAGCCTGTCGCATGAAGTGTTTATCGACAGCATTGAGGAGATCAAACCTGCCGCACTGAGCGTATTTGCTTACTGGCAGAACAGGCAGCACTCCAGCCTGCATTAAAACTAAAACGGGCCGAAGCGCAACAGCGCTTCGGCCCGTATCAGGCTTAACGCTTCACATCAGGCCTGGGTATCAAGGGTGGAGAGTTCTTTATCCACAAAGTAGAGACCTTCGCCGCTTTTACCGACCAGGCTAAGTTTATCCAGCACGGATTTAAACAGCTTCTCTTCTTCATGCTGCTCGGCAACGTACCACTGCAGGAAATTAAAGGTCGGATAATCCTGAGAAGTCATCGCCGCGTGTGCCAGCTCATTAATCTTGCCGGTAATTAACTGCTCGTGTTCATAGGTCGCCTGAAATAAAGCGTCCAGCGATTCATATTCGCTAAAAGGCGTCGGGATTGCGTTAATGCGCGGCATATTTCCGGTATCGGTCAAATAGGCGAACAGGCGCTGCATATGCTCCATCTCTTCCTGAGCGTGGCGGCGCAGGAACGCCGCGGCGCCTTCAAAGCTATGGTAGCTGCACCATGCGCTCATCTGCTGATAAAGCAACGAGGAGTAGAGTTCAAGGTTCATCTGTTCGTTAAGTTTTTCAACCATTTCTGTTTTCAGCATAGCGCACTCCATTTAATTGCAATCCGACAGTGGCGCTACTCTATTTTTTTAATTTCCACAATGCAAATGAATTGTTAATTAAATTACCGTAATGCGAATGGTTGCTAATATTATTCTTTTTTATCACCACCGCTAAATAGCATTAATAATAATTATTTCCCTTTCTGAAATATAGTTTCCGGGCAGGGGCGCCGCGACTTTGATAAATCTCCGCAGCCTCCCCGTTATTATTCAGTGTCCTTTCGCAACGGGTTACTGCACTATTAGCTCATCCCGAAGATATTTTTCCATACCCACCCCGCGACACTGATATTCAAGCGTTACTTTCTGATTCAGGCACAAAGCGCCGCTGCTCAGGCTACAGGTTTTTATCGGCTCGCCATAAGGGAAGGCGGCGATATATCCCCACTGTTGGCACTGATGGCTGGCGGTGGACTGCGCGATGAAGGTATCCACCTTTCCTTTTTGCAGCGGAGCGAGATCGAATCCAAGGCGCACTACGCTCGCGACCTCGCTGCTTTTGACCGGCTCCGGGGTTTTATTGAAGGTACAGCCGCTCAATAAAAGGAGGACGATGAATAAAGAAGAACGATGCATGACAGGAAGCCTCGGCTGGCACTTTTTTACAGGATAGCACGTCTGAAAGCGCCGCAATCGCTGGCGCTATAAAGCGAAAAGAGTTTGGTTAAAATCAGACTAAAATGCATCTCTAAGCCAAATTTATTGCTTAACAGCAGGGCCTTTCCCGGGCGCTTAAGCGGGAGATCCCGCAGGTTTTGCGCAACCTCTGGCCAGCCTGCAACGCCATCCACACTTCTCGCCGTCGGGCGGCAGAAATGTGAGCCCTTCTTGAATTTTTAAAACAATTTTTCATTAAATTTGAAAGTATGTTTGTCAGATAGTATGGTTAGTACATACATGCGATTCACCATGGCTATTCATCACGGCTTTTCCCCGAAAATGCCCGTGACCCAATCAGGAGACGAAAGAATGAAAATTGCGCTGATGATGGAAAACAGTCAGGCTGGCAAAAACGCCATCATCCTTAAAGAGCTGCAGGCGGTTGCGGCTGAGAAAGAGTATCCGGTTTATAACGTCGGCATGAGCGATGAGCAGGATCATCACCTGACCTACATCCACCTGGGCATCATGGCCAGCATCCTGCTGAACGCTAAAGCGGTTGATTTTGTGGTGACCGGTTGCGGAACGGGCCAGGGCGCGCTGATGTCGCTGAATATCCACCCGGGCGTGATGTGCGGCTACTGCATCGACCCGGCGGATGCTTTCCTGTTCGCGCAGATTAACAACGGTAACGCGCTGGCGCTGCCGTTCGCAAAAGGCTTCGGCTGGGGCGCGGAGCTGAACGTTCGTTATATCTTCGAAAAGGCTTTCACCGGGCGTAAAGGTGAAGGTTATCCGGTTGAGCGTAAAGAGCCGCAGGTTCGTAACGCCGGCATCCTCAGCCAGGTTAAAGCGGCCGTGGTGAAAGAAAATTATCTCGACACGCTGCGAGCTATTGACCCTGAGCTGGTAAAAACGGCCGTTTCCGGCGAGCGCTTCCAGCAGTGCTTCTTCGAGAACTGCCAGAATAAAGAGATTGAAGCGTTCGTACGCGAAATCCTTGCTTAATAACGCCATAATGGCCGGCTGCTGCTGGCCATTTTTTTAGCGCTAATCCCTTCTTTACATCATTTCTTATTGGAAACTGAGCTGCCCGCGTTGCGCGGCAGGCGCAGCAAATCCAGCAGCCCAACCAGGCAAATAAGCGTAATCAACGCAAACGAGATTTTGATGCTGATGCCGGGCAGGGCGCTCAGGCCCAGCCACCCGCTGATTTTCTCCCCCAGCCTGATCCCGATGGCGCCAAGCGTGATGCCCAACCCCACGGAAAGCTGGGTCGCGGTGCTGAACAGCGTATTGGCGTAGCTCATCTGCCGTGCGGGAATATCCGCAAAGGCCAGCGTGCTGATGCCGGTGAACTGCATCGAACGAAACAGTCCGCCAAGGAACAGAATAACGATAGTCAACCACGTCGCGGTGTGCGGCGTAAGGAAAGCGCAGGCGAGCAGGGCGGCCACGTTCAGCAGGCCGTTAATGATGAGGAGCTTTTTAAAACCAAGGGCGCGGATAAGCGGCGTGGTGCCGGGCTTCATCGTCAGGTTGCCCGCGAAGACCGCCAGCACCAGCAGGCCCGAATGAAACGCATCCATGCCAAACCCAACCTGAAACAGCAGCGGCAGTAAAAACGGCACGGCGCTGATTGAGGTACGAAACAGCGAGCCGCCGTACATCGTGACGCCGAAAGTCTGCACGTTGAGGGCATCCAGACGAATCATCGGGTGGGCCGCACGTTTAAAATGTCGAAGTGAAAACCACAGCGCTGCCGTGCCTGTCGCCAGTAAGGCTACCGTGGCGACGATATTGATACGGACTCCGCCCAGCATTTCCAGCCCGTACACCAGAGAGATCATGGCGATGGCGGTGCTGACGAAACCAACGCCGTCAAACGGACGGCGCTCGTCATCGTGTACGTCGGGTATCAGCCGCCAGGCCAGCGCCATTGCGGCAAGGCCGAGAGGAAGATTGATATAAAAAATCCAGCGCCACGACGCATAGCTGGTGATAAATCCGCCCAGCGGCGGTCCGATAATGGGGGCGACCAGGGCAGGCCAGGTTAATGTCGCTATGGCGGCGATCAGCTGATTTTTCGGCGTCGTTCTTAATACCGCAAGGCGGCCTACCGGCACCATTAACGCGCCGCCCACGCCCTGTAAAATACGCATCGCGACAAACTGTTCAAGGCTGTTGGCGAGGCCGCACAGCACGGAGGCGCTGGTGAAGATACCCAGCGCCAGGGTAAAAACTTTACGCGCGCCAAAGCGATCGGCGATCCAGCCGCTGGCGGGAATAAGTACCGCAAGGGTAAGCAGGTAGGCGCTCATGCCCGTATTCAGGTCCACGGCGTCCACGCCGAAGGTGCGCGCCATCTCCGGCAGAGCGGTGGCTATCACCGTCCCGTCAAGAAACTCCATAAAAAAGGCGCCAGCGACCAGCAGCGCGGTTAAGGATACGCCGCGTTTTTGTGCGGAAGGCAGGTTATCAGACATGGTTGCCGCTCGAAATTAAAATAATGTTTTAAAAATTCACCGAAACAGATAATCAGGTAAGTGCTGGATTTGCAAATAGTTTTATATGTACAGCCGGTGAAAACCACATTTATTTTTTGTGAGAGACATCACAAAGATGTTGATTTATGTGATGGGAGTCATATTATAGGGCGCATAACGAGCAACACCTGTATAAATAAAAACCGGAGTACATAATGAAACTGCGCAAAATTCTGAAAAGCATGTTCGAAAACTACTGCAAAACTTTCAAAGACGTACCGCCGGGCGCGATGTTCTGAGAAAGCTTGACGATAAAAAAAACCTGCCGAGGCAGGTTTTTTTGTGTCCGCAATTCAGGCTTATGGATGGGTAACAGCTTCGCGTACCGCGACTTCGTCGTCCCGGGATTTGAACAGCCTGCTGTTGCCCCAGCACTCTTCATAACGGTGACCGACAAGGTTCTCAATCACCGCCCGCGCTTCTGGCTGGATCTCTTCGAGCTTGCCGCCTGCTTTGATACGCGCAACTTCTTCAAGCACCACCATATGGGCTTTGCGGTCCAGCTTCATTTGCGTGCTGAATACTATCGCCGCCAGCCCCAGAACCGCTACGCCCACGCAGAAGACAACCGCAATCGCGTTGACCGCGCTTTCCGGCTGCACGTGCGCCTTTGACTGGAAGCCGTAGTAGCTGAGAACAGAACCCATGGTGAAGACGATAACCGAGCGCAGGATTTTGCCTGAGAAAGTCATCGCCCCCGCATAAATTCCCTCGCGCCGACGGCCGGTAAAGACTTCATCCACATCCGCAAGGAAGGTGTAAACCGTCCAGGGAATGTAGTAAACGCCGCCGGTTCCCAGGCCAAAAAGAATGGTGATGCCGAACATCAGGATCGTGGCGATATGGACCGGCAGGTGGAAGAAGTACAGCGAGGTATAACAAACTACCGAGAAAATAACGATGCTCAGCGCCATGATGTACGGCTTGCTGAACCCTTTTTTCACGCAGATAGCGATGAACGCCGCGGTCGAAATTAACTGCAGGATCGAGTTCAGGCTGTTAAGCCCCGCCACCATCGCCGGATCGTGCTGCAGCACAAATATGACGAAGTAGGTGAAGACAGAAGCGAACAGCCATTCGGCGCCGAAGCCGCACAGATACATACCTAAGTGTTTGCGGAATACGCGCAAATAAAAGGTTGAACGCATATCGGCAGCCAGACCAGTCAAGGTTCTGGCCAGCGACGTCTTCGCTTTTTGCACCCTCTCTTCTGGACGGAGATGTTCCCAGGAAGAGAAATAGAGGCAGGCAATTGCGGCGCATAAAATAACGCCATAGGTGAGCCCCGTCAGGAAGAATGGTTGAGCGGAATCTTTACCATAAAGCAGAATAAACTGTCCCGGAATAAAGGCGGCGAGGAAGTTGGCAAGCTTGCCGAAAATCGCTTTATAGCCGGTCAGTCTGGAGCGCAGCGTGAAATCGCTGGTCATTTCAGTCGCCAGCGTTTCATATGGCACCATTACCGAGGTATAGATAAGCTCGAAAACGACGTAGGTGCAAAGGTAATACCAGAAACCGAAGCCTTCCACCCATAACAGCGGGTAGAACATCATCAGCGGAATGCCGATCAATAAAAAGAAGCGGCGGCGGCCAAAGCGCTGCCCGAGCCTCGTGCTGCCGAAGTTATCGGTTAAATATCCCATTAGCGGATTGCTGATAGCGTCAATGATGCTGGCAACGGAAAAAATAAACGATGCTTCAAGCAGCGTCAGGCCGCAGAAGGTGGTGTAAAAATAGAGCAACCACGCGCCGCTGATAGCCAGCGCACCGCTGCCCAGCAGGTTACCGCCACCGTAAGCCAGCTGGTGACGTAACAGCACCGGGCGTTGCTCGCCGGGCAGGCCGCTTTCCTTTTTCATTATTTTGAACCCGTGTTTTATATTTTTTAGAAGATAGGTTCTTATAAAGTGATGCGCGGCGAATAATTGTGATGGCGGTCACCGAATTTGTAACCTGGCGTAAAGGCATCTCTTTAATGCGATCGGGATTACGCTTTATTATGCCCGAGCTTAAATAAATAAACGGCCTTCTGCACTTTTGGGAATAAGATTTTGCGAGGTGGAACGAATATCAGGGCAGAAGAGGATCTCCTCTCGCCGGAGTGAAGAGAGACAGGCCGGCAGGCGTGCAGAATGGATTGTTGCCTCGTGCTTCATGGCGCATGTACTATGGCGCGCAATATGAAACAGGAGAGAAAGATGTCTGAACAATTATCCGCCGACCAGGAGCTGGTCTCCGATGTGGTCGCCTGCCAGCTGGTGATTAAACAAATTCTGGACGTGATTGACGTTATCGCCCCGGTTGAAGTGCGCGACAAAATGGCAGGCCAGCTTAAGACGATTGATTTCGCAACCCATCCTGCCGCGGCGGATCCGGTGACCCGCCGTGCTATCCAGAAGGCAATTGCGCTTATTGAACTGAAATTCACGCCGCAAAAAGAGGCGCATTAAGTCAGGAGCGCCAGGGCGGATAAGCATGGACGCCATCCGCCATAAAAGAACGTCATTACCGGTAAGTAACCCGTCACGCAGGCGCCGTTTACATCTTCAGCTCTGGTAAAATAAAGCTGTCGTTGATAATGAAACTGCCGATGCGCTTTACGCCGCTTATCTCCTGTTGGAGAATGGCGCGCTCCTTATCCGCTCGCTGAACCTTAATCTACTAATTAAAACAATAAGTTAGTAAACATCTTTCACCATACCACTCAGGTCGATTTCTGGGGCCGCTAATAAAATGGCCCGCGGCGACAAAATATTTCCCCCGAAATATTATTTATCGGCACTCGATAGCTAAAATATTTAATTTGCCGAATAACGCATAGAACCGCGCCTTTAAAAGCGCGATTGCTTTAAAAAGCAACAGATCAAAAAAGCATCATGCTTATTGTTGCAGAAGAAATCTCATATAATCACTATATTTAACTTATTGATATTGATCAGGTTTTTATAAACTACCAATGTAAATAATTAATGTTATTTTTTAACTATCCGATGGTAATGGTAAATAAGTTCATTATTATCCTGGAAGATATACGCTATGTTTACCTCGCTCCGCACCAGAATTTTAGTTGCCACCACGTTAATTGTAGTCGGTGCATTATTCGTCAATACCTTAATTAATTATTCGATTAGTCGTTCAGCAAACACCCGGGCTATTAACAGCTCGCTCACTTCGCTGGCAGCAAGCCATACCGCAACGGTGAATCAGTGGATTGATACCCACGTCGCCCTGATCGGCTCTCTTACCCCGCATGTGACCCATGCCGATCCTGTCCCTCTGTTAACGCAAATTGCCGACGCCGGTAGTTTTATGAACGTCGATATTGGCTATCCGGATAAGCGGACTCTCTCTTCCGACCCTTCCGGGATCCCGCAGGGATACGATCCTACCTCGCGCCCGTGGTATATCCAGGCCATGAAGGCCAAAAAACCGGTAGTGACGAATCCGTATCTTGATGCCACGACGCACAAAATGATTGTCACCTTCGCAGCGCCGCGTATAGATAATGGCCAGCTGCTGGGCGTAGTGGAAGGGGATATCAATATGGATGCGGTGATCGCCAACGTGCGCGCCATTCACCCCACAGAAGGCAGTTTTGGCATGCTGATGGATGCGGACGGCACTATCATCGCCCATCCCGATGAGGCGTTGACCCTTAAACCCATCACCAGTATTGCCCCGGGCTTTAGCCTGGCGCATCTGCTGCAGTCGAAGACTCCTGTTCAGGTTGATATTCTGGGGCGCCCGGCTTTTATGGTTGCGGCACCGGTAAAGGATACCTCCTGGTTTATCCTTGTCGTCATGGATGAAGCAGAAGCCATGGCGGCTACGCGCTCGCTGCTGCTGACCTCAGTCGCCTCGCTCTTTGTATTGATTGCCCTTACTGCCCTCATTATCACGCAGATAACCAAGCGCAGCGTTGCCCCTCTGGTTCGCGTGCGTGAAGCGATGGACTCCATCGCCCGGGGAACAGAAGATTTAACCCAGCGCCTGGAGGTGCATGGCAAGGATGAGGTGGCGCAGATTGCCAGCGCGTTTAACCGCTTTGTGGATAAGCTTGCTGTGGTGATGAAATCGATTCGCAGCAGCAGCGAATCGGTACATGTAGCGGCAGAGGAGATTACCGCCGGCAATCTCGATCTCTCATCCCGCACGGAATCCGCCGCCGCCAGCCTGCAGCAGACCTCCGCCGCGCTTGAAGAGATTTCCTCTACCGTGGCGCTCTTTGCCAGCGCCTCTCTCGAGGCGAATACGGCCGTGCTGTCAGCGGCTCAGGTTGCCCACCGCGGCGGGGAGTCGGTACGCGATGTGATACAAACCATGGGCACCATCGAAGCGGCGTCGGAAAAAGTTGGCAATATTATCGGCGTGATTGACGGTATCGCGTTCCAGACCAATATACTGGCGCTTAACGCCTCGGTTGAAGCGGCGCGCGCGGGTGAGCAGGGCAGAGGTTTCGCCGTCGTCGCAAACGAGGTGCGCAACCTGGCAAGCCGCAGCGCGGAGGCGGCTAAAGAGATCAGAATGTTGATTAATACGACGGTGGCCAGCGTGTCGTCGGGGGCGAAACAGGTGCATCACACCGGCGACACGATGCAGGAAATCGTCGACAGCGTTACGTCGGTAACCTCTATCATGGCGGAAATTAACCAGGCGGCAGATGAGCAAATGAAAGGGATTAACGAAATAAACGCGGCGGTGGCTCAGCTGGACACAATGGTGCAGCAGAATGCCGCGCTGGTGGAGGAATCGACCACCGCTTCGGCAGCCCTTACCGATCAGGCAAATGAACTTACCGTTGCGGTAAACCAGTTCCGTCTTTAACCCTCTGCCGTGGCGGAAAAGTAAAGCCCGGCGTAAGCCGGGTTAACGCATCAATCAGGCGGGCCAGCTATTAACGGGGGAATCGCTGGCGGCTCGCCTTGCGGTACTGCAACGGCGTCTGGCTCATCATCTTTTTAAAACAGGTAATAAAGTACGTCACTTCACTGAATCCTACCGCCAGGGCAATCTCATCGATGCTGTTGGCCGTCGTGCGCAA
Organism: Dryocola sharpae; assembly: GCF_051307055.1. Lineage (GTDB taxonomy): Bacteria > Pseudomonadota > Gammaproteobacteria > Enterobacterales > Enterobacteriaceae > Dryocola. The sequence continues at coordinate 2,576,374 of NZ_CP149994.1, read as the reverse complement.
TAGATCGCAACTGCGTTTTATCCTTCTCGTGAGCAAATATTCGTGAATGCTGCCGCCTGTCTGCTGGTGGAACACTCTTGAGGTATAGCTGCGCGAAAGCCCCATCGCATCGGCCAGCTCGTTTAGCGAAAACTTGCCGGAATAATTTGCTTCGACCCACCCCATAATGCGCGAGGCGGCCGTCTGCGCCTTTGGCATAAGAGGCTGCGGCTGAGCGGGCAGGAAAGCCATAATCTGCATCACCAGGAACGCCACTTCGCAGGCGGAAGTCTGGCTGTCGGCGTCAAGCGCCTCGAACTGGGCGAGGATCGTTTCCATAAAGTCCGCCCGCTCGCTTAAATCATAAATCTGCGCGGGAAGGTTGCTCGCCGCCAGCGCGGCAAACTGAGCCTGCTGGCGCGGAAAGTCTTTTAGCGCACCTTCCACAACGGATTGTTCGATATGCATAGTGGTGCGGTGGTAATGATTTTTCTCGCTGTCATCAACCTGCACCTTATGCAGGCGAAACGGCGGAAAGATAAACAGGCGGCCGGGGCGGGCGGTGTAATGCTGATTATCCACCACCACGATGCCGTACCCTTTCGAGATATAAAGCAGCTCAACGCACTGGTGCCAGTGATAATAAGCCGCGCTCGACGATCGCATGCGATGGAAGGAGATAACCCGGCTGTCGAGAGTGATTCGCTCAAGCAATTGGGATTCGCTCATTTTTCCTCAGGGCAACAGATTTAAATTTTTACGCCACGGTTTGCAATTTATTACCGCCGCGTAACAAAAAATCCAGCAAAAATGAAATAGTGGTTTAATTCTGTGAGCCTGCTCACTCGGCGCACGCTTTAAACAGGACTACTCTTTGTCCCGACCGCAGCTGTATCGCTGTAGAAAAGCCAAATAACAATAACTTACCTGATTCTCGTTATTGACGGGAGGACATCTTGCAACCTGAAAACATTACGCTTACCAACCCCCTGCAGTCCCGAAATGATATTCGACAGCTGGTTAATGAATTACTTAATGCCGTAACGCCATTTTTTAAAAAGGATGCCAGCCGGGTGGATCTCGCCAACTTTACGGCGCATTACGGCCACTGGGTGGCGAATATGGAAACCTTTTCGCGCCTGCTGTGGGGCGTCACGCCCTTACTCGCGGGCGGAAGTGAACCGGAAGCGTTTTCCTTCTATATTCAGGCCATCAAAAACGGCACCAATCCTCGGCATGCGGATTACTGGGGTGACGTTGTTCCCTACGATCAGCGCATCGTGGAAATGGCCGCCTATGGTCTGCTGCTGGCGCTGGCCCCCGAGACGCTGCTGGCGCATTTCAGCGAGCAGGAAAAAACGCATCTCTGGCGCTGGCTGAAACAGAGCGAAGAGCAGGACATACCGGACAACAACTGGCACTTCTTCCCGATTCTGGTGCAGGTTGGTTTCGGGCAGGCAGGAATGGAAACCAATCCGCAGGCGCTGGAAAAGCATTTCGCCGCCATGGAACAGTATTACCTTGGCGAAGGCTGGTACTCCGACGGGCCGGGTCGGCCGCGCGATTACTATATCTCCATGGGCTTTCACTTCTACGGATTGATTTACGCGAAGCTGATGGCGGAAATCGATCCGCAGCGTAGCGCTGAGCTACGTCGCCGCGCAACGCTGTTCGCCGCCGATTTTATCCACTTTTTCGCGCCTGACGGGGCCGCGGTGCCGTTTGGCCGCAGCCTGACTTACCGCTTTGCGCAGGCCGCATTCTGGAGCGCCGCTGCTTTTGCCGGCCTGGAGGTTTATTCCCCAGGCGTTATTAAAGGGATCGTGCTGCGGCATTTACGCTGGTGGATGAAGCAGCCGCTGTTCGACAGGGACGGCGTACTGAGCGTCGGGTTCAGCTATCCGAACCTCATTATGGCGGAGGATTACAACGCGCCGGGCTCCCCTTACTGGGGCTTGAAAACCATGCTGGTGCTGGCCCTCGGCGAGGACGATGCCTTCTGGCAGGCGCAGGAGTTGCCGCTGCCTGAGCTGGCTGCCTGGCACAGCATCCCGCTGGCCGATCAGATCCTTGTCCACCAGGCCGATCATCTGTGGATGCTCACCTCCGGCCAGCTTGAGCTGAATAACTTCGTCAATACCGAAGCCAAATACTGCAAATTTGCCTATTCAACCCGCTACGGATTTACCGTCGAGCGCGGCCGTTACGGACTGGCGCATGCCGCGGCGGATTCCATGCTGCTGCTCTCCGGGAAGGATAACTACTGGCGCGGACGGCGGGACTGCATCTCAGTCAGGACGGCGGACGACATGATTTACAGCCGCTGGCAGCCCTGGCATGACGTGACTATCGATACCTGGCTGCTGCCGCTCGGCGACTGGCAGCTGCGCGTGCATCACATCAGTTCAGGGCGCGATCTTGATACGGCGGAGGGCGGCTTTAGCGTACCGAACCGCCCTCAACCCCTGGCTGAAAGCGGGCAGGGCTGCTGCCAGCTCACCACCGCAACGGATGCCAGCGCTATTTTCTGCCTCAGTGCCGATCCCCGTCGCGGCGAACAGCTTTTAACGCCGCCAAACAGCAACCTTTTGTTTGCCGAACGTGCAGCCGTGCCGCTGCTGCGCGGCGAGCTGACGGCAGGAAAAAGCCTGCTGATAAGCGCAGTCTGGGCGGGAAATGCGACAGACTTCAGCGCACGGTTTTGCCCGCGGGCCATCATCCGCGATGACGTTGTACGCCTCGTGACGGCTCACCATGAAAAACGTCTGACCCTGACCGCTTTGCCGGAGATATCCCTATGACCACTACCACGCCTGTGCGCCGCGCGCAGTTTAAAATGAGCAGTTTTATCTTTCTCTATTTCTTTACCTGGTCCTCAAGCTTCGGGCTTTACGCCCTGTGGCTTAGCCAGAAGGTTGGTCTCGACAGCGTCACCATCGGCAGCGTTTTTGCCATCAACGGCGTCTTCGCCGTTATCTTAAAGCCGGTTTATGGCTACATCATGGACAAGATCGGCATGAGCAAGTGGCTGCTCTATTTTGTCTGCGTCGTGTCGGCCCTGATGGCGCCCTTCTTCGTTACCGTCTATCAACCGCTGCTGCTGAGCCACACTACGGCAGGGATAATCATCGGGGCGTTTTATCTCAGCCTTGGCTGGTACGCAGGCGTTGCCGCTTCCGAATCCTACGCCGACCGTTTCAGCCGCCTGTACGGGCTGGAGTTCGGCCGCATTCGCATGTGGGGATCGCTCGGCTGGGCGATGGCCGCCTCGGTTTCCGGCCTGCTGTTTAATTTCACGCCGCTGGCTAACTTCCTCGTCAGCAGTACGACCTCCGTACTGATGCTGCTGGTGCTCATCAGCCTGAAAATTGGCGATGAGCAGCTGCGTAATAACAACGTCATTTCAGCGAACAAAATCGTCTTTGCCGACGTGCTGACGCTGCTGAAAAACCGCAAGTTCTGGATGTTCAGCCTGTATGTCGCGGGCGTGGCGTGGATGATGTTCGTCGCCGAGCAGCAGTTCCCGCGCTACTTCGTTTCGTTTTTTGACACCAAAGAGCAGGGCAACGCCTGGTATGGCTACCTGAGCACCGTGCAGTCGGGCACCGAGTTCGTGATGATGATGTTTGTCCCGCTGTTGGTTAACCACTACGGCGCGAAACGCGGGCTGCTGCTGTGCGGATGCGTGGTGGGCGCACGCCTGATTGCCTCAGGGCTTACGACCGATCCGGCGATCATCTCCATCATCAAGCCGCTTTACGGCATCGAAATTTCGCTGCTGCTGATCTCGGTCTTCAAATATATCGCCGAGCATTTCCATAAGAAAATCAACGCCACTATGTATCTGCTGGGCTATCAGGCGATGATCTACGTCGGCTCGGTGGTGGTTGCGCCGCCGGCAGGCTACCTCTACGACAAAATCGGCTTTGAGCATACCTACCTGATAATGGGCTGTTGCGCGCTGCTGTTTACCTTAATTTCCGCTTTCACTCTCTCCCGCTGCCGGTCGAAGCGCGATGAATCCCAAAACTTTTCCCCGGCTCTGAACGCCGCCCCGGTTGAGCCGGCCAAACGCTAATTCAGGAGTTGTTATGACCAAGATTGTCACTACCGAAGCCCTGCGCCCCATTGAACTCTACCAGGTCGACAGGCTACAGCTTCGCCGCAGGCTTGATGAGGCGCTGGCTCGCGTCACGCGCAGGCTCGATAAAAACATCGTCGCCTTTGGCGATAAGTTCCCCGGCGAAGCCTGTGAAAACGGTATCTGGCCGCGCACTGAAAACGTGGAGTGGACAACCAGCTTCTGGCCGGGCCAGCTGTGGCTCGCCTGGGAGATGACGGGCGATGAAAAATACCGCGCGGCGGCCGAACGCTATCTGCCGTCGTTTGCCGAGCGCATCGAAAAACGCATTGATACCGCGACGCACGATCTCGGTTTCCTGTACTCGCTCTCCTGCGTGAGCGCATGGCGGCTGACAGGAAACGAAGCCGCGCGGAAATCGGCGCTGCTGGCGGCAGAAACCCTGATGGAACGCTTCAATCCCGTGGCGAAAATTATCCAGGCCTGGGGCGATTTGAACGATCCGGAACAGCAGGGAAGGATGATCATCGACTGTAATATGAATCTGCCGCTGCTGTACTGGGCAAGCGAGCAAACGGGCGACCAGCGCTATGCGCAGGCGGCTACCGCGCATGCGGAACAGGCGGTGAAGTACATCGTTCGCGAGGACGCTTCGACCTATCACACCTTTTATATGGATGTGAAAACCGGCGAGCCGCGCTTCGGCAATACGCATCAGGGCTACAGCGACACCTCCTGCTGGTCGCGCGGGCAGGCCTGGGGGATCTACGGCTTCCTGCTCAGCTATCTGCATACCGGCGATAAAAATATGGTTGAGCTGTCGCGCAGCCTCGCGCATTACTTTATTAACCGCCTGCCGGAAGATGACGTCTGCCACTGGGATCTGGCGCTGCTGGGGACCGATGCGGTACGCGACAGCTCGGCGGCGGCCATTGCGGCCTGCGGCCTGCTGGAGCTGGTGAAGATTCTGCCGACGCTGGATGAACATCGCGCCCACTATGAAGAGATGGCGCTGCGCATCGTGTTATCGCTCAGCGAAAACTATCTGGCAGGCGACGACGAGCCAACCGAAGGGTTGCTCAAACACTCGGTTTACCACATGGCGAGCGGCAAAGGAGTCGATCAGTGCTGTAGCTGGGGCGACTATTTCTACCTCGAAGCGCTGGCGCGTTTACGCCAGGTCTGGTATCCCTATTGGTAATTATTTGTGCAAAGGAGAGCGGTCATGTCAAACGTTGCTGTATTACTGGCGCCCGGTTTTGAAGAAGCGGAAGCCATTGTCACCATTGATATTTTGCGTCGGCTGAAGATTAACGTTCAGACGATTTCCTGCGTGGATACGCGCGCGGTAGTGAGCTATCACGCTATCCCGATGGTGGCCGATGCCACTCTGAGCGAGAGCTTCGACACCACTTTCGACGCCGTTATATTGCCCGGTGGCCCTGAGGGCAGCGTGTTTCTTGCCCAGAGCGCCAGCGTCGTCGGGTTTGTTCGTCGCCACGACGAACTGGGGAAATTGATCTGCCCGATCTGCTCCGCCGCAGCGCGGGTGCTGGGCGGCAACGGGCTGTTAAAAGGCCGCCGCTATGTTTGCTCCGGCGATTTGTGGCGGCAGGTGACGGACGGTGAGTATGTCGATGCCGACGTGGTTGAGGATGGTAACCTGATTAGCGGAAGAGGGCTGGGGAAGGTCTTTGATTTTGCCCTGACCGTTGCGGCCCGCCTTGAAGGGAATGAGGCCCCGGCCCGGGAGCAAGCGGAGCATATTTATTATCCCTGGTGATGAATAGCCCGTTCGGTGCGGTCGTTTCTATACTTACTCATTTACCGAGGAGAAAGAAATGGCGACTGAACTGGAAACCCTGGCCCTGAACCAGGCGAGCGGCGGCGTGCCAAACAGCGCGTTGCCGCTCGTGCTTTATCATCACGTCTCCCGCAAAGAAAATCTTGCCGAAGCTTTTGAACATCTTTTTGCCCGCAACGGCTGGCCGCCGCGCTGGCGCTATCCCGTCTTTACCTACACCCACTTTCATTCCAATACTCACGAGGTGCTGGGCGTTTTCGCCGGCAGCGCGAAGATTCAGTTCGGCGGCGAAACCGGGCCGGTCGTCGATATCTCTCGCGGCGATGCGGTGCTGATCCCCGCAGGCGTCGGGCACAAGCAAATCGAGGCTTCGCAGGATTTTATGTGCGTGGGAGCTTATCCCGACGGGTTCTCGCCGGATAAGTATCTTGACCAGCCGGGGCAGCTTGCCGACGTGAAGGAAAATATCGCCAAAGTTCCGGCCCCTGGCAAGGACCCGGTCACGGGAACTCACGAAGGAATAAATACGCTGTGGTAGCCGCAGCCAGGCCGCAGGGACGCGCTGGCTGACCTTATGGACAATTCTGCTTAATCGCAATGAATTCATCATACATATCCGCCCCCCTTTATGGCTTAATTTGCTGAATCCATGCACGACTTTACTGTAATTCTGTCGTGTGATTTTGCTCTCTTATGGATTATTAATTTCCCGCTAAAACTATCTCCAGCTCGGGTTGTAAAAACCGCTGATGCTAAAAGCTTGTTTTAAATCGACCTTACCTTACGAATAAAAAAATCGATCTGGAGTACGCATGCACAAATTTACTAAAACGCTGGCGGCCATCGGCCTGGCAGCGGTTATGTCACAATCCGCTATCGCTGAGACCATGAAATTAGGCTTTCTGGTAAAACAGCCGGAAGAGCCGTGGTTCCAGACAGAGTGGAAATTTGCTGATAAAGCCGGGAAAGATCTTGGCTTTGAAGTGATTAAAATTGCCGTGCCGGACGGCGAGAAAACGCTTAACGCCATTGATAGCCTGGCCGCCAGCGGCGCCAAAGGGTTTGTGATCTGCACCCCGGACCCAAAACTGGGCTCGGCAATTATCGCGAAAGCAAAAAGCTACGACATGAAAGTGATTGCGGTAGATGACCAGTTCGTCACCGCGAAGGGTAAACCGATGGAAACCGTTCCGCTGGTGATGATGGCGGCGACTAAAATCGGCGAACGTCAGGGTCAGGAACTGTATAAAGAGATGCAGAAACGCGGCTGGGACGTAAAAGAGTCGGCCGTGATGGCGATTACCGCCGATGAACTCGATACCGCCCGCCGCCGCACTTCCGGTTCGATGGCCGCGCTGAAAGCTGCGGGCTTCCCGGAAAAACAAATCTATAAAGTGCCAACCAAATCTAACGATATCCCGGGCGCGTTTGACGCCGCCAACTCCATGCTGGTGCAGCATCCTGAAGTGAAACACTGGCTGATCGTCGGCATGAACGACAACACCGTGCTGGGCGGCGTGCGCGCCACCGAAGGCCAGGGCTTTAAAGCGCCGGACGTGATCGGCGTGGGCATCAACGGCGTGGATGCGGTGAGCGAACTGTCGAAAGCGCAGGCCACCGGCTTCTACGGCTCCCTGCTGCCAAGCCCGGACGTGCACGGTTATAAGAGCAGCGAAATGCTCTACAACTGGGTAACTAAAGACGCCGAGCCGCCGAAATTCACCGAAGTGACCGATGTGGTGCTGATCACCCGCGATAACTTTAAAGAGGAACTGGCGAAGAAAGGCTTAGGCGGCAAATAAGAACAGATGACGGGGTAGCGGTGGATGGCGACAGACAGATGGCGCGGTCGCTTATCCACCCTACAAAATATCCGCATTACGCAGTTCGGGTAAGCGCAGCGCCACCCGATATGAGGTAAAAGGTAAATCATGCAACAACAGACACCGTATCTCTCTTTTCGCGGTATCGGCAAAACCTTCCCCGGCGTGAAGGCGCTTCAGGATATCAGCTTCGACTGTTATGCCGGGCAGGTGCACGCGCTGATGGGTGAAAATGGCGCGGGTAAATCCACCCTGCTGAAGATCCTCAGCGGGAACTACGCCCCGAGCCAGGGCAGCATTGTTTTACGCGGTGAAGAGATCGTTTTTAGCGATACCACGGCGGCGCTCAACGCCGGCGTGGCGATAATCTATCAGGAACTGCATCTGGTGCCGGAAATGACGGTGGCCGAGAATATTTATCTTGGGCAGATCCCGCATAAAGCCGGCTTTGTGAACCGTTCATTGCTTAATTACGAAGCGCGGCTTCAGCTTGAGCATCTTGGCCTGGATATCGATCCGCAAACGCCGCTTAAGTATCTCTCCATCGGCCAGTGGCAGATGGTGGAAATTGCCAAGGCGCTGGCGCGCAACGCGAAAGTTATCGCCTTTGATGAGCCGACCAGCTCGCTTTCGCGCCGTGAAATCGACAACCTTTTCCGCGTCATACGCGAACTGCGCGCAGAAGGCAGGGTGATTATTTATGTTTCGCACCGCATGGAAGAGATCTTTGCGCTGAGCGATGCGATTACCGTATTCAAAGACGGGCGCTACGTCTGCACGTTCGATGATATGCAGCAGGTGAACCACGACTCTCTGGTGCAGGCGATGGTAGGGCGCAACTTGGGTGATATCTACGGCTGGCAGCCGCGCGAGCATGGTCCTGAGCGGCTGCGGCTGGACGAGGTGAAAGCGCCGGGCGTACGCGAGCCGGTTTCCCTGCACGTGCGCAGCGGCGAAATTGTCGGGCTGTTTGGCCTGGTGGGCGCCGGACGGAGCGAGCTCATGAAAGGGTTGTTCGGCGGAACGCGCATTACGGACGGGCAGGTATGGATTGACGGCAAGGCTATCGCCATCAATAAGCCCGCCGACGCCATTCGCGCCGGGATGATGCTCTGCCCGGAAGACCGCAAGGCGGACGGCATCATTCCTGTCCACTCGGTGCGGGACAACATCAATATCAGCGCGCGCCGCAAGCATATCAGCGCGGGCTGCCTTATCAATAACCAGTGGGAAAGCGAAAACGCCGCCTCACATATCCGTTCGCTGAATATCAAAACGCCGTCTGCTGAGCAGCTAATTATGAATCTCTCGGGCGGCAATCAGCAAAAGGCCATTCTGGGCCGCTGGCTCTCCGAAGAGATGAAGGTGATTTTGCTTGATGAACCTACGCGCGGCATTGACGTGGGTGCGAAGCATGAAATCTACAACGTGATTTATGCCCTGGCAGCTCAGGGCGTGGCGGTGCTATTTGCGTCGAGCGATTTGCCTGAGGTCCTGGGCCTTGCGGACCGCATTATCGTTATGCGCGAAGGGGAAATTGCCGGCGAGTTGTTGCATGGCGAGGCCAGCGAGCAGCAGGCGCTGAGTCTGGCGATGCCTAAAACCAGTGCGAGTGCAGCATGAGTAAGGGGAACAAAATGTCTTCATTAACTAAATCCGGCGGTACGGGAACGGCATCCGGCGGCGCGGGCAAATCGTCGTTAAGCCTCGGACGCATCTGGGATAACTACGGCATGCTGGTGGTGTTCGCGGTGCTGTTTATCGGCTGCGCCATTTTCGTGCCGAATTTTTCTTCCTTCATTAACATGAAGGGGCTGGGCCTTGCGATTTCCATGTCCGGCATGGTGGCCTGCGGCATGCTGTTCTGCCTGGCTTCTGGCGATTTCGATCTCTCCGTGGCGTCAGTTATCGCCTGCGCGGGCGTGACCACCGCCGTGGTCATTAACATGACCGAAAGTTTATGGATTGGCGTAGCGGCAGGTTTGCTGCTCGGCGTGTTAAGCGGCCTGGTGAACGGCTTTGTTATCGCCCGGCTGAAAATCAATGCGTTGATAACCACGCTTGCCACCATGCAAATCGTGCGCGGCCTGGCCTACATCATCTCTGACGGTAAAGCGGTGGGCATCGAAGACGAGCGTTTCTTTGCGCTTGGCTACGCCAACTGGTTCGGCCTGCCCGCGCCAATCTGGCTGACGGCGGGCTGCCTGATAATCTTTGGTTTCCTGCTCAATAAAACGACCTTCGGGCGCAACACGCTGGCGATTGGCGGCAATGAAGAAGCGGCGCGGCTTGCGGGCGTGCCCGTGGTGCGGACCAAAATCATTATCTTCGTGCTGTCGGGTCTGGTATCCGCCGCGGCAGGCATCATCCTCGCCTCGCGCATGACCAGCGGCCAGCCGATGACCTCGCTTGGCTATGAGCTGATTGTTATTTCCGCCTGCGTGCTGGGCGGCGTTTCGCTCAAGGGCGGGATCGGCAAAATCTCTTACGTGGTGGCGGGTATCCTGATTCTGGGGACGGTGGAAAACGCCATGAACCTGCTGAATATCTCTCCGTTCTCGCAGTACGTGGTGCGCGGTATGATCCTGCTGGCGGCGGTAATTTTCGACCGCTACAAGCAGAAGGCCAAACGCACGGTTTAGCCCCGGCTTGCCGTTCGCTTCAGGCTATTCTCAATCGCAACGCCAGCCCCGCAAAGGCTGGCGATTTCTCTTATAAAATTGCGACACCGTTCTCCCTGTCTATACTTACATGGCTAATATTAATTTTAAGTTACCGGTTCGGTGACAATTTTTATCCATTAAGGAGGAGCCACAGGTGGCTGAAGTCGTATCTGTACCGCCTTTACTTTCCGGCAATCTTGCTTTTTTCTTTGACCTCGATGGCACTCTGGCTGAAATCAAACCGCACCCGGATCAGGTCTATATCCCCGCCGCGGTGCGCACGTTGCTGCAGAAAATGTCCGTAATGAGCGATGGGGCACTGGCGTTGATCTCAGGGCGTTCCATGGCCGAGCTCGATAAGCTCGCCACGCCGTTCCATTTCCCTCTTGCGGGGGTTCACGGGGCGGAGCGCCGCGATATCAATGATAAAACCCACGTGGTGACGCTGCCGGTGCCGTTGGTTAAAACCCTGCAGCAGGAACTCTCTGAGGCCCTGGCGCTGATGCCGGGCACCGAACTTGAAGCCAAAGGCATGGCGTTCGCGCTGCACTACCGGCAGGCGCCGGAAGCGCAAGAGGCTATCATGCAGCTGGCGGAACAGCTGACCAAACGTTTCCCGCAGCTGGCGTTGCAGCCGGGGAAATGCGTCGTGGAGCTTAAACCGCTCGGCATCAACAAGGGCGCGGCCATTCGCGCCTTTATGCAGGAAGCGCCGTTCGCAGGCCGCACGCCCATCTTTATTGGTGACGATCTTACCGATGAGGCCGGGTTTAAGCAGGTCAACGCCCTGGGAGGCCTGACGATTAAAGTCGGCACGGGCGACACCCTTGCAACTTATCGCCTCGCCAATGTCAGGATGGTTTATCACTGGCTGGGCAAACTGACGCATCACATAGAAAAACAACAAAAGACAGAAACTTTACGGGGAGAAGATTATGAGTCGCTTAGTAGTAGTCTCTAATCGCATCGCACCACCGGATGACAAAAAAGCGGGCGCAGGCGGCCTTGCGGTTGGTATTTTAGGCGCCCTGAAGGCTGCGGGCGGGCTATGGTTTGGCTGGAGCGGGGAAATCGGCGATCCCGATGCGCCGCTAAAAAAGGTCACCCATGGCAACATCACCTGGGCTTCATTTAACCTGTGTGAAGAAGATTACGAGCAGTATTACCTGCAGTTTTCTAACGCGGTTCTGTGGCCTGCTTTCCACTATCGTCTCGATCTGGTTGATTTCCAGCGTGAAGCCTGGGAAGGGTATGAGCGCGTGAATACGCTGCTGGCAAACAAGCTTAAACCGCTGGTAGAAAAAGACGATATTCTGTGGATCCACGATTATCACCTTCTGCCTTTTGCAGCCGAATGCCGCAAGCTGGGGCTGCATAATCGTATCGGCTTTTTCCTGCACATTCCTTTCCCGACGCCGGAAGTGTTTAACGCGCTGCCGCCGCATGAGGAGCTGATTGAAGCGCTGTGCGATTACGATCTGCTGGGCTTCCAGACGGAAAACGATCGCCTGGCGTTCCTCGATTGCATTGCGAGCATGACGCGCCTTGAGAATAAAGGTAAGCATCAGTACCAGGCCTTCGGCAAAAGCTTCCGCACCGAAGTCTATCCGATTGGTATTGAGCCGGAAGAGATTGCGCAGAATGCCAAAGGGCCGCTGCCGCCGAAGCTTGTACAGCTTAAGTCTGAGCTGGGCAGTATCAAGAATATCTTCTCCGTGGAGCGCCTCGATTATTCTAAAGGGCTGCCGGAACGCTTCCTCGCCTTTGAGGCGCTGCTGGAAAATTATCCGCAGCACCACGGCAAAATCCGTTACACCCAGATTGCGCCTACCTCCAGAGGGGATGTGCAGGCCTATCAGGATATTCGCCATCAGCTTGAGACAGAAGCGGGGCGCATCAACGGTAAATATGGCCAGCTGGGCTGGACGCCGCTTTATTATCTCAACCAGCATTTTGACCGCAAACTGCTGATGAAGGTCTTCCGTTACGCCGAAGTCGGGCTGGTTACGCCGCTGCGTGACGGTATGAACCTGGTGGCAAAAGAGTACGTGGCGGCCCAGGATCCGGCTAACCCCGGGGTGCTGATATTATCGAAATTCGCCGGTGCGGCTAATGAATTGACCTCGGCGCTGATTGTTAATCCCTACGATCGGGACGACGTGGCGAGCGCGCTTAACAGGGCGTTAACCATGCCTTTAGCCGAGCGAATTTCACGGCATAGCGAAATGATGGAAGTGATTTGCCGTAACGACATTCACCGCTGGCAGGAGAGATTCGTGGGCGATCTAAAGCAGGTAACGCCGCGTAGCGATGCGTCTCATCTGCAGCAGAAAGTGGCGACCTTTCCCCGACTGGCATAATATTATAAACGGCGGATAGCGCATTTGCTGCCGCCTTATATCTCTGTGACAGGGGAGAAAAACGGAGCTTTTCCCTGTCACTTCTCAACAAGCGGCACTAACAGCACATCTACTTTACTCGATGCAACCACCGTTTTTGCAGAACAAATCGCTTTGCTGAAAAAGCTTTGATTGTGGTTACCGCAGATGACTAAATCCACGTTTTGCTGCTCGCACACCGAGAGAATATGCTCGCTGAGCTCACCCGTGGCGATCAGGGCTTTCTCAATGGGATAACCCGCCTTACTAATCAACTCTTCCAGAAAAAGCTGCGTCTCTTCGAGCATTAATTCACGCAAATTCTCCATCATCGGCGCGGCGAGCTGATTGTAGATCTCCGGATCGGAAGCCAGCGTTATCAGCGTGATACGTCCGTCGACCGGTTTAACAATGGATACGGCCTTGCGTATTAATTGATGGCTTTCCGGCGTGACGGCAACGGCAACCAGCACATGCGTATAACTCATGCCTTCCTCCTGTAGCGCACTGGGCGCCTGCTAATAAAACCCATACTCCGCTTTTAACACAGGTGCAACGGCAGCAACCGCAAGAAATGTGAGCCCGTTCATGAAAATAGTTAAGTTATTCTTAAGTAATGAATTCGCAACATCCGTTGCTGTCAGAAAACGGCGAAAAAACAATCAAACTTTAGAATTATTTTTAGGGCCAAAAACAGATAATAACTTAGGGGAATTAGCCCATCTGTAATGGTCATCAGAGGTAAAAGTTCAAAAACCAATTAATATAACTTCATGATAATTATAACAATACAGGCTTATTTATGTGTAAAGTGTGATCTGCTTCGCAGGTTTTAACCAGCCGGTGGCAAGGAAATGCTTGAAAAGTCACGAAGTTGTTGTTCAAAAGTAAATCTATTCCCCGCCTGGAACGGTGAAAATCGCTGATTTGGTTAAAAAACACCCAAATGAAAAGCCCGGCTGATGGTTTTCACTAAGATATATGGTAAATTTATGTGATACGGATCACATAAATTCTAAAATCGCGGCTGGCTGCATTGTATGTGCTATAGGCAGCGAGTAGAGTTTGCGCGAATTAGGAAAAATCTTAGTTTTTTGTAAGAGAATTAAGAAAGACGTTACGCGGTCTGACAACAAAGTTGCCCGGTCTTAACCAGACCAGGGCCGCTGTCGGAGTGCAGCATCAACTAATACATTTTTGGCCTTAACGATTGCGTCACTTTTTTACCGGGTTTGCCCGGGGACATCACGGGGTGCGGTTCAACCGCATAAAATAATTGGTTATTCGGGATGGGGAAAATGCATACATCCGAGTTACTAAAACATATTTATGACATTAATTTGTCTTATTTACTGCTTGCTCAAAGACTTATTAGTCAGGATAAAGCTTCGGCAATGTTTCGTTTAGGGATCGCCGAAGATATGGCAAATACCTTAAGAGAATTAACGCTGCCACAGATGGTAAAACTGGCGGAGACCAATCAGCTGATTTGTCAGTTCCGTTTTAACGATAACCAGACTATCAATCGCTTAACGCAAGAATCGCGTGTGGATGATCTACAACAAATTCATACGGGTATTTTGTTATCCACCCGCTTATTAAATGAGGTGTCAGCCAGCGACGAGGCACCGAAGAAAAAAAGGGCGTAACAAAATGAGCGAAAAAAGCATTGTCCAGGAAGCACACGACATACAGCTTGCGATGGAGCTTATTACCCTGGGCGCCAGGCTGCAGATGCTCGAAAGCGAAACGCAGCTCAGCCGCGGTCGGTTGATAAAGCTCTATAAAGAGCTGCGCGGCAGTCCGCCGCCGAAAGGTATGCTGCCTTTTTCCACCGACTGGTTTATGACGTGGGAGCAAAACATTCACGCCTCGATGTTCTGTAACGCATGGCAATTCCTGCTGCGTAGCGGACAATGCAGCGGCGTTGATGCGGTCATTAAAGCTTATCGTTTGTATCTTGAGCAGTGTCCTTCACCGGCTGAGGGCCCGCTTCTGGCGCTGACTCGCGCCTGGACGCTGGTTCGATTCGTTGAAAGCGGAATGCTGCAGTTAAGCCGTTGCAACTGCTGTAACGGCAACTTTATCACCCATGCGCACCAGCCTCCGGGCAGCTTCGCCTGCAGTTTATGCCAGCCGCCATCACGAGCGGTAAAAAGACGTAAACTTTCTACAAACACTGCCGATATTATTCCACAACTGCTGGATGAACAGGTAGAACAGGCCATGTAACAGGCCTTGTGTACGAGCAACTCCAGCAGCGGTAAGCAATTACCGCTGCTTTTTTTTGCCCTGTACCACGGGCTTAGACGCCGCTCTCCTGTAAGTCCTTGCCACACTCCACAGCAGAAGGACTGACTCGTGCTGATATTAATAGGTTACCTGGTCGTACTCGGGACAGTTTTCGGCGGCTATATGATGACCGGTGGTCACCTGGGGGCGCTCTATCAGCCCGCTGAATTTGTCATCATAGGTGGCGCAGGCATTGGTGCTTTTATCGTCGGTAACAATGGCAAAGCTATCAGAAGCACGCTGAAAGCGCTGCCGCTGCTGTTTCGCCGTTCGAAATATACCAAAAGTATGTATATGGACCTGATGGCGCTGCTTTACCGCCTGATGGCGAAGTCTCGTCAGCAAGGGATGTTTTCGCTGGAGCGCGACATTGAAAATCCTAAAGAAAGTGAAATCTTTGCCAGCTATCCGCGTATTTTAGCCGATGCCATAATGCTTGATTTTATCGTTGATTATTTACGCCTGATCATCAGCGGCAATATGAATACCTTCGAAATTGAAGCCCTGATGGATGAAGAGATTGAAACCTACGAAAGCGAAACGGAAATTCCGGCTAACAGCCTCGCATTAATGGGAGATTCTCTGCCCGCATTCGGCATTGTTGCTGCGGTAATGGGGGTAGTACACGCCCTGGCGTCAGCCGACAGGCCAGCGGCGGAGCTCGGCGGCCTGATTGCGCATGCCATGGTGGGGACATTCCTCGGCATCCTGCTGGCCTACGGTTTTATTTCGCCGCTGGCCACCGTGCTGCGCCAGAAAAGCGGTGAAACCACCAAGATGATGCAGTGCGTAAAAGTGACGCTGCTTTCAAGCCTCAACGGCTACGCGCCGCCAATCGCCGTAGAGTTTGGCCGTAAAACGCTCTATTCCAGCGAGCGCCCGTCCTTTGTTGAGCTTGAAGAGCACGTTCGTGCCGTCCGCTCACCAAATGCCCAGGCGCGCGCCACGGAAGAAGAAGTATGAAGAATCAGGCCCATCCCATCGTTGTCGTAAGACGACGCAAGCACAAAGGCCACGGAGGCGGACACCACGGCGGCTCCTGGAAGATCGCCTACGCGGACTTTATGACCGCCATGATGGCGTTTTTTCTGGTGATGTGGCTGATCTCCATCGCCAGCCCCAAAGAGCTGGCGCAGATTGCCGATTATTTTAAAACCCCGCTCAGCGCCGCAATAACCGGCGGACAGCGCATCGCCGACAGCGAAAGCCCAATCCCCGGCGGGGGCGACGATGTGACCCAACAGCAGGGGGAAGTGAAAAAAAGCCCGAACCTTGACGAGCTGAAAAAGCGCCTGGAAACCAGCCGCCTCAAGCGCCTGCGTAACCAGCTTGACCAGCTGATTGAGACCGATCCGAAACTGCGGGCGCTGCGTCCGCATTTGCAAATCGACCTGGTCCAGGAGGGGCTGCGCATTCAGATTATCGATAGCCAGAACCGTCCCATGTTTAAAAACGGCAGCGCGGAAGTTGAGCCTTACATGCGCGACATCCTGCGCAGCATCGCGCCGCTGCTCAATGATATTCCAAACAAAATTAGTCTTTCCGGCCACACCGACGATCTGCCGTACGCCATGGGCGAGCTTGGCTACAGCAACTGGGAGCTTTCCGCTGACCGCGCGAACGCTTCACGTCGCGAGCTGATGTACGGCGGCCTAACCGATGGGAAAGTGCTGCGCGTGGTGGGCATGGCCTCCACGATGCGCGTAACCGACCGTGGTCCGGAAGACGCCATTAACCGTCGCATCAGTTTGCTGGTGCTAAATAAAGAAGCCGAACAAGCCATCGTGCATGAAAACGCAGAGAGCGCAAACCTTCCGTTAAGCACTCTGAAAGAACCTGCTGCCGTGGCGCCGGTGCAGTCCACTTTACCGCCACAACCAGCTACGAGGTGATAGCGTGAGCATGGATATCAGCGATTTTTACCAGACGTTTTTTGACGAGGCCGACGAGCTACTGGCCGATATGGAACAGCATCTGCTGGACCTGGTTCCCGAGGCGCCAGATTCAGAGCAGCTTAACGCCATATTCCGCGCGGCCCACTCGATAAAAGGAGGTGCCGGTACGTTTGGCTTTTCCGTGCTGCAGGAGACCACCCATTTAATGGAGAACCTGCTTGACGAGGCCCGGCGCGGTGAAATGCAGCTCAATACCGACATTATCAACCTGTTTTTGGAAACCAAAGATATTATGCAAGAGCAGCTGGATGCCTATAAAAGCTCAACGGAGCCTGATGCCCAGAGCTTCGACTATATCTGTAAAGCGCTGCGCCAGCTGGCGCTTGAAGCCAAAGGTGAAGCGGCAGCCGCGCCAGCTAAACTGACCGTCGTTGAAAAGGAGGCGCCGTCCAAAGCCGGGGCCGCCGCAAACGAGGGCAAACTGCGCGTTGCTATCAGCGGGCTGAAAGAGAGCGAACGCGATCTGCTGCTCGAAGAGCTGGCAAACCTCGGCACGCTTAGCGACATTGAAAAAAATGCAAGCTCGGTGGCCGCAACGCTTGAAACAAGCGTCAGCGCTGATGACATTACCGCCGTGCTCTGTTTTGTCATCGAACCTGAGCAGATCGAATTCCTGCCGCTGGCGGCGAGCGCCACCGTAGTGGAAGCGGCAGAAGAAAAGGCACCGGTTGAGGTTGCGGCAACGCCTGCCGCGGTGGCGGAAGTGGCAACGCCTGCGGCAAAACCTGTCGCCCGCGCAGAAAAACCTGCGCCGCGCGTAGCGGAATCAACCAGCATCCGCGTGGCGGTGGAAAAAGTCGACCAGTTGATCAACCTGGTGGGCGAGCTGGTGATCACCCAGTCGATGCTGGCCCAGCGCTCCAACGAGCTGGACCCGGTTAACCATGGCGAACTGATCACCAGCATGGGACAGCTGCAGCGTAACGCGCGCGACCTGCAGGAGTCGGTGATGTCGATTCGTATGATGCCGATGGAATACGTCTTCAGCCGCTTCCCGCGGCTGGTGCGCGATCTGGCCGGCAAGCTTAATAAGCAGGTAGAACTGACCCTGCTGGGCAGCTCAACTGAACTCGATAAGAGCCTGATTGAACGTATTATCGACCCGTTAACGCACCTGGTGCGTAACAGCCTCGACCACGGCATTGAGTCGCCGGATAAACGCCGCGCTGCCGGTAAGTCCGAAGTGGGTAATCTGACGCTATCCGCAGAACACCAGGGCGGCAACATCTGCATCGAAGTGACCGACGACGGCGCCGGTCTTAACCGCGAGCGCATCCTTGCCAAAGCGCTTTCCCAGGGCATGGCGGTGAACGAAAACATGTCCGACGATGAAGTCGGCATGCTGATCTTCGCCCCGGGCTTCTCTACCGCCGAGCAGGTGACCGACGTCTCAGGCCGCGGCGTGGGCATGGACGTGGTGAAACGAAACATCCAGGAGATGGGCGGCCACGTTGAGATCCAGTCTAAAGCCGGCGCCGGCGCCACCATCCGCATTATGCTGCCGCTGACGCTTGCCATCCTTGACGGCATGTCCGTTAAGGTCGCCGATGAAGTCTTCATTCTGCCGCTGAATGCGGTAATGGAGTCGCTGCAGCCGAAGGATGACGATCTGCATCCGCTGGCGGGCGGCGAGCGCGTGCTTGAAGTGCGCGGTGAATATCTGCCGCTGGTCGAGCTGTGGAAACTCTTTGATGTGGAAGGGGCGAAAACCGAGGCGACTCAGGGCATCGTCGTTATTCTGCAAAGCGCGGGCCGTCGCTATGCGCTGCTGGTCGATCAGCTGATTGGCCAGCATCAGGTGGTGGTGAAAAACCTCGAAAGCAACTATCGCAAAGTCCCGGGAATTTCTGCCGCCACCATTCTTGGCGACGGCAGCGTTGCGCTGATCGTTGATGTTTCCGCGCTGCAAACCTTAAACCGTGAACAACGTCTGGCCGGCACTGCCGCCCTTTCCTGAAGAGTAAAATAGGTACCCAAATGAACGGATTAACCAATGTGACAAAATTGACCGGGGAGCCATCAGGCCAGGAGTTCCTGGTGTTTACGCTCGGCGATGAAGAGTACGGCATCGACATCCTGAAGGTGCAGGAAATTCGCGGCTACGACCAGGTCACCCGTATCGCTAATACGCCAGCATTCATCAAAGGCGTAACCAACCTGCGCGGTGTGATTGTGCCGATCCTCGATCTGCGCGTGAAGTTCGATCAGAGCGACGTTGAGTACAACGAAAACACCGTGGTTATCGTCCTGAACCTGGGCCAGCGCGTGGTAGGCATCGTGGTGGACGGCGTGTCCGACGTGCTGTCGCTGACCGCCGAGCAGATCCGCCCGGCGCCAGAGTTTGCCGTCACGCTCTCTACCGAATACCTGACCGGCCTTGGCGCGCTCGGTGAGCGCATGCTGATTCTGGTGAATATCGAAAAGCTGCTGAACAGCGAAGAGATGGCGCTGGTTGACGTGGCGACCAGCCGCGTAGCTTAAGTTTCATTCTGGCGGTGGATGACGCTTCGCTTATCCACCGCTTATCCTGCCGCAAATCAAGCCCCGATCTTTTCTTCAGCCGCCGTCGTCACGCCGTTATCCGGCACGTTAACGGCGTGACGACGTATGCCCGAAAAAGGGGCGCTGTCCATAGCATTATTAAATCGCCGCTGCATCAGACTCATCCTAATTTCACGTAAAGTTCCCCAGGCGGATGCCGATAACATCGATAACAAGTCATTCATAGGGTGTTATATGTTGAACCGTATTCGCGTGGTCACCATGCTGATGATGGTGCTGGTAGTGTTTTCGCTGCTGCAGCTCATGTCAGGCGGAATGTTTTTTAGCGCATTAAAAGATAATAACGATAACTCCAGCGTTACCCGAGAGTTACGCGTTCAACAATCCGAGCTGCATTACGCCTGGGACTTAATGCTGCAAACCCGTATTAACCTCAGCCGTTCGTCAGCCCGTTCGCTGCTGGACGCCAGCAACGGCCAGAGCGCGGCTAAAGCTGATTTGCTCAACAGCGCCAAAGCGACGCTTGCGGAATCGGGCAAGCACTACGCCGCCTTCAGGCAGGTGCCGCCCGTCTCTGCGGAAATGGAAGCGGTGGTAAAAGGCATTGATGATGATTATCAAAATTATCATCGGGCGCTGAGCGAGCTTATCGGCTTCCTGGAAAAGGGCAACCTGGATGCTTATTTCGCCCAGCCTACCCAGGGCATGCAAAACGCGCTTGAGAAAGGCTTCCTGCAGTACCTTGCGCTTAACGACCGCATTTATGAACAGACTTACCTGACCAGCAATGAAGATTACGGCTTTGCCAAATGGCAGATCGGGGGCCTTGCTTTAGCCCTTGCCGCGGTAATCGTGCTGGTATGGTTCGGCATACGTAATATTCTCCTGAAGCCTTTAGCCATCGTCATCGGCCATATCCGTGAAATCGCCAACGGCAACCTGACGGAAAATATCGTTGTGCAGGGACGTAATGAAATGAGCGAGCTCACGGCCAGCGTCCAGCATATGCAGCGGGAGCTGATTATTACCGTGGGCAGCGTGCGTGAAGGTTCCGACGCGATTTACAGCGGCGCGACTGAAATTGCGGCGGGCAACAACGATTTATCCTCACGTACCGAGCAGCAGGCCGCCTCGCTTGAAGAGACCGCCGCCAGCATGGAGCAGCTTACCGCCACCGTGAAACAGAATGCGGATAATGCCCGTCAGGCTTCGCAGCTGGCGTTAAGCGCCTCCGAAACGGCTTCGCGCGGTGGAAAAGTTGTCGATGGCGTGGTGAAAACCATGCATGAAATCGCCGGCTCTTCGAAAAAGATCGCCGATATCACCAGCGTTATCGACGGCATCGCCTTCCAGACGAACATCCTTGCCCTTAACGCCGCGGTGGAAGCCGCGCGCGCCGGAGAGCAGGGGCGCGGATTTGCAGTAGTGGCAGGCGAAGTGCGTAACCTGGCAAGCCGCAGCGCGCAGGCCGCCAAAGAAATCAAATCCCTGATTGAAGATTCCGTTTCCCGCGTAGACACCGGTTCCGTGCTGGTGGAAAGCGCCGGGGAAACCATGAGCGATATCGTCAGCGCCGTGACCCGCGTGACCGACATCATGGGCGAAATCGCATCTGCTTCCGACGAGCAAAGCCGCGGCATTGACCAGGTTGCGCTTGCGGTTTCAGAGATGGACCGGGTGACCCAGCAGAACGCCTCGTTGGTTGAGGAATCCGCTTCCGCGGCGGCGGCGCTCGAAGAGCAGGCCAGCCTGCTGACCCAGTCCGTTGCGGCTTTCCGTCTGCAAAGTGAAGGCGCGCCGCAACGCATTACCGCACCGCCTGTTATCGCGACAGCCAGCGCTGTGACCTTATCTCCGCGTAAACCGGCAACCGCCGGCGGGGATGATAACTGGGAAACATTCTAATCACCCTTTCTGACCACACATAAACGCCGGCAGACGTGCCGGCCGAGGGAAGCTTTGATGTTAAACCGTATCCGAATTTCGACCAGCCTGTTCCTGATATTGATTCTCTGCGGCCTGCTGCAGATTGGTAGTAATGGTTTGTCCTTCTGGGCTTTTCGTGACGATTTCCAGAACCTGAAAATGGTCGAGGCGAGTAATCACCAGCGCGATACGTTAACCCAAAGCCGTTCAGCCCTGCTGCAGGCCAGCACCGCCTTAAACCGTGCCGGTACGCTTACGGCGCTCAGCTATCCGCCGGAGGACATTAAGCGTCTGATGGCGAGCGCGCGCGGCAGCCTGAAACAGGCAGATATGCTGTTTAACCAGTTCCTTGAGATCCCGACGACCAGCAAAGAGAGTGGGGAAATGCTGGCGTCAACTAAGCAAAGTTACGCCAGCTATCGCGACGACCTGCAGCATCAGGCCACCTGGCTTGAGAGCAACCAGCTATCGGATTTCCTGAGCGCGCCGGTGCAGAAATCGCAGGGAATTTTTGACGCTAACTTTAATGCCTGGCAGCAAAGCATCAACGATATCGTGGCGGCGGCAAGCGGCGAAAGCGAGAAAAATTACCATATCTCCGCGGTAATTTTCATCAGCATGGTGGCGATCGCCATCGTGATGCTGCTGGGCTCGATCGCCTGGTCGCGCAAGATGATCGTGCAGCCGCTGGCGATTGTGCGTAACCACTTTGACCGCATTGCAGCAGGCGATCTGGCGAAGCCGATTGCGGTCTTCGGGCGTAACGAAATCTCCGAGATTTTCCGCAGCCTGAAGAATATGCAGGACTCGCTCAAAGAGACGGTAACGGAAGTACGCCAGGGCAGCAGCGCTATGCATACCGGCATCGCTGAAATCGCCGCTGGCAATAACGATCTTTCCGCGCGTACCGAAGAGCAGGCGGCTTCCCTTGCACAAACCGCCGCCAGCATGGAGCAACTGACGGCGACCGTCGGCCAGAACGCCGATAACGCTCGCCAGGCCGCGCAGCTTTCCCGCAGCGCCGCGGATACCGCGAAGCAGGGCGGCCAGCAGGCCGCAAACGTGGCCCGCACCATGCACGATATTGCCGGCAGCTCGCAAAAGATTGGCGACATCACCAGCGTCATCGACGGGATCGCCTTCCAGACCAATATTCTCGCGCTGAACGCCGCCGTTGAGGCCGCTCGCGCTGGCGAACAGGGCCGCGGATTCGCGGTGGTGGCGGGCGAAGTACGTAACCTGGCAAGCCGCAGCGCTCAGGCGGCGAAAGAGATTAAAGTACTGATTGAAGAGTCGATTAACCGCGTGCAACAGGGCTCGCAGTTGGTGGATACCTCAGCGACCACGATGGCTGAAATCGTGCGTTCCGTAACGCAGGTGAACGACATCATGGGAGAAATTGCTTCGGCGTCGGATGAGCAACGCCGGGGAATTGAGCAGGTGGCTCAGGCAGTAAGCCAGATGGATCAGGTTACGCAGCAAAACGCCGCCTTAGTAGAAGAAGCGGCAGCCGCAACCGATGCCCTGGCCAACCAGGCTGAACATTTAACCGGCGTAGTCTCTGTGTTTAATCTGGCAAGCGTTGACGATCGACGCGAAACCGGGGAAATCGAAACCTCCGGGGTGCTGGCCACCCCTTGATTGTGACTGAGAAGGCGCTATGACATCACCGCAGTCCTTGGGACAAACGTCATTAATGTTACAGATGACACAGCGTCTACCGCTGTCCGACACGCATTTTCGTCGGATATGTCAATTGATATACCAACGCGCAGGGATTGTGCTGGCGGACCACAAGCGGGACATGGTGTACAACCGCCTGGTCCGCCGCCTGCGTACCTTAGGGCTTGATGATTTCGGGCGCTATCTGGGCATGCTGGAGTCGAACGCCAACAGCGCGGAGTGGCAGGCGTTTATCAACTCGCTGACCACTAACCTGACGGCGTTTTTCCGCGAAGGTCACCACTTCCCGGTGCTCGCCGATCATGCCCGTAAGCGCAACGGCGAGTATCGCGTCTGGAGCGCCGCGGCCTCCACAGGGGAAGAGCCGTACTCCATCGCTATCACGCTCGCTGATGCGTTGGGCATGGCGCCGGGCCGCTGGAAGGTGTTTGCCAGCGACATCGACACCCAGGTGCTGGAAAAGGCGCAAAGCGGAGTTTATCGCCAGGAAGAGCTTAAAACGCTCTCTCCCCAGCAGATGCAGCGCTATTTCATGCGTGGAACCGGCCCGCATGACGGGCTGGTGCGGGTCAGAAGCGACCTGGCTTGCCACGTTGAATTTGGGACGGTTAACCTGCTGGATAAGCAGGCGTCGATTGCGGGACCTTTTGACGCTATTTTTTGTCGCAATGTCATGATTTATTTCGACAAAACAACACAACAAGACATTTTAAGCCGCTTTGTCCCCCTGTTAAAACCAGGCGGCTTATTGTTTGCCGGGCATTCAGAGAATTTCAGTAATCTCAGTCGTGAGTTCTGGCTGCGTGGTCAGACGGTCTACGGTCTGAGTAAGGAAAGATCATGACAAAAATAAGAGTGCTGTCCGTTGATGATTCCGCCCTGATGCGCCAGATCATGACAGAAATTATTAACAGCCACAGCGACATGGAAATGGTTGCCACGGCGCCAGATCCGCTGGTTGCCCGCGATCTGATTAAAAAGTTTAACCCGGACGTCCTGACGCTGGATGTGGAAATGCCGCGCATGGACGGCCTCGACTTTCTGGAAAAGCTGATGCGCCTGCGTCCGATGCCGGTGGTCATGGTGTCGTCGCTGACGGGGAAAGGTTCGGAGGTGACGCTGCGCGCGCTCGAACTGGGGGCGATCGATTTCGTCACCAAGCCGCAGCTGGGCATTCGTGAAGGCATGCTCGCCTACAGCGAAACCATCGCCGAAAAAGTTCGTACCGCGGCGAAAGCGAAGCTGGCAGCGCGCGCGCCAACGGCAGCTCCCGCGCAGCTTAAGGCCGGCCCGTTGCTGAGTTCCGAAAAGCTGATTGCTATCGGCGCTTCCACCGGAGGGACGGAAGCTATCCGTCATGTGCTGCAACCGCTGCCGCTTTCAAGCCCGGCGGTGTTGATTACTCAGCATATGCCGCCCGGTTTTACCCGCTCTTTTGCCGAGCGTCTGAACAAGCTGTGCCAGATTGCGGTGAAAGAAGCAGAAGACGGCGAACGCGTATTGCCCGGACACGCCTATATTGCGCCCGGTGATAAGCACATGGAGCTGTCGCGCAGCGGCGCAAACTATCAAATCAAATTACACGACGGCCCGCCCGTGAACCGGCATCGCCCGGCCGTGGATGTGCTGTTCCATTCGGTGGCGAAATTTGCCGGCCGTAATGCCGTGGGGGTGATCCTCACCGGAATGGGTAATGACGGTGCCGCCGGCATGCTGGCGATGCACCAGGCCGGAGCCTGGACTCTGGCCCAGAACGAAGCAAGTTGTGTGGTGTTCGGCATGCCGCGTGAGGCCATCAATAGCGGTGGCGTCAGCGAAGTGGTCGATTTAAGCCAGGTAAGCCAGCAGATGCTGGCGAAAATTAGTGCCGGACAGGCAATACGTATTTAACACAGGAGCCCGAATTTTATGGCAGACAAAGAGCTTAAGTTTCTGGTGGTAGACGATTTTTCTACCATGCGTCGCATCGTACGTAACCTGCTTAAAGAGCTGGGTTTTAACAACGTAGAAGAAGCGGAAGATGGCGTGGATGCGCTGAACAAGCTGCAGGCTGGCGGTTTTGGTTTTGTTATCTCTGACTGGAACATGCCAAACATGGACGGTCTTGAGCTGCTGAAAACCATTCGTGCAAATGGCACCATGGCGGCCATGCCGGTACTGATGGTCACGGCGGAAGCGAAAAAAGAGAACATCATCGCGGCAGCACAGGCCGGGGCCAGCGGTTACGTTGTGAAGCCGTTTACCGCCGCGACCCTGGAAGAGAAGCTGAACAAGATCTTCGAAAAGCTTGGCATGTAAGGAGGGGCAAATGCACTCATCGACAAATCCGGCGATGGAGTTACATCAGTCGCCAACCGATATAATCGCGCGCATTGGCAGCCTGACCCGCATGCTGCGCGACAGCCTGCGTGAGCTTGGTCTGGATCAGGCGATTGCCGAAGCGGCGGAAGCGATTCCAGACGCCCGCGACCGCCTGGACTACGTGGTGCAGATGACCGCGCAGGCCGCCGAACGCGCGCTGAACTGCGTTGAGCTTTCTCAGCCGCACCAGAACAAACTGGAGTCCGGCGCGAAGGCGCTAACCGGGCGCTGGGATGCCTGGTTCGAAAATCCTATTGAGCTAAGCGATGCAAAAGAGCTGGTGACCGATACCCGTAACTACCTTTCGGGCGTGCCGGAACACACAAGCTTTACCAACGCGCAGCTGCTGGAAATTATGATGGCGCAGGATTTCCAGGATCTGACCGGTCAGGTCATCAAGCGCATGATGGACGTTATCCAGGAGATTGAGCGCCAGCTGCTGATGGTGCTGCTGGAAAATATGCCCGAGCCGGACGCGCGCGCAAAACGCGTCAATGAAGGCCTGCTCAACGGCCCGCAAATGGATGCTACCGCCGCAGGCGTGGTGGCAAGCCAGGACCAGGTTGATGATTTGCTGGACAGTTTGGGGTTCTGATTATTTAAACGCCTTCGCCGTTGGGTGAGGGCGCTTTAATGTGATAAAGGCGTAACGGATGCTAATTTTATTTTTTGATGATATTAACTTTTTTACTGAGTTTATAGTTGTCTGAAAATAGCTGAAATATTGTCAGATAAGTTTTTGCAAGAAGAGAGGCTCAATTCAACAATGAAACCGCATGAGCCTTATTGCGGGCCATATCAATCAGCAGATATTAATCCTTGCCGCCATTGAAGAAGCGATTTGCATCGGCATTCGCGGCTGCCTGCCCGGCTGCGCTCCATCCTCCACCAGTAGCGCCGATAGCTGTCATCATACCGCCCATGAAAGCACTTCCAATAACGCCTAATGGACCTCCAGGTATGCCTGCCAGCGCGCCCAGGGCTACTCCGGCACCGACGGCATTCGCAACGGTAGCTGGTGCGCCGTTACCCCTGCCAGGCAGATGCATTTTATCAGTATTTAATGCAATCATTTTTTACTCCTTGTGATGATATAAACACCATCCTTCTCGCTCGATAAAAATTGTATATCTGAGAAAGGCCGGATGGACTTTTCATGCGCCAGCGTAAACACTAATTATTTAGCGCTATATATCTTTTTGGTATTTAAGCAACCAGCAAATGAAAGATCTAAATCCCCAAAAAGCGAAAATCACCAGAGATATATCAGCCAGGTTTGCACCTTTACTCATGAAGCTGGGGGTCGAAAAGCTGGCAGCTAAAATGGTTGCGGATAATGCTGCACTATTAGCTATGGCTATTTGAAAATTATTTTTCATTAAACCCCCTGCCGGGAGAGCGAAATGTATTTACCATATGTCGGACTCTATGAGGTAATTTTGAGAAAAGCAACAATTATTTCTATTAATGCTTGTTGTTATAGTTTTATTTTACATAATTAAGTATTAATTACGGCGTGAATATTAGATATATAATTTATTTTCTGGCTTTATAGTAAATAACTATTTGTCACTGCGATGACTTATTTATCCTCGTTCTGTTTTTTAGCATGTCTGTTATATATATCGCACCTAATTTATAGCTGAGATGAATCTCTATAGAAGAAAGAGTAGGGAGGCGGGCAGGTCAACGCCACAAACAAACGCATAAATCCCCCTATTTTCCCGCCATTAGCCCAACGGCGCTCTGGCATGCTGTGCTTGAAATTGCGGCCACGAGACTGATGCTGTGTCTGAAAGTAGCGACGAGGATAAAACAGAAGCCCCCACGCCCCACCGGCTTGAGAAAGCGCGTGAGGATGGGCAGATTCCCCGTTCCCGGGAATTAACCTCTTTGCTGATGGTGCTGGCTGGCTTAAGCATCATCTGGATGGGAGGCGAACCGCTGGCGCGCCGGCTTGCCGCCATGTTGTCTGCCGGCCTGCACTTTGATCACAGCATCATTAACGACCCGCGACTGATTGTGAATCAGATAAGCCTGCTGATTAAACAGGCCGTGTGGGCGCTGCTGCCGCTGATGAGCGGCTTAGTGATTGTGGCGATAGCCGCACCGATGTTGCTTGGCGGCCTGCTGTTTAGCGGGAAGTCTATCGCTTTCAAGTTCAGCAAGCTTAACCCGCTGCCCGGCCTTAAGCGCCTCTTCTCAGCCCAGGCGGCCTCCGAGCTGCTGAAGGCTTTTCTGAAGGCCACGCTGGTCGGGTCGGTCACCGCCTGGTATTTATGGCACAACTGGCCGGATATGATGCGGCTG
Organism: Dryocola sharpae; assembly: GCF_051307055.1. Classification (GTDB taxonomy): domain Bacteria; phylum Pseudomonadota; class Gammaproteobacteria; order Enterobacterales; family Enterobacteriaceae; genus Dryocola. Next base: position 2,548,617 of record NZ_CP149994.1, on the reverse strand, counting down.
ATAAGCGAGCCTCCTGTTTCCGCGCTGCGTCACGCGCTGGATATGGTGGCGGCCTGCGGCCTGCTGATTGTGATGGGCCTGATCCCGATGGTGGGGTTTGACGTGTTTTTCCAGATTTTTAGCAACCTGAAAAAACTACGCATGAGCCGCCAGGATATTCGCGACGAGTACAAGCAGCAGGAAGGCGATCCGCATGTAAAAGGGCGTATCCGCCAGCAGCAGCGCGCCATTGCTCGTCGCCGCATGATGGCCGATGTGCCAAAAGCCGACGTTATCGTCACCAACCCGACGCACTATTCGGTGGCGCTGCAGTACGATGAGAAAAAGATGAGCGCGCCGAAAGTGCTGGCTAAAGGCGCCGGCCTCGTTGCGCTGCGCATCCGCGAGATCGGCAACGAAAACCGTATTCCGGTGCTTGAAGCGCCGCCGCTTGCCCGCGCGCTTTACCGGCACGCTGAAATCGGCCAGCAAATCCCGGGGCAGCTGTACTCCGCCGTGGCGGAAGTGCTGGCCTGGGTCTGGCAGCTGCGTCGCTGGCGCGTGGCGGGCGGCTTAATCCCGAAAAAACCTGAAAACCTACCGGTGCCAGAAGCACTGGACTTTGCGAATGAGAAGGACTCCGATGGCTAATCTGCTCGCGACGTTGCGTCTGCCTGCCAGCATGAAATCCGGGCAATGGCAAATCCTTGCCGGGCCGATACTTATCCTGCTGATCCTGTCGATGATGGTGCTGCCGCTGCCCGCGTTTGTGCTTGATTTGCTGTTCACGTTTAATATCGCCCTGTCGATCATGGTGCTGCTGGTGGCGATGTTCACCCAGAAAACGCTGGAGTTCGCCGCGTTCCCGACCATTTTGCTGTTTACCACGCTGCTGCGCCTGGCGCTGAACGTGGCTTCAACGCGAATCATCCTGATGGAGGGGCATACCGGCGCGGGGGCGGCGGGGCACGTGGTTGAAGCCTTTGGCCACTTCCTGGTCGGCGGCAACTTCGCCATCGGTATCGTGGTGTTTATCATCCTCGTTATCATCAACTTTATGGTTATCACCAAAGGGGCGGGGCGTATCGCAGAGGTCGGCGCGCGCTTCGTCCTCGACGGGATGCCCGGCAAACAGATGGCGATTGACGCGGATCTTAACGCCGGGTTAATTGGCGAAGATGAAGCTAAAAAACGCCGCTCTGAAGTGACCCAGGAAGCGGATTTTTACGGTTCGATGGACGGGGCGAGTAAGTTCGTGCGCGGCGATGCCGTGGCGGGGCTGATGATCATGGCGATTAACGTGGTCGGCGGCCTGCTGGTCGGCGTACTGCAACACGATCTGGCCGTGGGCGCGGCGGCGGAAAGCTACACGCTGCTGACTATCGGTGATGGCCTGGTTGCGCAGATCCCGGCGCTGGTTATCTCCACCGCGGCAGGCGTTATCGTGACCCGCGTGGCGACCGATCAGGACGTGGGCGAGCAGATGGTTACCCAGCTGTTCAACAATCCACGCGTGATGCTGTTAAGCGCCGCCGTACTGGGCCTGCTCGGCATGGTGCCGGGCATGCCAAACTTTGTCTTCCTGCTGTTTACCGCCGCGCTGCTGGGGCTGGCGTGGTGGATGCGTGGCCGCCAGATGGCCGCGCCTGTGGCGCCGCCGCCGGTGAAAGCGCCGGAGAATCCGCAGGCCGTAGAAGCCACGTGGAACGACGTTCAGCTCGAAGATTCGCTGGGTATGGAAGTGGGCTATCGCCTGATCCCGATGGTGGATTTCCAGCAGGATGGCGAGCTGCTCGGGCGTATCCGCAGCATTCGTAAGAAGTTTGCGCAGGAGATGGGGTTCCTGCCGCCGGTGGTGCATATTCGCGACAATATGGATCTGCCGCCGGCGCGCTACCGCATCCTGATGAAGGGCGTGGAGATCGGCGCCGGTGAGGCCTATCCGGGACGCTGGCTGGCGATTAACCCGGGCACCGCTGCCGGAAGCCTGCCCGGCGAGACGACAATCGATCCGGCCTTTGGCCTGGCGGCGACCTGGATTGAAAGCGCCCTTAAAGAGCAGGCGCAGATCCAGGGCTTTACCGTCGTTGAGGCAAGCACGGTTGTGGCGACGCACCTCAACCACCTGATTGGCCAGTTCGCGCCGGAGCTGTTTGGCCGTCAGGAAGCGCAACAGCTGCTCGATCGCGTCTCCCAGGAGATGCCGAAGCTGACCGAAGATCTGGTGCCGGGGGTCGTGACGCTGACCACGCTGCACAAGGTGCTGCAGAACCTGCTCGCCGAAAAGGTGCCGATTCGCGATATGCGAACGATTCTGGAAACGCTGGCTGAACACGCGCCGATACAAAGCGATCCCCATGAGTTAACCGCCGTGGTGCGCGTGGCTTTAGGCCGCGCCATTACCCAGCTCTGGTTCCCGGGCACGGGCGAAGTCCAGGTTATCGGGTTAGATACCGCGCTGGAGCGCCTGTTACTGCAGGCTTTACAGGGCGGCAGCGGGCTGGAGCCGGGCCTTGCGGACCGTCTGCTGGAGCAAAGTCAGGAGGCGTTGCAGCGTCAGGAGATGCTGGGCGCGCCGCCGGTGCTGCTGGTTAACCACGCGCTGCGTCCGCTGCTGGCTCGCTTCCTGCGCCGCAGCCTGCCGCAGCTGGTCGTGCTTTCAAGCCTTGAGCTGTCCGACAACCGCAACATCCGTATGACCGCAACGATAGGAGCGAAATAATGCGTTTGCTGCTGGCGCTTTTGCTGTTGCCGATGTTCGCCCAGGCCGCCGGTGAAGGCAGCTGGCAGGCCAGCGGCATGGGGGCGACGCTCGCCCATCGCGGCGTCGCCGCTTCGTCCCGGGCGCTGTCGCCGTCACAGCCGGTTAACGGCGTGATGACGCTTGTCGCCTGGCGCTACGAGTTGACTGGCCCGACGCCGGGCGGCCTGCTCGTCAAACTCTGTTCGGTGACCCGCTGCGTACCGATAGAGGGGCAGAGCGGCACGACGCGTGGCCTGACCAACGTGGCCGCCGCAGAGCCGCTGCGGTTCGTCTGGGAAGTGCCGGGCGGCGGAAAACTTTTCCCGCCGCTGCGCGTGCAGAGCAATCAGGTGATTGTTAACTACCGCTGAGCGGAATATTACGCTGAATGACCTTCGCCTGTTCCCCGGCGGCTTTCTCGCCCGCTATGCTGAATAAATGCCGCACGTTCGCTGCGGCATTTTTGTCTTCACCTCTCATTTCCAGTCCTCTCTTTTGATAAAAATAAACCCTTGTTTTATAAATCGGGATACCGATGCGGACACTCTTTGTAATTTTGCCAGCATCTGTCAGGGGGTGGCAAAAACGAAAAGGTTTCTCACGCCCCATACTTTTACCTTACCCGTGAAAGATTTCTCGCAGGCTCGTTCGGGGCCGTGACCTGCAATCTCCCATAACAAAAGCAACGGGGTGGACGGCAATGAAAAAACGTAAAATTGGACTGGCGAATTATCTCGCCTACGGATCGGGCGATTTTCTGGGGGCCGGAACGACAGCTCTGACGGCGGCCTGGCTGCTTTATTTTTATACGACCTTCTGCGGCCTCACGCCTATTGAAGCGACCTTTATCTTCGCGATGGCGAGGGTGCTCGACGCCGTGGTCAGTCCGCTGATGGGCTTTTTAACCGATAACTTCGGCTCGACCTGGCTTGGCAGGCGCTTTGGCCGGCGTAAATTCTTTATCCTGCTCGGCATCCCTTTAGTCTTCAGCTACAGCTTTATGTGGGTAGGGGAGATGAGTTACTGGTATTACCTGGTGACTTACCTGATTTTTGACGTGGTCTACACCATGATTCTGGTGCCTTACGAAACGCTGGTACCGGAAATGACCGATGATTTTAAACAAAAAACGAAGTTCTCCGGCGCGCGTATCTCTATGGCGCAGCTCTCGGCTATCCTGGCGGCGTTCCTGCCGGGCATTTTGCTGAACCATTTTGGCAAAGACAACGCGGTCTCTTTCTTCTACGCAAGCCTGGTATTCGCCACCCTGTGCGCCATCGTGCTGACCATGGTATGGCTCTTTACCTGGGAGCGGCCACGCTCCGAGTGGACGGAAGCTGCGCTGCGCGCCGAAGAAGAGAAGAAAACGCTGACCTTTGCCCAGAGCATGAAACGTCTGAACGTTGAGTTAACCTCCACGCTGCGTATTAAAATTTTCCGCCAGCATCTGGGGATGTATCTGGGCGGCTATATCGCCCAGGACGTGTTCAACGCCGTCTTTACCTATTACGTGGTGTTCGTGCTGATGCAGAGCGCGTCCGTCGCCTCTAACCTGCTGGGCACCATGGCGATTCTGCAGTTTATCGCCGTGATCGGCATGATCCCGCTGTGTATCAAATACGGCCCGGCGCCGTCGTATCGCATGGTCGTCGTGCTGTTCGGCCTGAGCTCCATCTCTTACGCGGTGCTCTATTACGCGGGATTAAGCGACGTCTTCTCGCTGTTGCTGCTGGTTTCCGCCATCGCGGGTCTGGGTCGCGGCGGCATCAACTATGTGCCGTGGAATACCTACACCTATATCGCTGACGTGGATGAAGTGATCACCGGGCAGCGTCGTGAAGGGATCTTTGCGGGCATTATGACGCTGACGCGTAAAGCTTCGCAGGCCGGTGCGGTGATGCTGGTGGGGATCGTCATGCAGCTCTCCGGCTTTGTCTCCGGCCAGGCAGTCCAGCCTCCTGCGGTCAGCCACACCATTTTGATGATTTTGAGCTTTGGTACGGTTGGCGTGCTGGTATGTGGTTTCCTGATTTCCCTGCGCTTTAAGCTCAATCTGCAAACGCACAGCGTGCTGCGTGAGGAGACGGCGAAAATGCGTGCCGCCAATCGCGCGGTGCCGGAAGATATCACGCCGCAAGCCCGCGCCACCGTCGAAATGCTGGCGGGTATGCCTTATGAAAATCTTTGGGGTAACAACAATATTGGTTACCTCAACCATCACAAACCCGCCGCGCCGACCCTGGAACAGGCCGCAGCCATGAATTCAAACGCTACTCAGAGGTTAAGTTAATGATTATTTACCCTGTCAAACACAGCCCGCTACTGTGTCAGCCGGAGCGTTTCATCGCCCGGGATGAACTGAAAACGTTGATCCACAAGGTGACGGATAACCTGATCAATATTAAGGATGAAACCGGCCAGTTCCTGCTGCGCCTGGACGACGGACGCGTCATCGACACTAAAGGCTGGGCAGGCTGGGAGTGGACGCACGGCGTCGGGCTGTACGGTATCTACCAGTATTACCGTCAGACGGGCGATGCGAAGATGCGCGAGATTATCGACGGCTGGTTTGCCGACCATTTCGCCGAGGGCGCGACCACTAAAAACGTCAATACGATGGCGCCGTTCCTGACGCTAGCTTATCGCTACGAAGAAACGCGCGATCCCTCATACCTGCCGTGGCTGGAGAGCTGGGCCGAGTGGGCGATGTACGAGATGCCGCGCACCGAACACGGCGGCATGCAGCACATTACGCTGGCAGAAGAGAATCATCAGCAGATGTGGGACGACACGCTGATGATGACCGTGCTGCCGCTGGCGAAAATTGGCAAGCTGCTGAATCGTCCGGAATACGTGGAGGAGGCGACCTATCAGTTTCTGCTGCACGTGCAAAACCTGATGGATCGGCAAAGCGGGCTGTGGTTCCACGGCTGGAGCTACGAAGGCAAGCATAACTTTGCCAGCGCCCGCTGGGCGCGCGGCAATAGCTGGCTGACCATCGTGATCCCGGATTTCCTTGAGCTGGTTGATTTGCCGGAAAATAACGCGGTGCGCCGCTATCTGGTGCAGGTGCTGGAAAATCAGGTCGCGGCGCTTGCCGGATGTCAGGATGACAGCGGCCTGTGGCATACGCTGCTCGACGATCCGCATTCTTATCTGGAGGCCTCAGCAACCGCGGGCTTTGCTTACGGCATCCTGAAAGGCATCCGTAAACGCTACCTCAGCCAGGACTATAAAGAGGTGGCTGAAAAGGCGATGAAAGGCATTGTGCAAAACATCTCGGCGGACGGCGAGCTGTTGCAGGTGTCGTTCGGGACGGGAATGGGCAGCGACCTGGAGTTCTATCGCCAGATTCCTCTTACTTCCATGCCTTACGGCCAGGCGATGGCGATCCTTTGTCTGGGCGAGTATCTGCGCGGCTACTTTTAAGCGATAGCGCAGAAGAGGAAGAGCCGCCGTGAAGCGGCTCTTTTTTTATCAGGCGCCGACAGGCACCGCATGGGCGGTATTCTTCAGCGCCGGTCCCTGATACTTCTCGATTTCCAGCTGGGCCATCTGTCCGCAGTTGCCCTGAGCCAGGCGCGATGAGCCGGTGTCGAAGGTCAGGCAGTTTACGTTGCCGTTCTTACACAGCGATCCTGGCTGGCGCGGATCCGCCGGGTCGAACCAGGCGCCTTCGCTGATGCGCACAACGCCGGGCCGCACCCGCCCGGTGACCACGGCGCCTACCAGAATCTGGCCGCGATCGTTAAAGGCCCGCACTAAATCACCGTCAGCGATCCCGCGCGCTTTCGCATCCTGAGGATGGATCCAGATAGCTTCGCGATCCGCCACCGCATACTTCTCGCGCAGCGGCGTATTGTCGAGCTGGGAGTGCAGTCGGTTGATCGGGTGCGCGGTATTGAGCGAAAGCGGATACCTGCTCGCCTCCGGACTTTGATACCACTCGCGGGGCGGCAGCCAGCCGGGCAGCCCCGGACAGTCGGCATAGCCCATTTTCGCCACCGTTTCCGAGTAAATCTCTATCTTTCCGGACGGGGTGCCCAGCGGGTTGAGCAGCGGATTTTCCCGGAAGTCGGCGAAGCGCACCCATTGCCTGTTCGCCTCCGGCACCGGGAAGCGAATGTAGTTGTTCGACGCCCAGAACATATCGAACGGCGGCAGAGCCACCCGCGCGTTGCGCGCCTGGTTTTTCATCTCGTCATACATTCCCTTCAGCCACTGCATTTCGTTCTTGCCTTCGCTAAAGGCTTCCTGCACCTCCAGTTTTGCGGCCAGGCCCGCAAAGATATCAAAGTCGCTGCGCGACTCGTGCTGGGGCGGCACGCACTGATGCATCGGGAAGACATACAGCTGAGAGTAGTCGCCGCCCATCTCAAGATCGTTACGCTCGTAGCTGGTGGTCGCTGGCAGGACGATGTCGGCGTACCTCGCGGTTGCCGTCCAGTAAGGCTCGTTAACCACGATGGTTTCCGGATGCTGCCAGGCCTTGATCAGGGCGTTGGTATCCTGATGCTGGTGAAAGGTATTGCCGCCGGCCACATAGACCATCTTCACGTCCGGATAGGTGACTCTGGCCCCGTTAAAGTCGATGGTTTTGCCCGGATTCGCCAGGCATTCAGCGATCCGCGCCACAGGGATCGGCGTTGGGCTGTTCTTCGGCGCGTCACCTGCGGAGATCCCGGCAAGGATGCCGCCGCGCGCGGTCGGGCTGCCGCCGGAGGAGTAGTGGTAGCTAAAACCGAAGCCGCCGCCGGGCAGGCCTATCTGCCCCAGCATTGCCGCCAGGGTCACCAGCAGCCAGTGGGGCTGCTCGCCGTGATGCTGGCGCTGAATGCCCCAGCCGGCCATGAGCATCGTGCGCTGCTTCGCCATATCCCGTGCCAGCTGGCGCAGCGTTTCGGCTTCCACGCCGCAGATGGCCGCGGCCCAGTCGGCGTCTTTTACCACGCCGTCCTGCTCGCCGCTGAGGTAGGCGAAGAACTTATCGGCGCCCACGGTATAGGTTTTCAGGAAATCGGCGTCATGCAGTTTTTCGGCCATCAGACTATGGGCGATGCCCACCAGCATGGCGCTGTCGGTATAGGGACGCGGGGCGATCCATTCGGCATCCAGATAAGCGGTGCTGTCGCTTTTTACCGGATCGATGCTGATAACCCGCACGCCTTTCTTCTTCAGCGCCTCGAAGCCTGCCGATCCGATATGATCCGGCACGTTCCAGCTATTTTTCAGGGTGACCTGCGGATTGCAGCCCCAGAGCACCACCAGCTGGGTGTTGTCGAGCACGTTCGGCCAGGCGGTCTGCTGCTCGTAGACCTCCATTGAACCCATGACGTGAGACATAATGACCTGCGCGGCACCGGTGGAGTAGTCGCCCGCGTAGCTCAGGAAACCGCCCGTCAGGTTCATCAGACGCTGGAGCAGGGTGCGGCTGTTGTGCAGCATCCCGACGCTTTTCCAGCCGTAAGAGCCGGCGTAGATAGACTGCGGGCCATGCTCGCTTTGCAGGCGACGAATTTCATCGCTCACAAGCGTCAACGCTTTGTCCCAGCTTACCCGCACCCACTCATCGCAGCCGCGCAGTTCAGGACGGCAATGGCGGGCGCCGCCTTCAAGCCAGCTCTTACGCACCATCGGATATTTCACGCGGTTAGGAGCGTGGACCTGGTGCGGGGCCATAGTGATGAGTTCATTCGGGAAGGGATCGTCCTGCACCGGGCGCGTTTCGACCATTTTCCCGTCCCGGACGATGGCTTCAAAAGCTCCCCAGTGGGCGCCGGTCAGAATGCCTTTTTGCGCCTGGCGCAGCGCCACAAACTGCGGCAGCGCCTGGCTTACGGCCTCGGCCAGAACAGAGCGGGGCCAGAGTCCGCCCAGCAGGGAAACGCCGCCCAGGGCGGCGGTACCGATCAGAAAACGGCGTCGGCCGATCTGCATCGCATCGCGGTTATTTTTCATTACTGTGCCTCCTTACTGGCGCTCTGATTTACGGCGGGCATATCGCTGGCGTGCTGCTGAACGTAGCGGGTCAGAATCCGCAGCTGCTCCTGGTCCAGGGAGGTGCGGGGCGCCATTCCTTTGATTACGCCAATCCACTGGTTGGCGTTGAAGCGGTCGAGGGCGGTCAGGCCGTGGCAGCCGGTGCAGTTCGCGGACATCATGGAGGCGGCGTAGTCCCAGATTTTCTGCTGGTTATCGATAAGCTGTCCTGAAGGTAGCCAGACCTGCAGCGCCGTTTGATGCCAGATCAGATGGGTTTCCGGATCGGTGTAGTTGCTCAGGCGCTTCACCTGGTGACGCGCCTCCTCGCCGAGAAGCGCGCTCAGGATGCGCCTGCCGGCTGCGGCGTAGAACACCTCGTCAACGCCGTCCTGCTGCCAGCCGCTTACCTGCGCCAGCATCATGCCGTTTTCACGCTTCAGGATACTGACCTCGGTGCCGGGCATCAGGTTGCCGGCGTTATGCTGCCTGGCGTCGGGGGTTAGCCAGAAGGGTTGGGTGGCAATAGACCAGCCCTGGCGCGCGTTTTCCGGCATTTTCGCCGCGGCGGCGGAAAGTTGACTGGCTCCCGCGGCCGAGATCTGGCTCATATCCGGCAGAATGTGGGCCACGCCTTTATGGCAGTCGATACAGGTTTCACCGTTTTTGATGGCCACCGGATGCTCCTGGCGCGCTTCGGAGCGCTGGGCCAGCACGTCCATCGCCTCGTAGCTGTGGCACGAGCGGCAGGTCGCGGAGTCGTTTTTCTTCATGCTATCCCAGACGCTTTGCGCCATCGCCAGCTTGTGGGCGTCATACTTCTCCGGCGTGTCGATTTTACCGGTCATCTCTCCCCAGACGTCTTTCAACGCCATCACCTTGGTAGTCAGATAGTCAACGGGACCGTGCGGAACGTGGCAGTCGGCGCACTCGGCGCGAATACCTTTCGGGTTCTGGAAGTGAACGCTGCCCTGATACTCCGCCAGCGGCTGCCGCATCGAGTGGCAGGAGACGCAGAACGCCGTATCGCTGGTTTTATGCATAACGGTGGCACCGCCGGTCAGCAGGATCGCGCCCAGCACGACGCCGATCGACAGCGCCCATAGCCAGGCCATACGCCGCCTGGGCGAGCGGTTTGATTTATTCATAGAAAGTCCCTTAAAAGAAAAATCATTGCGGAAATATCGCTTCTTATATGGCGATAATGAAGGCATGCAAAGTATAGGGACTTTACGAAGGAATTAACCCTAAAGGAGTAATTTAATTCACGTTTAGTTGATGTCGGGCAAAGATAGGGGAGCGGGAGAAATCAAATTTGATACGGGAGCGCGGGAGGAAAAGCCGTCGGCAAACTATAAGGTGAGCCGCCGTGAAAAACAGGGGGCGAAGCGCCCCCTGCATGCATTACATACGCTCGACGGTTTCGATACCCAGCGTATCCAGACCCAGCTTCAGCGTTTTCGCCGTCAGCAGCGCCAGCTTCAGGCGGCTGTTGCGGGCTTGTTCGGAATCTGCGGTAAGAATAGGGCAGTGCTCATAGAAGCCGGAGAACAGGCCCGCCAGGTCGTACAGATAAGAACACATCACGTGCGGGGTGCCGTCGCGGGCGACAACGTTCAGCGTCTCTTCAAACTGCAGCAGGCGCGCGGCAAGCTGCGCTTCGCGATCTTCCGTAATAACGACCGGCGCTTTCAGCAGCTCCGCTTCTTCGATGTCGGCTTTGCGGAACACGGAAAGCACGCGGGTGTAGGCATACTGCATGTAAGGCGCGGTGTTGCCTTCGAATGCGAGCATGTTGTCCCAGTCGAAGATATAGTCCGTGGTGCGGCTTTTAGACAGATCGGCGTATTTCACCGCGCCGATGCCGACCGCGTTCGCCAGGGCTTCCAGCTCGGCGGCAGGCATGTCCGGATTTTTCGCCGCCACCAGGTTGCGCGCGCGTTCCATCGCTTCGTCCAGCAGGTCGGTCAGTTTAACCGTGCCGCCAGAACGGGTTTTAAACGGCTTGCCGTCTTTGCCTAACATCATGCCGAACATCTGGTGTTCCAGCGTAACGGAATCCGGCACGTAGCCAGCTTTACGCACGATGGTCCACGCCTGCATCAGATGCTGGTGCTGACGGGAGTCGATAAAGTAGAGCACGCGATCGGCGTGCAGCGTTTCATAGCGGTATTTCGCGCAGGCGATGTCGGTGGTGGTGTAAAGATAGCCGCCGTCCTTTTTCTGGATGATAACGCCCATCGGATCGCCATCTTTGTTCTTAAACTCGTCAAGGAACACCACGGTTGCGCCTTCGCTTTCTACCGCCAGACCTTTTTCTTTCAGATCCGCCACAATACCCGGCAGCATTGGGTTATAGAGGCTTTCGCCCATCACGTCGTCGCGGGTCAGCGTCACGTTAAGGCGGTGATAGGTTTTCTGGTTCTGGGCCATGGTGATGTCGACCAGCTTGCGCCACATCTCGCGGCAGTATTCATCGCCGCCCTGCAGCCTCACCACGTAACCGCGCGCGCGTTCCGCAAAGGCTTCGTCTTCGTCGTAGTGCTTCTTCGCGGCGCGATAGAATTCTTCGAGATCCGCCAGCGCCATTTCACCGGCGTTTTCCTGCTGCTGCTTTTCAAGATACGCGATCAGCATGCCGAACTGCGTGCCCCAGTCGCCCACATGGTTGGCGCGGATAACTTTGTGGCCGAGGAACTGCAGGGTGCGCACCGCCGCATCGCCGATGATCGTCGAGCGGATGTGGCCGACGTGCATCTCTTTAGCCACGTTTGGCGCGGAGTAATCAACGACGATGGTCTGCGGCGCAACGGTATTTACGCCGACGCGATCGGAGGCGACAGCCGCATCGACGTTTTTCGCCAGAAACTCAGGTTCGAGGAAGATATTGATAAAGCCAGGCCCGGCGATTTCAACTTTGCTGGCAATCCCGGTCAGATCCAGATTAGCGATCACGGACTCTGCGACTTGTCGTGGCGGCTTGCCCAGCGATTTGGCAACGGACATCACGCCATTGGCCTGATAGTCGCCGAACTGGACTTTGGCTGACTGACGAACCTGCGGCTCGCAATCCGCAGGCGCACCTGCGGCAACCATGGCCTGACTGACTTTATCTGAGAGAAGCGCCTGAATATTCACCGGGATACCTTACATTTTGCTTTGGGCCGCCATGAGGTTACGGCAGCCGTATCGTGGGGGGATAAAATAAGGGCGTAAGTATAACTTTATTTTTCCACCCTCGTCAGCAAAAGCCTTGTCCTGCGCGCCCTGAACTACTATCAACGGTACAGTGAATAACCACTCGTTCATTTCACCGCGTAGCGGAAGTTGGTGAAGCTGCCGGAAAAAGGTAGATTAGCCCCTTCGCGACCAGAGGAGGACGCCATGGCCAACTGGCAGACAATTGCAGAACTGAATGATATTGCGGCGGATCTTCCGCGTTTTACCCAGGCGTTAGCGGAACTTGCCGCGCGTCTGGATCTGGAGATTGCACCGCTTGATGCCGATCACATTTCATTGCGCTGCCATCAGAATGCTACGGCGGAGCGCTGGCGCAGCGGCCTTGAAAAATGCGGGACGCTGCTGTCGGAAAATATCATTAACGATCGACCCATTTGCCTGTTCCGCCTCGACGAACCGGTCTGCGTTGAGCACTGGAAGTTTACCGTTGTTGAACTGCCGTGGCCGGGCGAGAAGCGCTATCCGCACGAAGGCTGGGAACACGTTGAAATCGTACTGCCTGGCGACCCGCAAACGCTGAATGCGCGCGCGCTGGATTTGATGTCCGATGCCGGTTTACGCCAGACGGGCATTTCCGTCAAAACCAGTTCGCCAAAAGGGGAGCGCGAACGTTTACCAAACCCAACGCTTGCGGTCACCGACGGCAAAGTCACGATCAAATTCCATCCGTGGAGTATTGAAGAGATCGTCGCCAGCGAACAGGTTTAACCCCGGCGGGCGGGGATTGCCGCTATAACGCGCCGATCGCCGCCTTCATTCGGCTGATTGCCTCTTCAAGCGTCGCCAGAGTACAGCCAAAGTTTATCCGCACGAATTTTGCCTCGCCAAAATCTGCCCCCGGCGAGAAGCCCAGCCCGGCCTTCTGAAAGAACAGCGTTGGGTTATCAACGGCAAGCTGGCCTGCATCAACCCATCCCAGATAGGTCGCTTCCGGGGCGGTCATCCTCAGACCCTGTAGATCATTGACGGCGGCAACGAGCCTGTCGCGGTTATGGCGTAAATATGGCAGCAGCTCCTGTAGCCACGGCTCGCCGTCACGCCAGGCGGCGGTTGCTGCGGTTAATGCCAGCACGTCCACGCCCGGAACAATGCCTTCGCGCGTTCGGTTAAACCTTTTGCGCAATTCGGGGTTGGGAATAATGGCGACTGAAGCGCCAAGGCCTGCAATATTGAACGTTTTGGAGGGGGAAATCAGCGTGATGGAACGCTGCTCCGCATCCGCGCTCAGGGAGGCAAACGGAATATGTTTTACGCCGGGTTCAGGCAACAGGTCGCAGTGAATTTCATCGGAGCAGACAAGCAAATCATGCTGCTGCGCGAACGCCAGCTGCTGCTCAAGCTCTTCGCGACGATAGACCGTACCGCCGGGATTCTGCGGGTTGCACAGCATCAGCAATTTTTCTTTGCCGGTGAGCGATGGCGCAGACGACGCTAAATCCATTATCCAGCGCCCCTTATCGAGTTTGAGCGGGACGTTAAGCTGCGGACGCTGTGCGGAAGCCGAGGATTTTTTAAAGGGCGGATAGACAGGCGTTGGCGCGATAGTCGCCTCGGTGGCTGCGGTAAAGGCGCGGACGCTGAGATTCAATCCCGCAACAACACCCGGCAGGATAACGATCCACTCAGGTTGTATCTGCCACTGATAGCGGCTGGCCATGCGTTCGATCACCACGTCGATGAGTTCATGGGGCCTGCCGCCATAGCCGAAAACGCCGTGCTCCACGCGTTTATGAAGGGCGTCCAGAATGCAGGGCGGCGAGCGGAAATCCATGTCAGCGACCCACATCGGTAGCACGTCGTTACCATATTTATTCCACTTCGCGCTGTCGCTGTGACGGCGGTCGATCCCTTCGTCGAAATTGAATGCCATGATAAATTACCCCTTTGTGAACGTTGTTTCAGAGTAGCATTCTGACCCGGTGAGACAAGCGTAAAGCAGAGCATTATTAAGGAATAATCAATGACTAAGCTGGAAATATGTTGTTATGGCATCGACTGTGCCGTGACGGCTGAGCAGGCCGGAGCGGACCGCATTGAGCTATGCTCGGCGCCTAAAGAGGGGGGATTAACGCCTTCAGCAGGCGTGCTGCGACAAGTGAAGCGGTTAATTTCGATTCCCGTACACCCGATTATTCGTCCGCGCGGCGGCGATTTTTACTATAGCGAGCGTGAATTCGCCACCATGCTTGAGGATATCGCCTTTGTGCGTGAGCTGGGCTATCCCGGCCTGGTTATCGGCATGCTGGATGAAGAGGGGCACATAGATATTTCGCGTATGCAGCAGGTAATGGAGGCCAGCCGCGGCATGGCAGTTACCTTCCATCGCGCTTTTGATATGTGCCATAACCCCGTTCTGGCGCTGGAGCAGTTAACCGATTTAGGCGTTGCGCGCATCCTTACTTCCGGCCAGCAGCAGAATGCTGAAGCAGGACTTTCGCTCCTTAGGGAACTAAAACAGCATTCCCGTGCTCCAATCATTATGGCGGGTGCAGGGGTGCGCCTGGGCAACCTGCAAAAGTTTGTCGAGCAGGGGGTTGACGAGGTGCACAGCTCCGCAGGGCAAAACGTTGCTTCTGTGATGCGCTACCGCAAAGCGGGTGTGTCGATGAGTGCAGATGCTGAAGCCGATGAGTTTAACCGCTACTGCGTTGATGGCGACGTGGTGGCCGCAATGAAAGCCGTGCTGGCTGCCGCAAAAACGGCAGCCTGAGCGCAAAAAGTTTTTAACCGCGCATCATGTCGCCCAATGTGATGTTTGCTTGTACCAGGCCCCGGCGCTTTGCTGGGGCTTTTTTTATGGCCAGGGTTACGGCTTACGCGCCACCAGCACGGCGCGCAGCGGGGCGGGGTAGCCTTCGATAGTTTTCGTGCTGTCGTTCGGGTCGAGGAAATCGGCCAGCGATTCGGTTGTCAGCCAACTGGTGCGGCGCTGCTCTTCGCTGGTGGTGTAGCAATGATCGACGATCTTCACGTCCACAAAGCCGCATTTCTCAAGCCAGTTTTTCAGCGCCAGCGCGGACGGAATGTAATACACATTGCGCATCTGCGCGTAGCGCTCGCCCGGCACCAGCACGCTATTTTCGTCGCCTTCGACAACCAGCGTTTCCAGCACCAGCTCGCCTTCTTTCGCTAACTGATTTTTCAGCTGGTAAAGGTGGTCCAGCGGCGAGCGGCGATGATAAAGCACGCCCATCGAGAAAACGGTATCAAAAATGTTCAGCTCCGGAAGCTGCTCGATACCCAGCGGCAGCACGTGGGCGCGCTGATCGTTGCCCAGCAGTTTGCGCACGGCTTCAAACTGGCAGACAAAAAGCTGCATCGGGTCGATGCCCACCGCCAGCTGCGCGCCTGCGCCAATCATGCGCCACAGGTGATAGCCGCTGCCGCAGCCCACGTCCAGAACGGTGCGCCCGGCAAGCGGAGAAATATGCGGCAGAACGCGATCCCATTTCAGGTCGGAGCGCCATTCGGTATCGATATCCACGCCGTAAAGGGAATACGGGCCTTTGCGCCACGGCATCAGGTTGCGCAGGAGTTTTTCAATGCCCAGACGCTGGCCTTCGCTCAGCGGCTCCTGAGATTCGGCGGTAACGCTGTGCAGCAGATCAAGGCGATGCGGCGTAAGCGCCGGGAGGTACTCAACCGTGTTGTGCCAGTGTTTGAACTGCCCGTGCAGGTTTTCGCGCTGCCAGGTGGCGATTTGCGCAGGCAGCGTTTCCAGCCACGGAGCGAGAGGGCTTCTGGCGATAAGCTGATAAAAATTACCGAAGTCGATCATGAAGGCGCTCCTGATTTCAGTGCGACTAACGAGCCAAAGTTAAAGCACTGGAACCACAATTCCGCATGGTCAAAACCGGCTTGTTGGAGACGTTTTTTATGGGTTTCAACGGAGTCGGTAAGCATGACGTTTTCCAGCATGCTGCGCTTCTGGCTGATTTCCAGCTCGCTGTAGCCGTTGGCGCGTTTAAAGTCATGATGCATATTGAACAACAGCTCGCCAACTTTACCGTCTTCAAAGCTGAATTTCTCTGACAGCACCAGCGCGCCGCCCGGGTTCAACCCTTTATAAACCTTCTCCAGCAGCAGCTGGCGGTCGTGCGGTTCGAGGAACTGCAGCGTGAAGTTCAGCACCACCAGCGAGGCGTTTTCGACGGCGATATCGCGAATATCGCCTTCAATAACCTCAACCGGCGTCTGCGCTTTAAACGCATTGATATGGCGACGGCAGCGCTCAACCATAGCCGGCGAGTTATCGACAGCGATAATTTTGCAGCCCTCATGTTGGATGTTACGGCGCACTGAAAGCGTAGCCGCCCCCAGCGAGCAGCCCAGATCGTAAACCTGGCTGCCCGGCAGCACAAAACGCTCCGCCAGCATCCCAATCATCGAAATGATGTTGGAATAACCCGGCACCGAGCGCTGGATCATATCGGGGAACACTTCGGCCACGCGTTCATCAAAGGTCCAGTCGCCCAGTTTGTCGATGGGGGCGGAAAACAGCGTATCGCGGTCAGACATAACGTTAAATCCGTGCAAACCAGAAAATAATAAGGAAAATCAATTGATTGATTTTGGACAGACAGTCACAAAGCGGGAAAAAACGTGGTTTTTCCTGCTTTGCCAGCATCTCAGGGGGCGTATTTTGCGTTAATGCAGCGAGAAAACCAACTCCCACGGCATATACCAAAGGTTAGCCAGCACCATTAGCAACAGAGAACACCAGGTGGCGCTCATGCCGGAGCGGCGCCAGCGGATCAGTCGGTGATGGAAACCGTAGTAATGCATCAGGCGGCCGAGGATCAGCAGAATGCCGCAGACGTGCACCATCCAGGTTTCCGCTCCGTTCATCTCCATCAGCAATAACAGCAGCAGGGCGACGGGAATATACTCCACCGCATTGCCGTGAATACGGATAGCGCTCTGGAGTTCGGTAAAGCCACCGTCGCCATAAGAGACGCGGTATTGCAGACGCATACGAACAACATCGAAAGAAAACTTAATCAACAGCATTGCACCCAGCACAGCGTAGAGCGCGCTTACCATACTCACATCCTATCGGGACAGTTACAGCACGGCCTCTATGATAGCAGTGCGGACGGCGGGCTGTCGCTACTCCTAAAAGAGAGAGTTCTGCTGCGGAATAGCCGGTTCGCGGCCCAGCTCGGGGAGGGCCTGCTGCAGACGGGGCCAGAGCGTATGGACAAGTTCGGGCGCCTGGCCAATATCGGGGGTGTGTAAAAAAAGCCAGGGCGTGGCTTTTTCTCTCCACTTCGGCAGCGTTTTAAGCCACACGTCAAAGAGAGCCTGATTTTGCTCCATATCGTTGCTGCCGATAAAACGAACCAGCGGATCGCTGGCCGTCACCAGGGCGTGCACGGGCAGTTTAGGTTTTTTACGCTGCGCTTCGCGGACAACTTCGCTGTCGGGCTTTGCGCTGTGTACCGGCCGGCTGTCGAGGATAACGCGATTCACGCCGCGTTCATGCAGGCCGCGGTTGAGCGCCTGTTCATCGGGACCTTTATCGAAAAAGGAGGGATGGCGCACTTCAACGCCGTAGGTGAAATCCTTTGGCAAGGCGTCGAGAAAACTCCACAGCGCAGGCAAACTTTCTGGCCCGAACGCGGCGGGAAGCTGCAGCCAGTACTGCCCGATGCGGCTGGCGAGCGGGGACATGCGCGCCAGAAAATCAGCGGTGAGATCGCCGCACTGGCGCAGCGCGGCATTGTGCGAAATCGTCGCCGGAAACTTAAAGCAGAAACGAAAATCATCGCTGGTCTGCTCGCGCCAGCTAAGCACCGTTTCTGCCCGGGGAACGGCGTACAGCGTGGTATTGCCTTCCACACAGTTAAAGTGGCGAGCGTAATCTTCAAGAGAAGTGATGCCCAGACGCGTCCATTTAGGATGCGACCATTGCGGAAGGCCGATGTAGATCATAGCGCGCAGATAATCTCCTCAGTGCTGCGCACGCGGGCAATACGCGGGAAGATATGCGTCATGCTGCTCTGGTGTTGCTCCCTGCTGGCCGCGCTGCAGGCGTCTTCGACAATCACCAGATTGAACCCCAGCTCCCACGCGTTGCGAGCGGTAGATTCAACACCAATATTAGTTGAGATACCGCACAGTACAATGGTATCGATACCGCGACGGCGAAGCTGTAGCTCCAGGTCGGTACCGTAAAACGCGCCCCACTGGCGTTTAGTGACTTCAATGTCGCTATCGCGCTTGCCAAGCTCGGCGGGATATTGCCACCAGTTATCCGGCAGGGCGCGGGCGGGCAGCTGCATGTCTACTGGCTGCTTGAGCGCTTCGGCAAAGTCTTTTGACCAGCCTACGCGGACCATCACTACCGGCGAGCCGCTGGCGCGGAATTTTTCTGCAAGCTTAGCGGCGCGGGCTACAACATCCTCGGCGGTATGCGGGCCGCCGGCAAACGGCAGAATGCCTTCCTGCAAATCGATAACTACCAGCGCGGTACGGGATGGATTAAATTCAGACATAGGGTGACTCCGGGGCAAAATTAGTTGGCGGTGAATACCTTACGATGGAACCCGGGCTGCACATTTTACTATTTTTGTTAATTTTTGTGAGTTTTGACGAAACAAGGCGCTTTGAAACGCGCCGGTCAGTCGTATCGGGCTTATCGCCGGGCATTATTTCCAGTATAATAGCCCCCTTTTTTCATCCAGTATGACAGACAAAAAATAGCGGCCAACCTGTTGCCTGATAGCGGGTAACAAACAGCGCACGGCTAATTTAAGGGATATCTCATGCGTACAGTATATTGCGGGCAGCTCAATCAATCCCATGTGGGACAACAAGTAACGCTGTGTGGTTGGGTCAACCGTCGTCGTGACCTCGGTAGCCTTATCTTTATTGATATGCGCGATCGCGAAGGCATCGTGCAGGTGTTTTTCGACCCGGACCGTCAGGACGCGTTCCAGCTTGCCTCTGAACTGCGTAATGAGTTCTGCATACAAATCACCGGCACCGTGCGTCCGCGCGATGAGAAAAACATCAACAAAGATATGGCAACCGGTGCGGTAGAAGTCTTCGCGACCGATTTGACCATCATCAACCGTTCTGAATCGCTGCCGCTCGACTCAAATCACGTCAACACCGAAGAAGCGCGCCTGAAATTCCGCTATCTGGATTTGCGTCGCCCGGAAATGGCGAACCGTCTGAAGACTCGCGCCAGAATCACCAGCTTCGTGCGTCGCTTTATGGACGACCATGGTTTCCTTGATATCGAAACCCCGATGCTGACTAAAGCCACGCCGGAAGGCGCGCGTGACTACCTGGTGCCTTCGCGCGTGCATAAAGGCAAATTTTACGCGCTGCCGCAGTCTCCTCAGCTGTTCAAACAGCTGCTGATGATGTCCGGCTTTGACCGCTACTATCAGATCGTTAAATGCTTCCGCGACGAAGACCTGCGCGCTGACCGTCAGCCTGAATTTACCCAGATCGACGTGGAAACTTCCTTCATGACCGCGCCGCAGGTGCGTGAAGTGATGGAAGAACTGGTGCGCAAACTGTGGCTGGACGTGCAAAACGTCGACCTGGGCGATTTCCCGGTGATGACGTTTGCAGAAGCCGAGCGCCGCTACGGTTCCGATAAGCCGGACCTGCGTAACCCGATGGAGCTGGTGGACGTTGCCGATCTGGTGAAAGACGTTGAGTTCAAAGTCTTCTCCGGGCCTGCGAACGCCGCCAAAGGTCGCGTAGCCGCGCTGCGTGTGCCAGGTGGTGCGCAGATCAGCCGTAAACAGATTGACGATTACGGCAAGTTCATTGAGATTTACGGCGCGAAAGGGCT
This sequence comes from Dryocola sharpae, assembly GCF_051307055.1. Classification (GTDB taxonomy): domain Bacteria; phylum Pseudomonadota; class Gammaproteobacteria; order Enterobacterales; family Enterobacteriaceae; genus Dryocola. The sequence continues at coordinate 2,528,863 of NZ_CP149994.1, read as the reverse complement.
GGCCTATATCAAGGTCAACGAGCGCGCGAAAGGCCCCGAAGGCATCACCAGCCCGGTAGCCAAGTTCCTGAATGCCGAAATCGTGGAAGAAATTCTGGCCCGCACCGGCGCGCAGGATGGCGACATGATCTTCTTTGGCGCCGACAGCAAGAAAGTCGTTGCCGACGCGCTCGGCGCGCTGCGTCTGAAAATCGGTAAGGATCTGAAGATTACCAACGAAAGCGCCTGGGCGCCGCTGTGGGTTATCGATTTCCCCATGTTCGAAGATGACGGCGAAGGCGGCCTGACCGCGATGCACCACCCGTTCACCGCGCCGAAAGATATGACGCCTGAGCAGCTGGCTGCCGACCCGGAAGCGGCCGTGGCTAACGCCTACGATATGGTTATCAACGGTTATGAGGTGGGCGGCGGTTCCGTCCGTATCCACAACGGCCAGATGCAGCAGACCGT